>NZ_JBEORY010000014.1:41317-162774 GCF_040302665.1 Kitasatospora sp. NPDC097691 | reverse complement strand
GGTGGTCATTCGGCGACGGCGATCTGCTGCCGGTGGTGCGCGGGGGCGGTGAGTTCGTCGACGACGGCGACGGCGAGGTCGGCTTGGGCGATGCGGGGGCCGAGGACCTGGGGGCCGCCGACCCGGTAGCGGCCGGTGCCGGGGGCGGTGCGGTCGAGGTCCATCGGCGGGGTGACGACGACCCAGTCGAGGGTGGCGGGGGAGTCGTGGAGCAGGTCGAGGGCGGCGGCGTGGCCGAGCGAGAAGGCGCGGTAGGCGTCGGGGAAGTCGGGGTCGTCGTGGACGGCGGTGCCGGGGGCGGTCTGCAGGGTGGTGGCGACGCCGACGTGGACGAGCCGTCGTACGCCGGCCCGGTCGAGGCCGTCGACCAGGGCGTTGGTGGCGGCGCGGTAGAAGTCGGTGGAGGGGGTGTCGGGGGTGTAGACGGTGCAGACGGCGGCGGCGTGCCCGGGGGCGGTGGCGGCGACGGCGGCGGGGTCGGTGATGTCGCAGCGCAGGAGGGTGACGCCGTCGCGGTCGAGGTCGGCGTGGCGCTCGGGGTGGCGGACGGCGGCGGTGACGGTGAGCCCGCGGCGGAGGGCTTCGGTGACGACGGCGCGGCCGACCTGGCCGCCCGCGCCGTAGACGATGACGTCGGTGTGGTGCGGGGTGTGCTCCGGGCCGGTGGTGTCAGGGCCGGTGGTGTCAGGGCCGGTGGTGTCAGGGCCGGTGGTGTCAGGGGTGGTCAAGGCGGTCTCCCGTCCGCTGGGGGCGGGCGCTGTCGCCCGCCGGTGCGGTGACGGTAGACCGGGGGGTGCCGGTTACTTCAACGGTACCGGGACGGTGCCCGGGCGGCGGCGGGTACCGTCGTGGGGTTGCCAGGGGGCCGACAGGGGAGTGGGCAGTGAGTGTGGAGCAGGGGAGCGCCCCGACGCCGTTGACGGCGGATTTCTTCCCCGACTGTCCGGTGTCGGCCGTGCCGGTGCTGGGCAGCCGGAAGTGGTCGTGGAAGATCCTGCGGTGCCTGGAGGGTGGTCCGCGCCGTTTCTCCGAGCTGCGGGTGCCGTTGGTGGGGATCACCGCCAAGGTGCTGGCGGAGTCGCTGCGTTCGATGGAGCAGGACGGTGTGGTGGCGCGTACCGAGTACGGCGGGAATCCGCCGCGGGTCGAGTACGCGCTGACGCCGTTGGGCCGGACGCTGCTGGGGCCGATGGACGCGGTGTGCGCGTGGAGTCGTGAGAATCTGGGCAGCCTGCTGGCGGCGCGGGAGGAGTACGAGCGCGAGAGCTGATCGGCCACGGGGGCGGACTGGCAGTATTTCGGCGGCTGCTGGCGTTCCTGCCGCTGGTGGGGCGTCCGCGGTGGCGGCCATGCTGGGCCCATGAGTACTTCCGAGAACGCCGAGGCTCCTGTGAACGCCGTCGCCGGGGAGATCGTCCCCGACACCAAGGACTGGACCTGGGTGCTCGAACGCCCTTGCTCCGACTGCGGGTTGGACACACCGAAGGTGGCGCGCGAGGACGTCGCCGGGATGATCCGGGCGAACGCGGAGGGCTGGCTGGCGGTGCTGGCCGGGGACGAGGAGGGGCTGCGTCGTCGGCCGGAGCCGGGGGTCTGGTCGGACCTGGAGTACGCGTGTCACGTCCGGGACGTCTTCCGGCTGTTCCACATCCGGCTGAACCTGATGCTCGACCGGGACGACCCGCTGTTCTCGAACTGGGACCAGGACGAGACGGCCGTCGCCGAGCGCTACGGGGAGCAGCTGCCGCAGGTGGTGGCCGGGGAGTTGGCGGAGGCGGCGGAGACGCTGGCCGCGGACTTCGAGCGGGTGGCCGACGAGCAGTGGCGGCGGACCGGGAACCGGAGCGACGGGGCGCGGTTCACGGTCGAGTCGTTCTCCCGGTACCTGATCCACGACCCGGTGCACCACCTGTTCGACGTGACGGGCGAGCGGGTCTGAGGCCGTCCGGAAGACGCGCGGGGCGCGCGGGGCGCACGGAGCGCGCGGGGTGTGCGAAGCGCGTCGGGCGCGTGGGCCCACGGCGCGCGAGGTCACCAGCCGGAGGCCTCGCGCAGCATGGTGCGGCGGAGCCGTCCGGCCACGCTGGCGGCGTCGGTGCCGATGACGTCGGCGATCTCGGGGGCAGCGAGGCCGACGACGTAGTGCAGGATCGCCAGGTCGTCGTCGGCCGGGTGGCGGTGCGGGTCCGGCGACTCCCGGCGGGTGTGCTCGGCGACGGTGCCGCGCAGGATCTCCCAGGCGTGCGCGGTCGGATTGGAGCTTCCCATCAACTCGCGCCAGTGCACCGCGATTTCGGCGAATGCCTGCTGGACGGCGGTGGCCGCGCCGCCGTGCTCGGTCAGCCACACCCTGGCGTAGCTGAGGTACCGGGGGCGGTGGAGCTCACAGAAGGCCGTGAACTCCAGCGGTACGTCCTCCGGCTCGCCGGGCCCCGGGGGTGGCTCGGCTGAAGTCGCGTGACGGTTGGTCATCTCGTCTTCTCGGAAAGGGAGATGGGTTTCTGACGGTCGATCATCTGTGCTCACTCTACGGTAGGCCCTCGGTGCGCTGGGTGACCAATCCGATGGAATGCCCGGAACCCGCTGCCGCCCGGCCGGTTCCGGTGACGACCGGGGGCGACGGGGCGGTGGAACGGTCGGGCGGGGGCTGGCGGGGAGCCGGCGCGGGCCGGCGGGGTGGTGCTGCGCAGTGGCGGGGGAGGCGTAGGTGCGAGCGCGTCGCAGCTGGTCAGAGGGTGTAGGGCCGCTATGACTGCAAGGCAGTTGATGTGCCACCGTAGGCCCTCCGGAGGCTGGCGTCCACGCCCACGGCGCGAACCTGCGCCCGCACAACCACCCGCGCAACCGCACTCACGATCACAACGGCGATCACCATGTCGAGGGACGCGGATGCGGGTGCGGACGTCACCACGACCACACGCATGGGCGTATCCGGGGCCGTGATCGCGGAGCGGGCGTGGGTGCGGGCCGTGCGCCACCGTGCGCCACCGTGCGCCATCGTGGACGACGGTGCGCGCGGGGCCTGTCGGTGTCCGTCGTGTCCGTCGGTGTCCGTCGATCGTGCCCCGGCGGCCGGAACTGGCCTCGGCGGCCGGGGCGGAGCGGACGGACGGTGCCGTCGTCCGTCGGGGGGCGGTCGTCAGGTGGTCGTCCGGGCCTCCGACGGGGAGATCCGGTCGGCGGCGGTGTCCCGTTCGATCTGGGCGGGGAAGGGTTCGACGGTGCGTCGCCGGGCCGCCTGCGCGGCCGTGGCTGCCGCGGCCGCAGCCGCCACGGCTGCTCCGGCGGCCGCCTCCTCGCGTTCGCAGCGGTGCGCCGCGCTGCCGGCGTGCGCCCCGGTGGTGTGCAGGCCGGGGCCGTGCGCCCCACCCGGGTGCGTACCGGATCCGTGCGTACCGGATCCGTGCGTTCCGCCGGCATGCGTCCCGGCCGCGTGCACCGTCGGGGCGTGCCCGCCGGAGGCGCCGTGCCCGCCGGTGGTCCGCCCCGCCTCCCGTCGCCCACGGCCGACCGCAGCCCGGGCGGCGTGTTCCTCGGCCGCCTGTCTAGCGGCCAGGTAGGCCTGCACCGCCGCCATGCCGTAGACCGGCTGGATGAGCTGGTGGCCCTTGAAGAACGGTCTGGCCGGAGCGAACCCGGCGGCGACGACCAGGTCGCGGATCTCTGCTATCTCGGCCTCACTGCGGGCGGTGAAGCGGACCTCCCAGCCCTTCTTGTACGTATGGCCCTTCTCGCCGCTGCGGCGGGCGGGGTCCGGGCGGCGGACGTATCCGGGCAGACGGCCGAGGCGGAGCTGGGCCGCGCGGAGGCCGGCGGTCTCGTCACGTGACATGACGTAAGCCTAGGCAATCCCAGGGGCGGGATTGACGCCCGGAGGGTCCCTCGCCGTATGCCTTTGATCACTCTGGGTCAGGCGACCAGGTCGGCGATCGTTTTCGATCAGATCTGGCAACCGGTTGGGCGTCAATTACTCCAAATGAGTGAGGGTATGAGGACTTTAGTGCGGGCTGATCCCGGTTTCGCGACGGTTGCGTAACAGTGCGTCAGGCTGCCGGTCACGGGTCCGGGCGGTTGGGGATGGTGTCGGCATGAGCTACCGGATTCCCTCGCCTCCGCCGTCGCTGGAGGAGCTGGCGAAGCGTCAGCAGAACGTCGTCACCGCGAGTCAGCTGCGCGCCCGGGGCGTGCCGGCCCGCGTCATCACCGAGCACTGCCGTCGGGGCGGCCCCTGGCAGCGTCTGCTGCCGCGGGTCTACCTGCTGCAGTCCGACGAGCCGACCCCGGAGCAGCGGATCTGGGCCGCGCTGCTGTACGCCGCGCAGAACGGCCGCGAGGAGGGCCGCCGCGAGGGTGCGGTGATCACCGGTGCGGCCGCGCTGGCGCTGTACGGCTTCGCGGCCGTGCCCCGGCTGCCCGCGGTGACCGGGGTGGACGTCCTGGTGCCCAGGCAGCGCCGGCTGAAGGACGTCGGCCAGGTGCGGATCCGGCGCACCGAACGGGAGTTGGTGGCCCACTCGGTGCACGGCCTGGCCTGTGCGCCGGTGGCCAGGGCGGTCGCGGACGCGCTCGGCGAGTGGACGGCGGTCCCGGAGGCCCCGGCTCCGGTGCGCGAGGTGCTGCGGGAGGCCGTCTCCCGCCGCGAGAACGGCTGCACGGTACGTGAGTTGGCCGCGGAGCTGATTGAGTCGGGGCTGACCGACGAGCCCCGGGTGCGTGCCGCGCTGGACGAACTCCTCGCGGCCGAGCGGGACTCGGTGCTGGAGCGGGTCGGCCACCTGGTGGACGAGTGGCTGCTGCCGGTCCCGCTGAACGCCCCCGAGCTGCGGATGCGCGGCGGTACGTACATCGCCGTCCCGGACCTCTACTGGCCGGAGCGCGGCGTCGCGGTGGAGGTGGACTCGGACCTGCGCTGCGTCAGCGAGGGCGAGGCCGCTTGGGTGCGCGGCGGCCAGCACCGGATGGAGTACCTGGGCATCCGCGTGGTGTACGTCTCCGGCGCCCGGCTCGCCGCCGACCCTGACGCGGTCGGCGGCGAGCTGCGCGAGGCCCACCGGGCCGGCGGCACGGACGTGGTGGAGCTGCTGGTGGTCTGAACCGGAGGCGTCGAAGCAGGAACCGGTGGTGCCGAAGCGGGACCCGGTGGTGCCGAGGCAGGACCCGGTGGTCACCCGGCGGCCGTCGGAGGTACCGGAAACGCCGGAGGTACCGGAGCCGCCGCGGGCGCCGGGTGGGTCAGGAACGGACCACCGGCGCGCCGACCAGCTCGACCCCGGCCGCCCGCAGCTCCTCCAGCGCGGCGGCGGTGGTCTCCGGGGCCACCCCGGCGGTGAGGTCCAGCAGGACGCGGGTGGCGAAGCCCGCCCGGGCGGCGTCCAGCGCCGTCGCGCGGACGCAGTGGTCGGTGGCGATGCCCACCACGTCGACCGCGTCGACCTGCCGCTCGCGCAGCCACTCCACCGGACCGCGGTTGTTCTCGTCCAGCCCCTCGAAGCCGCTGTACGCCGCCGAGTGGGCGCCCTTGTCGAAGACCGCCTCGACCGCGCCGGAGATCACGGAGGGGGCGAAGTTGGGGTGGAAGCCCACGCCCTCGGTGCCGGCCACGCAGTGCGGCGGCCAGCTGTCGACGTAGTCCGGCTCGGCGGAGAAGTGCGCACCCGGGTCGATGTGGTGGTCGCGGGTGGCGAGGATGTGCTGGTAGCCGGGGGAGGACTCGGCGATCAGGTCGGTGATGGCGGCGGCCACCTCGGCGCCGCCGGCGACGGCCAGGCTGCCGCCCTCGCAGAAGTCGTTCTGAACGTCGACGACGATCAGTGCCCGGTGCATGGCTCGCATCCTCGGATGTCGGGGGCCCGCGGGAGGCGGCGCCCCGGTGGGGGAGCCCTCGGGAGTACTCGGCCCGGCGGTGCGGGCTCGGGGGGTTCTCGGGGAACTCCGGGGAACTCTACGGCTGACTCTAGGGAGTGCCGCGCGGGGGCGGAAGCCCCGGGGTCGGTCCGGAGGCCGGTCCGGTGGCCGGACCGGGGCCTCCGTGCGACGACGGGCCGCCCGGTCGTCCGTGCGGTTGCCCGCGCGGTCGTCCGGGCCTGTCGTCCGGGTGGGTCGTCCGCCCGGACGGGTGACGCCGGTCGGCGGACGAGCCGCTCAGAGCACCACGTCGGTCGGCAGCACCAGCTCGGTCGGCAGCACCAGCTCGGTCGGCAGCACCGGGTCGCCCTTGGAGAGCTGGGTGGCCGACAGCGGCAGCGCGGCCCGGGCGCGGACGTGGCGCTCGCGCGCGGCGCTCAGCGGCTCCCGGCCGACCGTCTCGCCGACCCGCACCAGCGGCACCTGCACGAGGTGCGGCCGCAGCTCGTCCGGGAGGGGCCCGGTGCCGACCACCTCGGCCTCGGCCACGCCCTCGGCGTCGGGCCGGCGGGCGGCCCACTTGCGGCCGCCGATGCTGGTCTTGCCGCCCGCCGCGCGCTTGGCCACCGGCACCAGCGGCCCGCCGTCGGTCCCGGCCCGGGCGACCAGCTTGTAGACCATCGCGCAGGTCGGGTGCCCGCTGCCGGTGACCAGGCTCGTCCCGACGCCGTAGCCGTCCACCGGGGCGGCGGCCAGGGCGGCGATCGCGTACTCGTCCAGGTCCGAGGTGACGATGATCCGGGTGTTCCCGGCGCCCAGCTCGTCCAGCTGGCGGCGGACCCGGTGGGCCAGCAGGGTGAGGTCGCCGGAGTCGATCCGGACGGCGCCCAGCTCGGGGCCCGCCACCTCGACGGCGGTGCGCACCGCCTCGCGCAGGTCGAAGGTGTCGACCAGCAGCGTGGTGCCCTTGCCCATCGAGGCGATCTGGGCGCGGAAGGCGTCCCGCTCGCTGTCGTGCACCAGGGTGAAGGCGTGCGCGGCGGTGCCGGTGGTGGGGATGCCGTGGGTGAAGCCGGCCTCCAGGTCGGAGGTGGCGGCGAACCCGGCCACGTAGGCGGCCCGGGCGGCGGCGACGGCGGCCTGTTCGTGGGCCCGGCGGGCGCCCATCTCGATCACCGGGCGGCCGCCGGCGGCGGCGGTCATCCGGGAGGCGGCGGCCGCGATCGCCGAGTCGTGGTTGAGGATCGACAGGATCACCGTCTCCAGGATCACCGCCTCGGCGAAGCTGCCCTCGACGGTGAGCAGCGGCGAGCCGGGGAAGTAGACCTCTCCCTCGGGGTAGCCGTGGATGTCGCCGCGGAAGCGGTAGTCGGCGAGGAAGCGCAGGGTGTCCTCGTCGACCACGCCCTGCCCGGACAGCCAGTCGAGCTGGGCGGTGGAGAAGCGGAAGTTCTCGACAGCGTCGAGCACCCGGCCGGTACCGGCCATGACGCCGTAGCGGCGGCCGCTCGGCAGGCGGCGGGTGAACACCTCGAAGACGGAGCGGCGGTGCGCGGCCCCGCTGCGCAGGGCGGCCTGCAGCATGGTGAGCTCGTAGCGGTCGGTGAGCAGCGCGGTCGAGCCGGCCGCGCGCACTGAAGTGGCGTCCATGAGGATGATGCTACTACCACTTAGCGTCAGAGTGACGATTTCTCGCCGAGCGGGCCGGGTCGGAATCGCCCGGGTGTCCCCCGGATGGCAGCATGGGGCGTGAGGACCAACGGACGAGTGTGCAGCGAGGAGGACCCGGCGTGAGTGTCGCGCCCGCAGAGATCGAGCGCCCTGAGGTCGAAGGGCTCCCGGTGACAGAGCCGGACACGCCCTGGGTGACCATCGTGCACAACGACGCGGTCAACCTGATGAGCTACGTCCAGTACGTCTTCCAGGCCTACTTCGGCTACCCGAAGGACAAGGCCCGGAAGCTGATGATGGACGTCCACACCAAGGGGCGGGCGGTGGTCTCCAGCGGTTCCCGCGAGGAGATGGAGCGCGACGTCCAGGCGATGCACGGCTACGGCCTCTGGGCGACGCTGCAGCACGACTGACGCCGGGCCCCGCCGGGCTGACGGGCCTGTGGGCCCACGGGCCGCCGGGCCCGTGGGCCTACGGGCCGACCGCCGACCGCATGACCGAAGACGACGAAGACGGGCTGACCGATAGAGATGGCTGGGTTGTTCGAGAGCACCGGCGGTGGCGGCGCGGCGATCGCGCTGGACGAGTGGGAGGCCTCCATCCTCCGCTCGCTGGAAGTGCAGTTGCTGGAGCTGATCGGCCCCGGCCCGGGCGGGGAGGGCGGCGACCCGCTGGCCGCGCTGTTCGCCGAGGGCCCGACCGAGGCACCCGCCGACCCGGTGCTGAACCGCTTCTTCCCGGACGCCTACAAGGACCCGGAGAAGCCGGGCGACGAGGAGTCCGAGGCCGCGTCCGGGGAGTTCCGCCGCTTCACCGAGCTGGACCTGCGGGCCCGCAAGCGGGACGACGCGCTGTTCGTCGTCCGGGCGCTGGACGGCCTCGGCGGCGCCGGGGTGCTCAAGTTGGGCGCCCCCGACGTCCTGCGCTGGCTGGGCGCGCTGAACGACCTGCGGCTGGCCCTCGGTGTGCGGCTGGAGGTCACCGAGGACGACGAGGAAGGCCTCTACGCGCTGCCGGACGGCGACGAGCGCAAGCCGCTGGTGATGGCGTACCTCTGGCTGGGCGCGCTGCAGGAGTCGCTGCTGGAGGCGATGGCCGACTGAGCGGCGCCGGTCGCGCGACCGGCCCGGTCGGGTGAACGGGGCCTGAACCCAAGGGAGTTCCCGCATGGACGCGGAGCGGCACAGTCCGCTCCCGTTCGCGTTTCCGGGATGATCCTGCCCGCTTTCGGGCAGGGCTCGGCGGTTCGGTCCAGCATGTGGACGATCCGTTGCGGGTTTTCCTTCCAAAATCGGGCAAACCCCACCAGGGCATGCTCAAGTATCGCTCAGATGGACACCGTTATCCGGATCGTGCGTGGTACGACTTCTCCACTCCCGAGACCGAGCAGGACGGTGCACCATGGCCGAGAAGTCGTACGACCACGTGGTCGACACCAAACCGGACGAGGAGGGCTACGAGCGGGGACTCGGCAGCCGCCAGATCCAGATGATCGCGATCGGCGGAGCGATCGGCACCGGGCTCTTCCTCGGCGCCGGCACCGCGATCTCCAAGTCCGGCCCCAGCCTGATCCTCTCCTACGCCGTCGCCGGCGTGGTGATCTTCGTGATCATGCGCGCCCTCGGCGAACTCCTCACCTACCGCCCGGTCTCCGGCAGCTTCGCCGAGTACGCGCGGGAGTTCCTCGGCCCCTTCGCCGGCTACGTGACCGGCTGGACGTACTGGCTGTTCTGGGTCGTCACCGGCATGGCCGAGACCACCGCCGCCGCCGTGTACGTGAAGTTCTGGGCGCCCGGCATACCCCAGTGGGCCAGCGCACTGACCTTCCTGGTCGTCCTCTACGCGGCCAACCTGATCTCGGTGAAGCTGTTCGGCGAGATCGAGTTCTGGTTCTCCATGGTCAAGGTCACCGCCATCATCGGCATGATCCTGATCGGCGTCGGGGTGCTCACCCTCGGCTTCAGCAAGGCCGGTGACACCGCGTCGATCACCCACCTGTGGCAGGACGGCGGCTTCTTCCCCAAGGGCATCGGCGCCACCGTGATGACCCTTCAGATCGTCATGTTCGCCTACCTGGGCGTCGAACTCGTCGGCGTCACCGCGGGCGAGAGCGAGAACCCCGAGAAGACCCTGCCGCGCGCCATCAACACCCTGCCCTGGCGCATCGCGCTGTTCTACATCGGCGCCCTGGTCGTCATCCTCTCGCTCGTGCCGTGGACCGAATTCCAGCCCGGCGTCAGCCCGTTCGTCGCCGCCTTCGGCAAGATCGGCATCCCGGCGGCGGCCGGCATCATCAACTTCGTGGTGCTCACCGCGGCGCTCTCCTCCTGCAACTCCGGGATGTACTCCACCGGCCGCATGCTGCGCGACCTCGCCCTGCGCGGCCAGGCCCCGGGGCAGCTCACCAAGCTCAACTCCCGCCGCACCCCGGCCTTCGCGATCACCGTCTCCAGCCTGCTGATGGGCATCGGCGTGGTGCTCAACTACCTCGTCCCGGCACGGGCGTTCGAGTACATCACCTCGGTCGCCACGGTCTGCGGCCTGTGGACCTGGGCGATGATCCTGATCTCCCAGATCCGCTACCGCCGGGCCTGGCAGGCCGGCCGCCTGCCCGCGCCCAGCTTCAAGGCCCCCGGCGGCGCCTGGGTCAGCTGGAGCGCGCTCGCCTTCCTCGCCCTGGTCGTGGTCCTGATCGGCCTGGACGAGGACAACCGGATCTCGCTCTACGTCTTCCCGGGCTGGGCCCTGGTGCTGGTGGTCGGCTACCGCTTCCTGCGGCGCCGCGACCCGCAGGCCGTCGACGGCCCTGCCCAGGAGGTCGGCCGCGACCACGCGCAGGCGGCCAACAACGGCTGATCCCGGGCCTCGTACGGACACCGGGACCAACCGGCGGGCGCCCGTCGACCACCCCGCAGGCGCCCGTCGACCACCCCGCGGACGCCCGTCGACCGCGCCTCGGACGCCCCGGCGGACACCCGCCGGGGCGTGGCTATCCTGACCGCATGCTGACCATCACCCGAGAACTCCGCGACCGGATCGTGGCCCACGCCCGCGCCGACCACCCGGACGAGGCCTGCGGCGTGGTCGCCGGACCGGCCGGCAGCGGACGGCCCGAGCGGTTCATCCCGATGCTCAACGCCGCCCGCTCGCCCACCTTCTACGAGTTCGACTCGGGCGACCTGCTCAAGCTCTACCGCGAGATGGACGACCTCGACGAGGAGCCGGTGATCGTCTACCACTCGCACACCGCGACCGAGGCCTACCCCTCGCGCACCGACGTGAGCTACGCCTCCGAGCCGTTCGCCCACTACGTCCTGGTCTCCACCGCCGACGGCAACGGCGAGGACGACCCCTACCAGTTCCGCTCGTTCCGCATCGTGGACGGCGAGATCACAGAGGAAGACGTCCAGGTCGTCGAGGCCTACCAGGTCTGACCGGCCCCGCCCGGACGTGGCCCGCCGACCGCCCGCGAGCGCTCGGCGGGCCCGCGCCGTCTCAGCACGGGGGACGAGAACATCCGGATCCCGAGACGGGCATGTCTAAGCGGGCCCGGGAATCTATACGATGAGCCCATGCGTTCCGTCGATGTGAGCAACCAGGCCCCGGGCACCCGCCTCGTGGCGCGCCTGCACATCGACCTGTGCCGGCACGCCGGCGCGATCTGTCCAGGCACGCCCGCGCGCTCGCGCTGAGAGCCGCCGCACTCCCCACCCGGGCCCGCCACATCTCCGGCGGCGCCGAAGCCCGGGCACCCGTCCGCCCGGCCGCGCCCGCTGCGGCCCACCCACTCCACGACTCGCACAGGAGCGCACCCATGGCCATCGAGGTCCGCATCCCGACCATCCTCCGCACCTACACCGACGGCGCCAAGGCCGTCGAGGGCAACGGCAGCAACCTCGGGGAACTCTTCACCGACCTCGACGCCCGGCACCCGGGCATCGCCGCCCGCCTGGTCGAGGGCGGCGAGCTGCGCCGCTTCGTCAACGTCTACCTGAACGACGAGGACGTGCGGTTCCTGGAGGGCATCTCCACCGCCCTCGCCGACGGCGACAGCGTCACCATCCTGCCCGCCGTGGCCGGCGGCGCCCGCTGACCTCCCGGTTCCCCCGCCACCGGCGGGGGAACCACCCCGTGACCCTCACCGCCGTGTGACCCTCACCGCCGTGGCCGGAGGCCTCCCTTGCGTTACGACAGTCCGCTCGAAGCCGTCGGCAACACCCCGCTGGTCCGCCTGCCGCGGCTGTCCGCCGCCGTCCCCGGCAACACCGAGGGCCTGGTCAGCCTCTGGGCCAAGCTGGAGGACCGCAACCCGACCGGCTCGATCAAGGACCGCCCGGCGCTGCACATGATCGAGCGTGCCGAGGCCGACGGCCGGCTCACCCCGGGCTGCACCATCCTGGAGCCCACCAGCGGCAACACCGGCATCTCGCTCGCCATGGCCGCCAAGCTCAAGGGCTACCGGATGGTCTGCGTGATGCCCGAGAACACCAGCGAGGAACGGCGCGAACTGCTCCGCATGTGGGGCGCCGAGATCATCCCCTCCCCGGCCGCCGGCGGCTCCAACACCGCCGTCCGGATCGCCAAGGAGATCGCCGCCGAGCACCCCGACTGGGTCATGCTCTACCAGTACGGCAACCCCGACAACGCGGGCGCCCACTACACCGGCACCGGCCCCGAGATCCTCGCCGACCTGCCGACCGTCACCCACTTCGTGGCCGGCCTCGGCACCACCGGCACCCTGATGGGCGTCGGCCGCTACCTGCGCGAGAAGGTCCCCGGCGTGAAGATCGTCGCCGCCGAACCGCGCTACGACGACCTGGTGTACGGGCTGCGCAACCTCGACGAGGGCTTCGTCCCCGAGCTGTACGACGCCGCGGTGCTGACCACCCGCTTCTCCGTCGGCTCCGCTGACGCCGTCCGCCGCACCCGCGAACTCCTGCAGCAGGAGGGCATCTTCGCGGGCGTCTCCACCGGCGCCATCCTGCACGCGGCGATCGGCGTCGGCCGCAAGGCGGCGGCCGCGGGGGAGCGCGCGGACATCGTCTTCGTGGTCGCCGACGGCGGCTGGAAGTACCTGTCCACCGGCATCTACACCGCCGAGTCCACCGAGGCGGCGGTCGAGGCGCTGCAGGGTCAGCTCTGGGCCTGAGACCCGGGCCCGGACCCGGCTAGTTCAGGACCTTCTGCGCCCGGGCCCACACCTGCCGGTCCACCGTGCCGGCCCGGCGGCGGAAGGCCGACAGCGGCACCTCGCGCAGTTCGTCGGTCTCCAGCCAGCTGGCCCGGCCCTGCCGGTCGCCGACCGAACCCGGCGGCAGCGGCAGCACACCCGGGCGCTCGGCGTGGTGCTTGCTGGTGATCTTCGCGACGGTGGCCGTCCGGCCGCGCACCCGCAGCACCAGGCACGGGCGGTCCTTGGAGCCGGGGCCGTCCTCGAACGGCACCTCCGCCCACCAGATCTCCTGCGGCTCCGGGCGGGCCGCCCTGGTGCTCGGGCGCGGCCGCGGGCCGGTCGGCCCCGCCGGGCGCGGGGCCGGGCGGGTGCGCCGCGCCAGCACCGCAGCGACGGCCGCCACCAGCGCGATGCCGGCCAGCGCCAGGACGACCCAGGTACCAGTCATGCCGTTCATGCGGCGAACCGTACCGGGCCGACGGTGGACGCCACCACCGTGCCGACTGTGACAGTTGAGTAATTGTCCGCGCGTTGCTCCCGGTTCGTCACGGAACCGCCACGGTGCCCGTTCTGCGCCGAAGGCCCGCTCCGCCTCCGGAAGGCTGCGTCACGAACGTCCGCCCCCCGCCCCGGAGGTGCCTCGTGAGTGAGCGAACCGAGCGAAGCGAGCGAACAGTCGACGAGCGAACGGTCGGGGGGTGCGCGTGAACCGCGACGCCGAGCCGTGGTCCTACGCGGAGATCGCCCGGCACATCAACGTCCGGCCCGAGACCGTCCGCAGCTACCGGCGGCACGGACTGCTGCCCGACCCGGACGCGACCGACGGCAACGGACACCCCCGCTGGTACCCCGACACCATCCGCGCCTGGGCCCGCAACCGCCCCCGGCACCGCTGATCCCACCGGCGTCCCCGCCCCCCGCCGCCGTCCCCGGCGTTCTGGTGATTCCAGCCACAGCCCGGCACGGGGACGGGGGCAAAGTGCCGCTCCACCCTTACCCTCGACACACCAATGCAGTGCTACCGGCCGGTCCACCGGCCCGGCCTGCCGTTTTCCATGCCGTTTTCCAGCAGCAGCCAGGACGTGTCGGGGCGGAGGGGCTCGGATGAAACTGACCGTGGTGGGGTGCTCGGGGAGCTTCCCGTCCGCCGACTCGCCCTGCTCCAGCTACCTGGTCGAGGCCGAGGGCTACCGCGTCGTCCTCGACCTCGGCAACGGAGCCCTCGGCGCCCTGCAGAAGTACACCGGCCTCTACGACGTCGACGCCGTCCTGCTCAGCCACCTGCACGCCGACCACTGCATCGACCTGTGCGCCTACTGGGTGGCCCGCAACTACCGTGCCGAGGGCTGCCCCGACCCGCTCCCCGTGTACGGCCCGGCCGGCACCGCCGAGCGACTCGCCCGCGCCTACGACATGCCGGAGAACCCCGGCATGAAGGAGGTCTTCGAGTTCCGCACCCTCACCCCCGGCAGCTTCGACCTCGGCCCGTTCCGGGTGGACGTCGCCCAGGTCAACCACCCCGTCGACGCCTTCGCCTTCCGCCTCGGACACGGCGGCCGCTCGATCGTCTACAGCGGCGACACCGGCGAGAGCACCGAACTCGTCGAACTGGCCCGCGACACCGACCTCTTCCTCTGCGAGGCCGCCTACATCGACGGCCGCGACACCTACCGGGCCGTCCACCTCAACGGCCGCGAAGCCGGCGAGCACGCCGCCGCCGCCGGCGCCCGCCGGCTCGTCCTCACCCACATCCCCCCGTGGACCGACGCCGAGCACAACCGCCGCGACGCGGCCGCCGCCTACGCCGGCCCGGTCGAGATCGCCCGCGCCGGCGCGGTGTACGAGATCTGACCGGCCGACGGGCGCACCTCGCGGACGGACCCCCGGGCCTCCGTCGCTTCGTCGACCGCCCGTTCCCGCGCGGTGGGACGTCCGGACAGGCCGCAGGCCCCGCCCCGCCGCTGGGGGAGCAGCGGCGGGGCGGGGCCTGCGGACCGGGGGACGGGCGGGGCGTCAGGCCTTGGTGACGTCCTCGATCTCGTCGTCGTCCTCGCGACCGGGGGTCTTGAGGTCGAACTTGGCGATCGCGAAGCGGAAGAGGAAGTAGTACAGCGCGGCGAAGACCAGGCCGAGCGGGATGATCATCCACGGGTCGGTGGCCTTGTTCCAGGCCAGCAGGTAGTCGATCAGGCCGCCGGAGAAGGTGAAGCCGTCGTGCACGCCGAGCGCCCAGGTGACGGCCATCGAGACGGCGGTCAGCAGCGCGTGGATGACGTACAGGGCCGGGGCGATGAAGACGAAGGCGAACTCGATCGGCTCGGTGACACCGGTGACGAAGGAGGTCAGGGCCAGCGACACCATCATGCCGGTGACGGCCTTGCGGCGGTGCGGCTTGGCGGCGTGCGCGATGGCCAGCGCGGCGGCGGGCAGCGCGAACATCATGATCGGGTAGAAGCCCGACATGAACTGTCCGGCGGTCGGGTCGCCGGCGAAGAAGCGGGTCAGGTCGCCGTGCACGACGGTGCCGTCCGGCTTGGTGAAGTCACCGGTCTGGAACCAGGCGAAGGAGTTCACGAACTGGTGCATGCCGACCGGCAGCAGACCGCGGTTGACCAGGCCGAAGGCGCCCGCGCCGAACGCGCCGGCACCGATCAGGGAGTCGTTCAGGCTCTTGATGGCGTCGCCGATCGGGCCCCAGGTCAGGGCGAAGAGCACACCGACGGCCGTGCCGACGAAGGCCATGAGGATCGGGACCAGCCGGCGGCCGTTGAAGAAGCCCAGCCAGTCGACCAGCCTGGTGCGGTGGTACTTCTGCCACAGCACGGCGGCCAGCAGGCCGATCACGATGCCGCCGAGCACACCGGGGTTCTGGTAGGTCGGGGCGACCCACTTGCCGTCGGCGATGTGGCCCTCGGTGATCGGGAACGCGGTGAGCACGTTCTTGTACACCAGGAAGCCGACCAGCGCGGCGAGGGCGGTGGAGCCGTCGGCCTTCTTGGCGAAGCCGATCGCGATGCCCACCGCGAAGAGCAGCGGCAGGTTGTCGAAGACGCCGCTGCCCGCGGTGGCGAAGACCGAGGCGACCTTGTTCCAGCCGAGGCCGTCCTTGCCGAACACGTCGTCCTGGCCGAGACGCAGCAGCAGGCCGGCGGCGGGGAGCACCGCGATGGGCAGCTGGAGGCTGCGGCCGATCTTCTGCAGACCCTGGAGGAGGTTCTGGCCGAACTTCTTGGCGGGGCTTGGCGTGGCCGGAGCCGCGGCGGGCGCCGGTGCCTGCGCAGACTGACTCATGGGGGTGGCTTCCTAACGGCATGGCGGTCGGTCGGGGGAGGGCACGGGGGCCGAACCGCGAACTGGTCTACACCACGGGTGGTGTAGACCAGTTTTGTAGCACGGGCGGACAAGGCAAGGAACCCCGGAAAGCGCTGCCGCCCGGAAGCGCTATGAAATCGAAACCTAGTCGCGGAACGACGATCATGATTAGTGGCGGGATTGGGATTTTGGCTATTTGCGCAACAAAAAGAGCCGCGCCCCTGCGGTGGCCCGGCCGGGGCGGATGCCCGGGTCGGCCGCAGGGCGATCCCGCCACCCCGGAGCCCACCCGGAGGCTGCTGAGAGTGACTGCGGTGTCGCGGACGTGCACGATGTGGCGCTCCCGCGCGCGGTCGGCCCCCCTACGAAGCGAGGCCGGCGCGGCCGGACCGCGACCGAATCGCCTTTCCGGCGGCTATCCGGCAGGGAATTCAGTCCTTTCCTGAAAAGCCGAAGTCCCCCGGACCGTAGGGTCCGAGGGACTTCGCGGGAGATGCCCGGAGGGCGCGGGAATCAGGCCTTGGTGACGTCCTCGACTTCCTCCTCGTCCTCCCGCCCCGGGGTTTTCAGGTTGAATTTGACGATGATGAACCGAAAGAGCGCGTAGTAGACGGCGGCGAAGGCCAGGCCGATCGGGATGATCAGCCACGGCTTGGTGGCCAGCCCCCAGTTGAGCACGTAGTCGATCAGGCCGGCCGAGAAGCTGAACCCGTCGTGCACCCCGAGCCCCCAGGTCACCGCCATCGAGGCGCCGGTCAGCAGGGCGTGCACGGCGAACAGGGCCGGGGCGATGTAGGCGAAGGAGTACTCGATCGGCTCGGTGACGCCGGTGACGAAGGAGGTCAGGCCGACCGAGAGCATCAGGCCGTAGATCTCCTTGCGGCGGTGCGGTTTGGCGGAGTGCGCGATCGCGAGTGCGGCGGCGGGCAGCGCGAACATCATGATCGGGAAGAATCCGGACAGGAACTGGCCGGCCGTCGGGTCGCCCGCCAGGAAACGCGGGATGTCACCGTGCACCATCATGCCGTCGGGCTTGGTGAACTCACCGAACTGGAACCAGACGAAGGTGTTCAGCAACTGGTGCATGCCGATCAGCAGCAGTGCGCGGTTGGCCACGCCGAAGATGCCGGCGCCGCCCGCACCGAGATCGGCCAGGTCCTGCGAGAAGTCGTTCAGGGCGCGGCCGATCGGCGGCCAGACCCAGAGCGCGACGACGGCGAGCACCATCCCGACCAGGGCGGTGATCATCGGCACCAGCCGGCGGCCGTTGAAGAAGCCCAGCCAGTCGACCAGCCTGGTGCGGTGGAACCGCACCCACAGCCACGCCGACATCAACCCGAGCAGGATGCCGCCGAGCACCCCCGGGTTCTGGTACGTCGCCGCGGCCGCCTTCGCCGAGGTGTAGTCCACGCACTGGTCGACGACCAGGACGGTCGGTGGTGCGCACTTCTCCGGGAAGGCGCGCAGGACCTGGTAGTAGACGAGGAACCCGACCACGGCCGCCAGGGCCGTCGAACCGTCCGCCTTCTTGGCCATGCCGATCGCCACACCGATGCAGAACAGCATCGGCAGGCCGAGCGAGGAGTCGAGCAGCGCGCCGCCGGCCGCGGCGAAGACCTTGGCGACCTTGTCCCAGCCCAGGCCGTCCTTGCCGAACACGTCCGGCTGGCCGAGCCGGTTGAGGATGCCCGCCGCGGGGAGCACGGCCACCGGCAGCTGCAGCGAGCGGCCCATCTTCTGGAGGCCGCCGTAGAAGGTGTGCCACCACGGCGTCTGCGGGGCGGTGGCGCCTGCCGAACTCATCCTTCGCCCTCCGGGAAGCGGTTGCCGGCCGGTGGCCCCTGCGGGACCCTCGGGCGGGACCCAGGAACACCCGGGGTCCTTCCTGCGTTCATCGGAGTACACATATATTGGTGTAGACCACCTTGGGACGCAGGCCGCACTCCGGGACGCCGGCCCCGCTGATCGTCATCCTCGGGTGACGCTCGGGAGCCCGCCCGTCGGAATGGGCCGAATGTGGACTAACGTGGCAAACCGGACCTGCACGGGTGATGCTGGTCGCGCTGCCCGGCAGCACGGCCACGACTGACCCCGCGTCAGCCACCGGCACGGACCTCGCCGCCCCCGGCCGAGGGACGACCCCCACAGCACAGCACAGCGCACGACGGCACCCGGCAGAGCGGCCGGCGAGCCGAGACAGAGGGAGAAAGCAGATGGCCAGCAAGGCTGAGAAGATCGTCGCGGGTCTGGGCGGCATCGACAACATCGAAGAGGTCGAGGGCTGCATCACCCGCCTGCGCACCGAGGTCAAGGACGCCTCCCTGGTCGACGAGGCCGCCCTCAAGGCCGCCGGCGCCCACGGCGTCGTCAAGATGGGCACCGCGATCCAGGTCGTCATCGGCACCGACGCCGACCCGATCGCCGCCGACATCGAGGACATGATGTGAGCTGAGCCACCGCGCTCACCCGCCCCGGCCCGCCGCCCCACCCAGGGGAACGGCGGGCCGCGGGCTACCGGGAGGACACCGCGAGAGGCCCCCGCATCCGGGCCGAGCCGTATCCGAACCGCCGCCCCGAGCCACTACGCTCAGTGCCTATGTCACGCATCGACGGCCGCACCCCCGAACAGCTCCGCCCGATCACCATCGAACGGGGCTGGAGCAAGCACGCCGAAGGCTCCGTCCTCATCTCCTACGGCGACACCAAGGTGCTGTGCACCGCCAGCGTCACCGAGGGCGTCCCCCGCTGGCGCAAGGGCAGCGGCGAAGGCTGGGTCACCGCCGAGTACTCCATGCTCCCGCGCGCCACCAACACCCGCGGCGACCGCGAAGCCGTCAAGGGCCGCATCGGCGGCCGCACCCACGAGATCAGCCGACTCATCGGCCGCTCGCTGCGCGCCGTCGTCGACCACCGCGCCCTCGCCGAGAACACCATCGTCCTCGACTGCGACGTCCTCCAGGCCGACGGCGGCACCCGCACCGCCGCCATCACCGGCGCCTACGTCGCCCTCGTCGACGCCGTCGCCTGGGCCCGCGACAAGAAGCTCCTGCGCGCCAAGGGCCAGCCCATCACCGGCGGCGTCAGCGCCGTCAGCGTCGGCATCATCGACGGCATCCCGATGCTCGACCTCCAGTACGAGGAGGACGTGCGCGCCGAGACCGACATGAACATCGTCTGCACCTCCGACGGCCGCTTCGTCGAGGTCCAGGGCACCGCCGAGGGCGCGCCGTTCGACCGCGAGCTGCTCGACCGCCTGCTCGACCTCGGCAGCCTCGGCTGCGCGGAACTCGACGAGATCCAGCGCAAGGCCCTCGGCGGCTGAGACCGGCCGGGGCCGGCCGGGGTGTGCTGAGACCGGCCGGGGCGTGCCGGGGCGGGCCGGAGCGTGCCGGAGCGTGCTGGGGCGTGCCGAGGGGCCGTCGGTGAACTGAGGCGCCGTCGGCGGACCGAACCGGCGCGGGCCCACCGCCGTGACCCAGGACGGACGCCCCGCCCAACGGCCCGCCGGACAGCCTGCTGTACACGCCGGGCCCGGAGCCCGTACGGTTCCCGCAGCACCCCCGCTGCGGGAACCGCGCACCCCCCGGCGCGCGTCCCCCACCACGGAACCCGCGCCCCACAGGAGGACCGGATGCCGTCCAGCATCGCCCGCCCCGCCGCCCTCGCCGTGGCCGGACTCATCGCGATCCTCCCGCTCTCCATGGTGAGCTGCTCCGCCGCACAGAAGGCGATCGACTGCGGCAGCACCGCCGTACGGATCACCGGCGACATCGCCGACGTCACCAAGGCCTACGACAACGCCAGCAACGACTCGGCCGCCGCCGGGAAGGCGCTGCAGAAGCTCAAGACCGACCTCGACCAGGTCGGCAAGAACTCGAAGAACACCGACGTCGCCAAGGCCGTGACGGACCTGCAGAAGCAGGCCGACAACGTGCAACAGGCCGCCGACAAGAACCAGGTCCCCGACCTCAAGCCACTCGGCGACGCGGCCGGCAACCTCACCAAGGTGTGCACCGGCTGACGGACCGCCGCCGCTCGGTAGGGTGGGCGATATGTCCACCCGCCTGATCCTCGCCACCCGCAACCAGCACAAGGTCGCCGAGCTGCGCGCCATCCTCACCGACGCCGGCCTGGACGTCGAACTCGTCGGCGCCGACGCCTACCCCGAGATCCCGGACGTCCCCGAAACCGGCGTCACCTTCGCCGAGAACGCCCTGCTCAAGGCCCACGCCCTGGCCCGCGCCACCGGCCTGCCCGCCGTCGCCGACGACTCCGGCCTCTGCGTGGACGTGCTGAACGGCGCACCCGGCATCTTCTCCGCCCGCTGGGCCGGCAAGCACGGCGACGACCGCGCCAACCTCGACCTGCTGCTCGCCCAGCTCTCCGACATCGCCGAGCCGAACCGCGGCGCCCACTTCTTCTGCGCCGCCGCCCTCGCCCTCCCCGACGGCACCGAGCGCGTCGTCGAGGGCCGCCTCCTCGGCACCCTCCGCACCACCCCGGCCGGCGACGGCGGCTTCGGCTACGACCCGATCCTCCAGCCCCTCGGCGAGACCCGCACCTGCGCAGAGCTCACCGCGGACGAGAAGAACGCCATCAGCCACCGCGGCCAGGCCTTCCGGGGGCTGGTACCGGTGGTGAAGGACTTGCTGGGCTGAGATGTGCGAACGGGCCCGGCCGGGTTTTCCGGTCGGGCCCATCGATTTGAAGGTAATCCTGGTGCGGCCGAAGGGATTCGAACCCTCAAGCCCTCACGGGCCAACGGACCTAAACCGTCTGCGTCGCCACTGCGCCACGGCCGCTTGTCCTGCTGGCCAACATGCTACTGGGCGCATGGAACGGCTGGCACCTTCGTTTCGCTTGTCACCCGGCGGTGCGGCCGCTCGTCTTCCGCCTGCAGTAGTTGGGGGTGACGGCATGGCAGTTCGGGCAGAGCAGCCGGAGGTTCTCCGGGCGGTTGTCCGACCAGTCGCCGTTGATGTGGTCGACCTCCAGGGTCATCGGACTGCCACGCCACTCGGGACCGGTGCCGCAGGCCTCGCACAGCTCGGGACGGCCGAGTTCGGTCAGCGCGCTTCGGATTCGGGCGCCGGGAATCCGCTTGGCCGCCCAGGGACGCTGGATGAGGAGCCGGTCGGCAGGGATCCTGGTGGGTGCATGCTTGCCCCGGCTGTGGGCCTGACCGGTGAAGTGGGAGGTGTCGATGCCGAGTGCCTTGATCCTTCGCCCGATGTGCGCCTGCGTGCCACCGGCCTGGCGCTGGTGGAGGTAGCGCACGACCCCGGCCACGCTGTGGGATGCCGAGACGGCCTCCTGGAGAACCTCCCGGGTGTAGACGCTTCCGGCGGGGCGGAAGTGTGAGGTGTCGACCCCGTACTCGGTGAGCTTGCGTCGGAGGTACTTGCGGCGGTCGCGGTTCGGCTCCCGGCCGAGTGCGGTCAGCATCTCGTCGAGAGAGGCGGCAGCGGGTGCGATGGTCGAGAGCAGTTCGCGGGTGTACTTGACCGGCATGGATGTTCCTCTGGTGGGCTGGTGAAGCCCCTTCCTCGCCCGGTGAACGACTGGCGCGCGGTTCGGTTACGGGTAGGGCGGGTTTCGGCCATCGGCTGACCGGTTGTCGGGCGCCCCGACCTGTGATGTTTGGCTGCTGATTACCAATTGGTACAGACCTATTGACCTAAGTGGTTCAGACCACATAGCTTCTGCGCCAATTGAATCCCCCACGTGCGTGCTCCCCCACAGGCACGCGCCGACACTCTCTCCTGGAGGACCGAGTGTTGATCCGAACCACGACGGAGCGGCGTCCCACCGCCGGCTCGCGTCGGAAGAGCGCGGCGGGCAGGGCGGGTGTGGCGTCGCTGGCCGCGGCGTCCCTGGCCGGGCTGCTGATGGCGACGCTGGGTGCCGCGCCCTCGCAGGCGTCGGCGGCCGTCGACAACGCGGCCTGTCGGCCGGACGGGCTGTACCGGACCCCCGGGGTGGACGTCCCGTACTGCTCCGTCTACGACACCGGCGGGCGCGAGAAGATGGGTGCGGACCACCAGCGCCGCATCATCGGGTACTTCACCGGCTGGCGCACCGGCAAGAACGGCGACCAGCCGTACCTGGTGAGCGACATCCCCTGGGACAAGGTCACCCACCTCAACTACGCCTTCGGGCACGTCGGCGGCGACAACAAGCTGTCCGTCGGCGCGGACGGCCCGACCAACGAGGCCACCGGGATCTCCTTCCCGGGCGTGCCCGGTGCCGAGCTGGACCCGACGTTGCCGTACAAGGGCCACTTCAACCTGCTGACGAAGTTCAAGAAGCAGTACCCGAACGTCAAGACCCTGATCTCGGTGGGCGGTTGGACCGAGACGGGCGGCTACTTCGGGGACGACGGCAAGCGGGTGGGCTCCGGCGGCTTCTACTCGATGACCGTCAACCCGGACGGCAGCGTCAACCAGGCGGGCATCGACACGTTCGCCGCGTCGTCCGTCGACTTCATCCGCACGTACGGCTTCAACGGCGTCGACATCGACTACGAGTACCCGACCTCGATGAAGGACGCCGGCAACCCGCTGGACTGGCAGCTCGCCAACTCCAAGCGCGGCTCGCTCGCCAAGGGCTACGCGGCGCTGATGAAGACGCTGAGGGAGAGCCTGGACAAGGCCGGCGCCGCCGACGGCAGGCACTACCTGCTGTCGGTCGCGGCGCCGTCGTCCGGCTACCTGCTGCGCGGCATGGAGACCTTCCAGGTGGCGCAGTACCTGGACTACGTCAACATCATGTCGTACGACCTGCACGGCGCCTGGAACAAGTACGTCGGTCCGAACGCCTCGTTGTTCGACGACGGCAAGGACGGCGAGCTGGCGGCGGCCAACGTCTACGGCACCGGGCAGTACGGCGGCATCGGCTACCTGAACGCCGACTGGTCGTACCACTACTTCCGCGGGGCGATGCCCGGTGGGCGGATCAACGTCGGCCTGCCGTACTACACCCGCGGTTTCAAGAACGTCCAGGGCGGCACCAACGGCCTCTGGGGCACGGCGTCCGCGACCAGCTGTCCGGTCGGCTCCGGTCTGACCTCCTGCGGTGACGGCGCGGTCGGCATCGACAACATCTGGAACGACAAGGACGACGCGGGCAAGGAGTCCCCGGCCGGGTCGAACCCGATGTGGCACGCCAAGAACCTGGAGAAGGGCATCCTGCCCGACTACCTCGCCAAGTACGGCGTGACGGACACCGCGCTGCAGGGCACCTACGCCCGCAACTACAGCTCCGCGCTGGTGGCGCCGTGGCTGTGGAACGACACCAAGAAGGTGTTCCTCTCCACCGAGGACGAGACGTCGGTGGGCGCCAAGGCGGACTACATCGTCAACCAGGGCGCCGGCGGCGCGATGATCTGGGAGCTCGCGGGCGACTACAGGTGGGACGCCGCGGCGAACGGCGGCAAGGGCGAGTACGTGCCCGGTTCGACGCTGACCTCGCTGATGTACGACAAGTTCAAGTCGGCGGCCCCGTACGGTGCGAGCCGTTCGACGGTCGCGCTGCCGCAGCAGACCCTGCCGATCGACGTGTCGTTCACCAACTTCGCGCTGGGCGACTCGAACTACCCGATCAACCCGAAGCTGCACATCCTCAACAACTCGACGCTGACCCTGCCGGGCGGCACCGAGTTCCAGTTCGACTACGGCAACTCGGCGCCGGGCAACGCCAAGGACCAGTCCGGCTTCGGGCTGCAGGTGATCAGGCAGGACAACCCGGGCCCGGGCAACGTGGGCGGGCTGAAGGGCACGTACAACCGGGTGTCGGTCAAGCTGCCGGGCTGGCAGTCGCTGGCGCCGGGTGCGTCGGTCGACATGGACTTCGTCTACTACCTGCCGGTGTCCACGCCGTCGAACTGGACGGTCAACGTGGGCGGCACGCTGTACGGGATCAAGGGCGACCTGACCAGGGGCGCGACGGACGGCGGTACGACCCCGCCGACCACGCCTCCCACGACCCCGCCCACCACGCCCCCCACGACTCCGCCGACGACGCCTCCCACCACGCCGCCGACCACGCCGGCCGGTTGCGCGGGTGCGCCGGGCTGGGACGCGGGCACCACGTACGCGACGCCCACCAAGGTGTCGTGGAAGGGCCACTACTACCAGAACAAGTGGTGGACCAAGGGCGACGACCCCGCGGCGAGCGGTGCGTGGGGAGTCTGGAGCGACCTCGGGACCTGCTGAGCCGACAGCGGTCCGCAGAGGTGAGGGACGGTGGTGGCGGCGCACCCGGTCGGGGGGTGTGCCGCCACCGCTGCGTTCCCGGTCGGCCGGTTCAGGCCTCGATCTTGAGGTCGCGCAGCAGCTTGGCGACGTGGCCGGTGGCCTTGACGTTGTAGAGCGCGCGCTCGACCTTGCCCTGCTCGTCGACGATGACCGTGGAGCGGATCACGCCCTGGTAGGTACGGCCGTAGTTCTGCTTCTCGCCGTAGGCGCCGTACGCCTCCAGGACCTTGTTGTCCGGGTCGGAGAGCAGGGTGACCTTGAGGTTCTCGGTCTCGCGGAACGTGCCGAGCTTCTCCGGCTGGTCCGGCGAGATGCCGATGACGTCGTAGCCGGCGCCCGCGAAGACCTCCAGGTTGTCGGTGAAGTCGCAGGCCTGCTTGGTGCATCCCGGCGTGAGCGCCTTGGGGTAGAAGTAGACGATGACCTTGCGGCCCGCGTGGTCGGCGAGGGAGACCCGGTTGCCGTCGGCGTCGGACAGGCTGAAGGCGGGTGCGGTGTCGCCGGGCTGGAGACGCTCAGTCATGGGTGGACTCTCCTGGTGCGTGCTGCTGGGACGGGCGGTCGTACCACGGCAAACTTACCCCCGATGGTGGGTGGGGCCGCGCGACCGTGCGCGGCAGCTGACACACTGGGTCAGTCGCACAGAGCGCAACCGATCGCACAGATCAACATCGGCAAGTGAATGGGGTGGCCCGAGTGGGCGAGGCGAGCACGCAGGACAAGTCGGCGCGGACGACCGCCCAGATCGAGGCGGACATCGCGAGCGCCCGCGACCGGCTGGCGTCGACCCTGGACGAGCTGGCCGTGCGCGTTCACCCGAGCACGCTCTCCGCGCAGGTCAAGGCCAAGGCGGCGGCCGCCGTCGAGGAGCGGGCCGGCCGGGCGTACGTGGCCGCCAGCGGCATGGTGGACAAGGTCAAGGCGCAGTTCGTGGACGAGAAGGGGCAGCCGCGCCGGGAGCGGATCGTCCCGGCGGCGCTGGTCGGGGTGGGCCTGGTGCTGCTGGTCGCCTCGTCGCGCAAGCGCCGCAAGGACTGAGGCGGAACGCGGAACGCGGAACGCGGGTGGAGGCCGGGCGCGATTGCGCGCCCGGCCTTCCGCATGCCGGGCCAGCGTCACGCTCCGCGCCCGGGGGCGGTACCGTCGGGATCGTGAGCACGAACGACGAGACCCACTCCGACCACCGGCACGACGAGGCCCGGCACGACCGGCTGGGCGAGAAGCTGCCGATCCGGATGCTGCACGACCGCGTGCTGGTGCGCATCGAGGGCGCCGAGGGCGAGCGCCGCTCGACGGGCGGCATCCTGATCCCGGCGACCGCGGAGCTGTCCAAGCGCTGCACCTGGGCCGAGGCGGTCGCGGTGGGCCAGAGCGTGCGCTCGGTGGAGCCGGGCGACCGCGTCCTGTACGACCCGGAGGACAAGCTGGAGGTCGAGGTCCGCGGCGCCACCTACGTGCTGCTGCGCGAGCGTGACCTGCACGCGGTGGCGGCGACGCGGTTCGGTGACACGGAGGGGTCGACCGGGCTGTACCTGTAGCAGCGGGGCCGGGTCCGGAGGGTGCGTTCGCGGACGCTTGACCGTTCGCTCCGAGTGGCCGCTCCGGGCGACCGTCCGGTCCGCCGTCCGGTCGCGGCGCCCCGTCGGCCGGGCGGCACTCAGACCAGCAGGGTGCCGCCGTCCACGGTGACGACGGTGCCGGTGGCGAAGCGCTGTTCCATCAGGTACCCGTACGCCTCGGCGGCGTCCTCGGGTCCGGGAAGGCCCGGGGAGCTTCGGGGAAGGTGTTTCGATCCTGCGTGGCGCGGGTCGGTGTCGTCCAAGACCTGTTGTGTTCGCCGTCATACCTTCGGGGTATCAGCGGAGGCGGGGGTCGGGGGCGGGCGATGGACATCGCTGCCGGGGGTGTCGGACCGGATGTGTCGGTGGGGGGCGTTAGGGTCCCGCCATGACGAGGCGTGTGCCGGTGATGGGGGACGGGGAGCGTCGGGCCCGGTTGGGCCGGCGGCAGTTGTTGGCGTCCTCGGTGCGGGCGGCGCGGGTGGAGGACGTGGCCGACGCGGTGGTCGGGTTGCACGCGACGGACGCGGCCACGGTGTACCTGTCGGCGTGCGCGCGGCTGGTCGAGCCCTCGGCGGCGGAGGTGGACCGGGCGCTGTACGAGGACGTCTCGCTGGTGAAGCTGCTGTCGATGCGGCGGACGATCTTCGCGGTGACGGAGGGCTTTGCCCCGTACGTGAGTTCGGCGGCGGCGCGGGCGATCGCGGCGAAGGAGCGGGCGACGCTGCTCAAGCACCTGCGGGACCACGCCGAGGGCTGGGACGAGGCGCGGCTGGCCGCGACGGAGCGGGATGTGCTGGCCGCGCTGGCGGTGCGCGGTGAGGCGACGACGAAGGAACTCGGCGACGACGTACCGCAGTTGCGCGAGACGATGCTGATGTCAGCGGGCAAGGCGTACGAGGCGAAGCAGAGCGTGGGCAGTCGGCTGCTGCGGTTGCTGGCGTCGGACGGGCACGTGCGGCGCTGCCGTCCGCGCGGTTCGTGGTTGAGCAGCAGTTACCCGTGGGCGCTGGTGCCGCAGTGGCCGGACGTGGCGGTGCGGGAGGCGAAGGCGGAGGTGGTGCGCCGCTGGCTGGCGGCGTACGGTCCGGCGACGGTCGAGGACGTGAAGTGGTGGACGGGCTGGACGCTGGGGGACGTTCGCAAGGCGCTGGCGGACGTCGGTGCGCAGGACGTGGAGCTGGCGGGCGGTGTGGCCGGGCTGGTGCTGCCGGGCGATGACGTCCCGGTGGTGGAGCCGGAGCCGTGGGCGGCGCTGCTGCCCGCGCTGGATCCGGCGGTGATGGGCTGGCGCGGGCGGGACTGGTACCTGCGGCCGGAGGGTGTGCCGGCGCTGTTCGACCGGGCGGGCAACGCCGGGCCGGCGGTGTGGTGGTGCGGCGAGGTGGTGGGTGGCTGGGCGCAGCGGGCGGACGGCGAGGTGGTGTGGCGGCTGTTCCGGGATGTCGGGGCCCAGGCCGGGAGGGCGGTCGCGGTGGAGGCGGAGCGGTTGGCGGGGTGGTTGGGGGAGGTGCGGGTGACGCCGCGGTTCCGGACGCCGTGGGAGAAGGAGCTGGTGGCGAAGCGGTAGCCCGCGGGCGCCTACGGGGTGGGGGTTGCCGCGGGGTGGGTGGCGGGGCCGCCGGTGGCGGTGGGCGGGTCGGTGGGTCGGGGCGGGTGGGTCTGGGTGGGCTTGGCGGTGGGGCTGGGCTGTTCGTGGCTGGGTGTGGGCTGGGGGGCCTGCGGGGTGGGGGTGGTCCGGCCGGGGGCGGGTTCGCCGGTGGTGGCGGGTGCGCTGGGTGCGTGGGTGGGGGCCGTGCCGGGTGTGTGGGTGGTGCCGGTGGGTCTGCCGCCGGTGGTGGGGGTGGTGCCGGTCTCGGGGGAGGGTGTGCCGGTGGCGGTGGGCCAGGTGTCGGTGCCGGGGGTGTCGTGTCCGGTCTGCAGGTCGAACTGCTGGGTGGGGGTGCCGTCGAGGGCGGCGGTCATGTAGGCGGTCCAGATCTTGGTGGGGATGGTGCCGCCGTTGATCCTGGTGAGTCCGGCGGTGCCGGCCAGTGGTTCCTTGGCGTGGGTCTTCGGGTTCTCGCGGAACAGGCCGACGGTGGTGGTGAGTTCGGGGGTGTAGCCGGCGAACCAGGCGGAGAGGTTGGAGTCGGTGGTGCCGGTCTTGCCGGCGGCGGGGCGGCCTAGGTCGAGGGCGGCGGCGCCGGTGCCGCGGGGGCTGACGACGTCGCGCAGGACGTCGGTGACGGAGTCGGCGATGGTGCGGCCGATGGCGTCGGTGGGGTTGTGGTCGGGCATCTTGGGGACGTCGATGGCGCCGCCGGGGGTGGCGCGTTCGAGTTTGAGGACGGACCACGGGGTGTGTGCCTGGCCGTGGTCGGCGAGGGTGGCGTAGGCGCCGGCCAGGTCGAGGGCGCTGGGGGTGGCGGTGCCGAGGGTCATTGAGGTGTTGGCCGGGTCCATGCCGCGGACGTTGTCGGGGATGCCGAGTTTGACGGCGGTCTCCCGGACGCGGGCGAGTCCGGCGTCGACGCCCTCCTGCGCGTACACGGAGTTGACGGACTTCACCATGGCGTAGCGCAGGGTGATGCTGCCGTAGTCGACGTCGTCCTCGTTGGGCGGTGCGTACGGGGTGGGGCCGCCGGTGACGGGGCGTTCGCTGGCGCCGTCGTAGTGGGTCTCGGTGGTGATCGGGCGGCCGTCGAGGGTGTGTTGGGCGAGCAGGCCGGCGGCGAGGTCGATCGGTTTGAAGGTGGAGCCGATCTGGTTGTCCTGGCGCAGGGCGTCGTTGTAGGGCTGTTTGGCGTAGTCGGGGCCGCCGTAGACGGCGACGACGCGGCCGGTGGCGGGTTCGACGGAGGCGCCGGAGACCCGGACGTCGGTGTCGGTGGTGGGGCGGGACTTGGGGTCGAGGTCGCCGGTGAGTTCGTCCTGGACGGCCTTGACGAAGGCGTCCTGCCGGGGCTTGTCGAAGGTGGTGGTGATGCGCCAGCCGCCGGCCTTGAGGGTGGCGGCGTCGATGGTGCCGGAGGAGATCAGGTAGTCGTCGGCGACGCCGACCAGGTAGCCGGCCTGGCCGGAGAGGCCGGTGGCGGGCTGGGGGTCGATCGGGTCGGGGAAGGTGGCGGCGGCGCGGTCGGCGGTGGTGAGGAAGCCGAGTTGGACCATGCCGTCGAGGGTGTAGTTCCAGCGGGCGACGGCCTTCTCGCGGTTGGCGGGGGTGGCGGTCTTGACGTCGTAGAGGCTGGGGGCCTGGAGGAGGGAGGCGAGGTAGGCGCTCTGGGTGAGGGTGAGCTCGGAGACGTCGACGCCGTAGTAGGCGTGGGCGGCGCTCTGGATGCCGTAGGCGCCGCGGCCGAAGTAGCTGCTGTTGAGGTATCCGGCGAGGATGTCCTTCTTGTCGCGCTGCTGGTCGACCTTGAGGGCGATGAGGAGTTCGCGGCCCTTGCGCTCGATGGTCTGGCTCTGGGTCAGGTAGTAGTTCTTGACGTACTGCTGGGTGATGGTGGAGCCGCCCTGCATGCCTTTGCCGGTCAGGGTGTTCCAGCCGGCCCGGACCATGCCCTTCAGGTCGATGCCGCGGTTCTGGTAGAAGGTGCGGTCCTCGGCGGAGACGACGGCCTGCTGGGTCTGCAGCGGGATCTGGTCGATGGTGGCGTCGGTGCGGTTGACGGCGCCGGTGTGGGCGATCTCGGTGGTGCCGTCGGCGTAGAGGTAGATGTTGTTCTGGGCGACGGCGTGGGCGTTGGGGTCGGGGACCGGGACGATGACGTAGAGCACGGCGAAGCCGCCGACGGCGAGCAGGAACAGCGCGGTGAGCGTGCCGAGGGTGATCCGCCAGGTGGGCAGGAGTCGGCGCCAGAGCGGGAGGGCGCGGCGGGCCTCGCGGCGGGCGGCCCGCTTGGCCTGGCGTCGGGTGCTCAAGGTCATGCCGTGATTATGTGCTATTTGACGTCCGATCAGCGGCGTGCAGAGGGCTGACGTGCGCTGTTGTGTGCTTCGGCTGCTGCTTCTCGCGCCGGGGTGCGGGTGTCGCTGCGACTGGCGGAAAACCGGGTGCGGGGCGTGGGTGCCGGAGGTACGGTGAAAGATGCGAACTTCATAGCGCACCCACTTCGGCAGCTCCGCCCGCCAGGCCCGGCACCCCCGGGTTCGGCCGGTCGGAGCCGTTGGGGTGTGTGCGGACGCGTGCGGGCATCGCTCTGCCCGTATTTGTCGACAAGGAGACAATATGCTGAACACTGCCCCCGCCGAGGCGCGGCCCCCCGATCCCGGGGCGGCCCTCACCGCCTCCCTCGGGCTGTACGCGGCCGTCGCCCGCGGCGCCTTCCGCCGCTACTCCACCTACCGGGCCGCCACCCTGGCCGGCACCTTCACCAACACCGTCTTCGGCATCATCCTCGCCTCCTCCTTCCTCGCCCTCTGGCAGGCCCGCCCCCACCTCGGCGGCTACGACCAGAGCCAGGCCGTCACCTACATCTGGGTCAGCCAGGGCCTGCTGGTCACCGTCGCCGTGTGGGGCGGCGGCTTCCAGGACGACCTCCAGGACCGCTTCCGCAGCGGGGACATCGCCGTCGACCTCTACCGCCCCGTCGACTTCCAGGGCTGGTGGCTGGCCGGCGACCTCGGCCGGGCCGCCTTCCAACTGCTGGTCCGCGGCACCGTGCCGCTGCTGGTGGGCGCCCTGGTGTTCCGCACCCGGATGCCCGAGCACCCGCTGACCTGGGTGTTCTTCCTGCTCTCGGTGCTGCTCGCGGTGGTGGTCAGCTTCGGGCTGCGCTTCCTGGTCTCGATCACCGGCTTCTGGCTGCACGACTCGGAGGGTGTGCGTGCGGTGATGCTGGTGGTCTCGATGTTCTTCTCCGGGATGCTGCTGCCGATCGCGCTGTTCCCCGGCCTGCTCGGCGCCCTCGGCGAGGTGCTGCCCTGGGCGGCGCTGGTCAAGGTGCCGACGGACGTCTTCCTGGAGCGCGCGAGCGGCGGCGGACTGCTCGGCGCGTTCGGCTTCCAACTCGCCTGGGCGGCCGCGCTGCTCGCGGCCGGGCGGGGCGCCCAGTGGCTGGCGACCCGCCGGGTGGTGGTGCAGGGTGGCTGAGCACCTCGTGGCCGGGCCCCGCGCGGACGGGCCCCACGCGGACGGGCCGCGGCCCGTGCGGGAGCGCCTCGTCCCCCGTACCGCCTGGGCGGTCCGCTCCTGGTGGCTGTGCGCCCGGATGTGGATGCGCTCGATGATGGCCTACCGGGCCTCCTTCGCCCTGAACCTGCTGGCGAGCCTGGTCACCCACTCCCTCGACTTCGTCGTGCTGGTGATCATGTTCCGGCACACCGACCGGCTCGGCGGCTGGACCCTGCCGGAGATCGCCTTCCTCTACGCCACCGCGACCTTCTCCCTCGGCGTCGCCAACCTGCTGGTCGGCTCGGCCGACGGCCTCGGCGTACGGATCGTCAACGGCACGCTGGACACCATGCTGATCCGCCCCGCGCCCGCGCTCTCCCAGCTGTGCGCCGAACGCTTCTCGCTGCGCCGGCTCGGCCGGCCGCTGCAGGCCGCGGCGGTGCTCGTCTGGTCGCTGGCCGCCCTGGACGTGCACTGGACCTGGGACCGGGTGCTGCTGGTGCCCGTCCTGCTGGTCTGCGGCAGCGTCATCTTCGGCGCGATCTACATCGGCGGTGCCACCGTCCAGTTCTGGTGGGGCGAGTCCAAGGAGATCCAGAACTCCTTCACCTACGGCGGGGCGACCCTGCTCCACTACCCGCCGACCATCTTCGCCAAGGAACTGGTCGCCGGGGTGGTCTTCGGCGTCCCGCTGGCCTTCGTCAACTGGCTGCCGGCCCTGCGCATCCTCGGCCGGCCCGATCCGCTCGGCCTGCCCACCGCCTTCCAGTACGCCTCCCCGGTCGCCGCCGCCGTCTGCGTCGCCGCCGCCGGGCTCGCCTGGCGCGCCGGGCTGCGCGCCTACCGCGGCACCGGCAGCTGAACCCCCGTCGCCTTTCGAGGAGCTTCCATGGCACTGATCGAACTCCAGGACGTCCGGCGCAGCTTCACCGTACGGGCCCGCGCCGGCCGGTTCAGCCGCACCAAGCGCGAGGTGCGCGCGGTGGACGGGCTCAGCTTCACCGTCGACGCCGGCGAGTGCGTCGGCTACATCGGGCCCAACGGCGCCGGCAAGTCCACCACCATCAAGATGCTCACCGGCATCCTCGTCCCCAGCTCCGGGCGGCTGCGCGTCGCCGGGGTCGACCCGGCCCGCGAACGCGTAGCGCTGGCCCGCCGGATCGGCGTCGTCTTCGGCCAGCGCACCACCCTCTGGTGGGACCTCCCGCTGCACGACTCCTTCGAACTCGCCCGCCGGATCTACCGCATCCCCGACCGGCGGTACCGCGAGAACCTCGACCGCTGCGTCGAACTGCTCGACCTGGCGGGCCTGCTGGACACCCCCGTGCGCCAGCTCTCGCTCGGCCAGCGGATGCGCGGCGACCTCGCCGCCGCGCTGCTGCACGACCCGCAGGTGCTCTACCTCGACGAGCCGACCATCGGCCTGGACGTGGTCAGCAAGGGCAAGGTGCGCGAGTTCCTGCGCGAGGTGAACCGCGACCGGGGCACCACCGTGCTGCTCACCACCCACGACCTGACCGACATCGAGCAGCTCTGCGACCGGGTCATGGTGATCGACCACGGCCGGGTGGTGTACGACGGCGGGCTGGAGGGCCTGCACACCACCGGGCGCAGCGAGCGGACGCTGGTGGTGGACCTCGCCGAGTCCCGGGCCCCGATCGAGGTGGCCGGGGCGCGGGTGGTCAAGGTCGAGGGGCCCCGCCAGTGGCTCGCCTTTCCGGCGCAGCAGAGCGCCGCGCCGATCGTGGCGGCGGTCGCGGAGCGGTACCCGCTGGTAGACCTGTCGGTGCGTGAGCCGGCCATCGAGGACGTGATCGCCCGGATGTACGCGGAGGTCGCGATCGGCTGAGCCGCGGCCCGCCCGCGCCTCCCGGCCGTCGTGCACCCGCTCGGCGGCCGGGAGCGGACCCGGGAGCGGACCTGGGGCGGACCCGGGGCGGACCCGGGGCGCGTGATCGCGGGGGACGCCCCCGTACGCGCCGGGCACGGGGCAGACTGGCGGGGTGAGTGACGATGCCTTCAGCGGGACCGGCCCCGGGGTCCGGTTCACCGCGGCCGACGAGCAGAAGAGACGCGGCGTCCGCCGGATGAAGACCATCGCGACCGGCCTGCTGGCCTTCGCGACCCTGGTCTTCGCCCTCGCCACCTGGGCCCAGGCGGCCGGTGCGGGCGCCTGGGCCGGGTACGTGGCGGCCGCCGCCGAGGCGGGCATGGTGGGCGCGCTGGCCGACTGGTTCGCGGTGACCGCGCTGTTCCGCCGCCCCTTCGGCCTGCCGATCCCGCACACCGCGATCATCCCGACCAAGAAGGACGCCTTCGGCCGCTCGCTGGGCGACTTCGTCGGCGAGAACTTCCTCTCCGGCCACGTTGTGCGCGGGCGCCTCGCGGCGCTCGGCATCGGCCGTCGGCTGGGGGAGTGGCTGGCCGCGCCCGGCAGTGCCGAGCGGGTCACCAAGGAGGCCTCGGCGGCGCTGCGCGGCCTGCTCGCGGTGCTCCGCGACGACGACGTGCGGGCGGTCGTCGCCGAGGCGGTCACCCGGCGGGCCGCCGCCACCTCGGTGGCCGAGCCGATGGGCCGGATGCTCGGCAAGGTGGTCGCCGACGGCGGGCACCGCGGCGTGGTGGACCTGGTCGCGGTCCGGGCGCACGGCTGGCTGACCGCCAACCACGAGGACGTGGTGGACAAGGTCACCCAGAAGACCCCGGGCTGGACGCCCAGGTTCATCGACCACCAGGTCGGCGAGCGGGTCTACAAGGAGTTGCTGCGCTTCGTCACCGACATCCGGGACGACCCGAACCACCCGGCCCGCGGCGCGATCGACAACTTCCTCGCCGACTTCGCGACCGAGCTGCAGACCGACCCGGAGACCATCGCCCGGGTCGAACGGGCGAAGGGCGAGCTGCTGGCCCGCCCCGAGGTGCAGGACCTGATCAACTCCACCTGGGCGGCCGTGCGCGGCCTGGTGATGGGCGCGGCCGAGGACGAGGACAGCGAACTGCGCCGGCGCATCCGCGAGGGCGTGCGCCGCTTCGGCGAGCGCCTGGCCACCGACCCCAAGCTGCAGGGCAAGGTGGACGGCTGGCTGCAGGACGCCGCTCAGTACCTGGTCGACACCTACCGGGCCGAGATCACCTCGCTGATCTCCGAGACGGTGGCGGGCTGGGACGCCGACGAGGCCTCCCGCAAGATCGAGGCCAACGTCGGCCGTGACCTGCAGTTCATCCGGATCAACGGCACCGTGGTCGGCGCCCTGGCCGGGCTGCTGATCCACACCGTGTCGGTCGCGCTCGGGGGGTGAGCCGGGTCTCGGCCTATGCTTGCCAGCACAGTCGGAACGCGCGTAGAAGCGCGGAGAAGGAAGAAGGGCACCGCCGTGGTCCAGCCGGACGGAAGTCGGATCGGAAACCCCACCGGGAACACCGGTAGCACCGGGAACACCGGTGGCGCCGGGAGCAGCAGCGGCATCGAGGCGTTCATCGCCGGGATGCCCAAGGCTGAACTGCACGTCCACCACGTCGGCTCGGCCTCGCCGCGCGTCGTCGCCGAACTGGCCGCCCGGCACGCCGGGCAGTCCAAGGTGCCGACCGACCCGGCGGCGCTCGCCGAGTACTTCACCTTCACCGACTTCGCGCACTTCATCGACGTGTACCTGAGCGTGGTGGACCTGGTCCGCGACGCCGAGGACGTCCGGGCGCTCACCTACGGCGTGGCCGAGGACATGGCGCGCCAGAACATCCGGTACGCCGAGCTGACCATCACCCCGTACTCCTCGGTCAAGCGCGGCATCCCCGACGTCGCCTTCATGGAGGCGATCGAGGACGCCCGGGTGCGCGCCGAGAAGGAGCTCGGCGTCGTGCTCCGCTGGTGCTTCGACATCCCGGGCGAGGCCGGTCTGGAGGCGGCCGAGGTGACCGCCCGGCTGGCCACCGAGCTGGCTCCCGAGGGCCTGGTCAGCTTCGGCCTGGGCGGCCCGGAGATCGGCGTGCCGCGCCCCCAGTTCAAGCCGTACTTCGACCGGGCGCGGGCGGCCGGCCTGCGCAGCGTCCCGCACGCGGGCGAGACCACCGGGCCGGAGACGGTCTGGGACGCCATCCGGGAGCTCGGTGCCGAGCGCATCGGGCACGGCACCCAGGCGGTCAAGGACCCGGCGCTGCTCGACCACCTGGGCGAGCACCGGATCCCGCTGGAGGTCTGCCCGACCTCCAACATCGCCACCCGGGCCGTGGAGCGGATCGAGGACCACCCGATCAAGCGGATGGTGGACTCGGGCCTGCTGGTGACGGTCAACAGCGACGATCCGCCGATGTTCGGCACCGACCTCAACACCGAGTACGCGGTGGCGGCGCGGCTGCTGGGGCTGGACGAGGCCGGCGTGGCGGGGCTGGCGCGCAACGCGGTCGAGGCCTCCTTCCTGGACCCGGCCGGCAAGGCCCGGCTGGTCGGCGAGATCGACGCCCACCTGGCGGGATGGCGGCGCTGACCCTTCCCCCGGGCTGACGCCCCTGTCGTGAACCGCCCCGTCGACCTCGGTCGGCGGGGCGGTTCACGTTCGGCGCCACACCCTCCGGCGAGTGGTGCCAATGTGGTGCCACAATTTCCTCGACATGGCGCCATGCCTGTGCCATGCTTGAGCCATGGACCTCACGCCGTACGTCGAAAACCTCCGGAACGAGCTCGCGGTGGCCGCTGCCGCCGGCGGGGACGAAGCCCGCGCGCTGGCCGACCGGCTGACGCTCCCGCTGGAGTCGGCCGTACGGCTCACCCTGCTCAATGCGCTCTCGGCCGCCATGGGCGAGGTCACCCGTGACCTCGCGCCGGGCTCGGTGGACGTCCGCCTGCGCGGGCTCGATCCGGAGTTCGTGGTGACCGCTCCGCCCGGATCCGACAGCTTCCACGGTGGCGTGCCGTCGGTGCCGCCCGTGGTGCCACCGGTGGCACCGGCGGTGCCGGAGTCGGACGAGAGCGGCACCGCCCGGATCAACCTGCGCCTGCCCGCCAACCTCAAGGCCCGGGCGGAGGAGGCCGCCGGACAGGACGGCGTCTCCCTCAACGCCTGGCTGGTCCGGGCCGTCGCCGGTGCACTGGAGGGCGGCCGCCCGCCCGCCCACCCGGTCGCCGACCTCGGCGCCCGGGCCCCGCGCGGCGTCGGCGGCCAGGGCTTCACCGGCTGGGTCCACTGACGCTTCCGCACCACCCGCACCCCTGCACCTTCAACGTCACCCCCGCTCCGACCAGCGGGAACACCTACACGAGCCAAGAGGACGGGACAGCCATGCCTACGTACGAGACCGACGGACCGATCTCCGCCACTCTGGAGTTCGAGATCGGCTCGGTGTGGATCCGCGCGAGCAAGCGCACCGACACCGCGGTCGAGATCCGCCCCGCCAACGCGGCCAGGGACGCCGACATCAAGGCCGCCGGGCTGACCCAGGTCGACTTCTCCGGCGGTCGGCTCACCATCAAGGGCCCCAAGCAGCGCACCGTGTTCTCCAACAAGAAGGGCTCGATCGAGGTCGTCGTCGAGCTGCCGGCCGGCTCCGAGGTGCACGCCGAGTCCCCGATGGCGGACTTCGTCACCGAGGGCCCGCTCGGCGACTGCCGGGTCAAGGCCTCCATGGGCCGGATCCAGGTCGACCGGGCCGAGAACGTGCGGCTCAAGACCGACCACGGGGACATCCGGCTCGGCGCGGCCACCGGCGACGCCGAGGTGTTCGGGGCCGGCCGGATCGAGGTCGGCACCGTCGAGGGCCGACTCACGGTCAAGAACAGCAACGGCGACACCGAGATCGACGAGGTGCACGGCGAGCTGACGGCCAACGCCTCCAACGGGCGGATCCACGTCGGCGGCGCCGAGGCGGGAGTGGACGCCAAGACGGCGAACGGCCACATCCGGATCGGCCGGGTAGTCCGGGGCAAGGTCAGCGTGCAGTCCGGTGTCGGGGACGTGGAGGTCGGCATCGCCGAGGGCACGGCGGCCTGGCTCGACGTGCACAGCAAGTTCGGTGCCGTCCGCAACACCCTCGGCGCGGCCGAGGGCCCGGGCGAGGCCCGGGAGACCGTCGAGGTCCGCGGCCAGACCCAGGTCGGCAGCATCACCATCCGGAGGGCCTGATGGCGGCGATCTCCGCAGCCGGGCTGACCAAGTCCTACGAGGACAAGGCGGTCCTGAAGGGCATCGATCTGGACATCTCGGCGGGCAGCGTGTTCGCCCTGCTCGGGCCGAACGGCGCCGGCAAGACCACGACGGTGCAGATCCTCTCCACCCTGATCCCCGCCGACGGAGGCTCGGCCCGGGTGGCCGGGCACGACGTGGCCCGGCAGGCCGACGGGGTGCGGAAGGCGATCGGGGTGACCGGCCAGTTCTCGGCCGTGGACAACCTGCTCACCGCCGAGGAGAACCTGATGCTGATGGCCGACCTCAACCACCTCCGCCGTCGGGAGGGGCGGAGGCGGGCCGAGGATCTGCTGCGGCGGTTCGACCTCACCGAGGCGGCGCGCAAGCCCGTCGTCACCTTCTCCGGCGGCATGCGACGCAAGCTCGACCTGGCGATGACCCTGGTCGGCGACCCGGAGGTGATCTTCCTCGACGAGCCGACCACCGGACTGGACCCGCGCAGCCGGCGCACGATGTGGGAGATCATCCGCGGGCTGGTCGCCGACCAGGGGGTGACGATCTTCCTCACCACCCAGTACCTGGACGAGGCCGACCAACTCGCCGACCGGATAGCGGTCCTGGACGGCGGACGGATCGTCGCAGAGGGCACCGCCGAGGAGCTCAAGCGGATCGTCCCCGGCGGGCGCATCCGCCTCCAGTTCGCCGACGCCCGCCAACTGTCCTCTGCCGCCGCGCTGTTCGACTACGCCGCCGCCGACACCGAGGCACTACGGCTGGACATCCCGGGGGACAACTCCGTCCTCACGGTGAAGGCCGTACTGGACACGCTCGACAACGCCTCCGTGCGGGCCGAGTCGCTGGTCGTGGAGACGGCCGATCTGGACGACGTGTTCCTCACACTCACCGGGGAGGGTGCGCGATGAGCGCGACCACGAGCTACGCGGTCAGCGACTCGCTGACCATGCTGCGGCGCAACCTGAAGCGCGCGCAGCGGTACCCGGCGATGACCTTCTCGGTCGTGGTGATGCCGGTGATGATGCTGGCGCTCTTCAACTACGCCTTCGGGGGCGCACTGGGAGTGGGGATCGGGGGCGGCAGCTACATCGACTACGTGACGCCGGGGATCGTGCTGATGACGGCGACGGCGGGTTCGGTCGCCACGGCGGTGGGCGTCTGCGTCGACATGACGGAGGGCATCGTCAACCGCTTCCGGACGATGTCGATCTCGCGGTCGGCGTTCCTCGCCGGGCACGTGGTCGGCAGCGTGATCCAGACGGTGATCGCGTTGCTGCTGGTGATCGGCGCGGCCTTCGCGATGGGGTTCCGGTCGAGCGCCGGGCCGCTGGAGTGGCTGGCGGCCGCAGGCCTGCTGATGTTCGTCACGCTGGCGCTGACCTGGATATCGGCGGGCATCGGGCTGGTCTCCAAGACTCCGGAGAGCGCGAGCAACACGCCGCTGCCACTGACCTTCCTGCCCTTCATCGGCAGCGCGATCGTCCCGCCCGACTCCATGCCGACGGTGCTGCGCTGGTTCGCCGAGTACCAGCCCTTCACGCCGATCATCGAGACCCTGCGCGGCCTGCTGACCGGCACCGGGATCGGCACCAGCGGGTGGAGCGCCCTCGCCTGGTGCACCGGACTGACGCTGCTCGGCTACTTCTGGTCGCGGAGCGTCTTCCACCGGCGGTGACGGGGGTGCGGCCGGCGGACGGGCCCGGGCGACGGAACCACCGTCGTCCGGGCCGCCGGGTGGGCCCGTAGTAAAGTCCGGGCAAAAGTTCACCCAGGGGGAGTGCATGGCGGCGGTTTCTCGGCACAGACGGATCGAGTGGTGGTTCAGGGGCGCGGCGCTGGTCGCGTTCCTGGCGTACCTGTTGGGCCACCAAGCCTCCCGCTCGGGTGGGCTGGTGGAGGTCGAGCGCTGGCTGAACCACCCGGTGCTGCTTCTCGGGGCCGCAGCGGTGATGCTCATGGTCTCGATGTTGGTCCAGTTCGAGTTCCGTGAGCGGTGGGCGCAGCTCGGTTGCGCCGCCATCCTGTCCCCGCTGATCATGGTCGCGGTGGCGATCGGAGCCGTCACGTACTTCCTCGGCGGCGACGGCCGGCTGATGCAGCGCAAGTCCGAGCCGGGCAACCCCGAGCACGTCCTGACCATCACCGACCTGGCCTTCTCCATCGACCCGATCTACCGCGTGGAGCTGCTGACCGGCAGCGGTTGGACGGCCCGCCACTGGTACCTGGGCACCTGGGACGACGGCGACGGCTTCGTGCGGGCCGAGTGGTCCGGGCCGAACCGGATCACGGTGCTCACGAGGCACGAGATCAGGGAGTACCCGGTGAAGCGGGACGGCCGGCTGGGCGAGCCGGAGGTCACGCCCCGCTAGGTGCCCCGGCGGAGCCGCCGTGGGGGAGCGAGCTGTGAGTGCGGCGCCACCATACTGGCGGGATGGGACCTGAGCGCTGCCCCGATGTCGGCCGTGGCCTCGGCCGTGGCCTCGGTCCTGCCGTCGCCCGGCCCGACGACGCCGCGGTCCGTGGTGCCGCGGTTCGTGACGCCGCGGTTCGTGACGCTGCGGGCGAGGGGGCCGTGGGGAGTGCCGAGCAGCCGGGCCTGGACGAGATCGAGCACTGGTTCGCTGCCGTGGCGGACGACCGGGTGAGCCGGGACGAGGCCGATCGCTGGGCGGCGCGCTGGTTCCTCGACGACGAACTGCACTGGGACGACCTGTCCCTGTGGGCGCTGGGCCTGTTGCACGGCATCGACCTGTCGGCCGGACCCGGTGGGCCGTACCTGCACGGCGAGGCGCAGGTGCGGGACTGGCTGGCCGAGTTGAGGCGCCGTCGCGGCCGGTGAGGGGCGGCGGTGTCAGGGCCGGGGCCGGTCCGAAGCCGACCGCGCAGGCGGCGGGAACGGCAACCGGCGTGAATGTGACGTCTCCGTCGCGGAGCCTCCCCACCTTCCGGTGGTCCGTGCACTATCTTCCATGCTCGTGTCGACACGCTCCGTAATCGCACGACCCGCCCGACGGAAGGCCTGTGATGACCGCCCAACTCCCCACCACCATCGACGGGGTGATCTCCCGCATGGAGGAGATCGACGCCGAACTCGACCGCCACGACGGCGTGGCCTGCTTCAACCGCGTCTATCTGAAGGTCACCAAGCTGGTCAAGGAGCACGTCACCGCCGGGACCTTCAAGGACCCCGCCTTCCTTGAGCGGATGGACGTGATCTTCGCCGGGCACTACCTCAAGAACGTCGATGCCGCCAAGGCCGGCCGCCCGGTCGAACTGCCCTGGCAGCCTCTGTTCGAGGCGCGCGGCAACCGGGTCGTCTGGCCGATCCAGTTCGCGCTGGCCGGCATGAACGCCCACATCAACCACGACCTCGCCCTGGCCGTCGTGGAGACCTGCAAGGAGCGGAACACGGCGCCGGAAGTCCCGCCGGTCCACGAGGACTACGAGAAGGTCAACGACCTGCTCGCCAGTGTCGAGGCGGAGATCCGGGCCGAGTTCGAGCTGCAGATCGTCAAGGTCGCCACCGCGCCGGCCGAGCAGCTCAAGCACGCTGTCAGCGCCTTCAGCATGTCGTCGGCCCGCGAGGTCGCCTGGCTCAACGCCACCCAGCTCTGGAGCGCGCGGAACAACCCCGTCAAGTACCAGGTCCAGCTGACCGCCATGGCCGGGGCGGTGAACGCCACCAGCCGCCTGATCCTCGTCCCGGTCGTTCCGCCGCCGGCCGAGTAGTGGCCGGAGCCTGACCGCCCGCCCCCTGTCCGTCCGACCCGCCATCCGGCCGCCACCGAGGCGCCTGTCCGCCCGACCCGCCATCCGGCCGCCACCGAGGCGCCTGTCCGCCCGACCTGCCTGTCCGTCCGACCCGCCTGCCCGGCTTCCGGGCGGGCGGGTCTTCGTCGGAGGCGGGCGGGTCCCGAGGTGAGCCGCCGCTACCGGAACGCGGGCAGGTTGCGCGCGACCCACGCGTCGAACGGCGCGGCCGGGCGCCCCAGTACCGCCGCGACGTCGGGGCTGACCGCCAGTTCGGCCGGGAGCGGGACGCCGAGGACGTCCAGGGTGCCAGGGATGACCTGCTCGGGCATGAACCGTGCCAGGTGGGCGTGGGCCTCCTCGCGGGACAGCTCGACGAAGGCCACCTCCTCGCCCAGGGCCTCGGAGAGGGCTGCGGCCTGCCGGCGCGGGCTGATGGGCTCGGGGCCGGTCAGCTCGTAGGTGCGGCCCGCGTGCCCGTCCTCGCGCAGCGCGGCCGCCGCGACCGCCGCGATGTCCGCCGGGTCGACGACGGGCAGGGCCACGTCGCCGAACGGGGCGAAGACCGTGCGCCGGGTGCGGACCGTCTCGGCCCAGGCGAAGGCGTTGGAGGCGAACCCGCCGGGGCGCAGGACGGTGAAGTCCCGTCCGGAGCTGCGCACGGCGGCCTCGAACTCCCGTAGACGGGTGTGCGACTGCGCGTCCGGCCGGGTGGTGCTGACCTGCGAGGAGACCAGGACTATCCGTTCGACCCCGGCGTCCGCGGCGGCGTCCAGCAGGGCGTCCGGGCTCTCGCCCCGACTGTTGAGCTCGCCGCCCAGCAGTAGGAAGAGCGCACGGGCTCCTTCGAGGGCGGGCCGCAGGCTCGCGGCGTCACCGACGCTGCCCCGGGCCCATCGGGCACCGGCTGCCGGAGGGGCGGGCTGTGGCTGACGCGACACGGCCACCACCTCCTCGCCCGCCGCCGTCAGCAGCTCCACCAGCGTCCGTCCGATGTTGCCGGTGGCACCCGTCACTGTGATCATCGAGATCCCCTCACGTTGTGAGTTAGTCGACTGACTTAGAATGACCGTAGCATGCGGCCTCGGGTGGCTGTCTATAGTCAGTTGGGTGACTGACTCAGTGAATCGACGCGTCCGGGCGTCGCAGAAGCGCCGGCGGCTCGCCGCGGCCGCGGCCCGTGTCCTCCACGAGCAGGGCGTCGAGCGCACGACCCTCGCCGACATCGCGCGCGAGGCGGACGTCCCGGTCGGGAACGTCTACTACTACTTCAAGACCAAGGACGAGCTGGTCCGCGCCGCACTGTCCGAACACGGCGCGCACCTGGACGAACTCGCCGACGCGCTGGAGCAGTCGGAGGACCCGCGGGAGCGCCTCAAGGCGCTGGTCCGGGCCTGGGTCGACCAGCGTGACGTCGCCGCCCGGTTCGGCTGCCCGACCGGCACCCTGGCCGCCGAACTCGACAAGCGGGCCGACGGGGTCCTCGACGCGGAGGCGGGCGCCGTGATCCGGCGCCTGCTCGACTGGGTCGGGAGCCAGTTCCGACTGCTGGGCCTGCCCGACCCGGAGGACCTGGCGCTCACCCTGGTCGCCGGCTACCAGGGCATGTCGCTGCTGGCCAACGCCCTGCGCGACCCGGACGTGATGACCCGCGAAGGGGACCGACTGCTGCGCTGGCTCGACTCGCTGGAGGCCCCGCAGGCGAGCCGCTGAGCCGACCGCGGGCGGTCGGGCCCAAGCCGCAAGGCCGTGGCCCCCGACCGCAAACTCGTGGCCCCCGGCGGTAGGGCCGGGGGCCGGCCGTACGGCGGGCGGGCGCCTACCGGAAGTCCGCCGCGTGGTCCCGCACCCAGCGGCGGAAGTCGCGCGGCGGCCGCCCCAGCACCCGCTCCACGGTGTCGGTCACCCGCTCCGGCTCGCGGGTGAACGACTCCCAGGCCCGCAGCCGGGAGTCCACGAACGCCGCGTTCCCCCAGGCCGCCGTCAGCCGCTCGCGGGCCGCCTGCGGCGCCAGCTCCTCCCACCGCACCTCGACGCCCAGCTCCTCGCCGATGATCCGCGCCAGCGCGGCGTGCGAGAGCGACTGCGGCCCGGTGACCACGTACGCGCGGCCGTCGTGCCCGCCCTCGGTGAGCGCCCGCACCGCGACGTCCGCGATGTCCCGTTCATGCACCAGCGAACGGCGCGCCTGCCCGTACGGCCAGCGGACCACGCCCTCCCGCACCTGGTCGGCCCAGGCGAGCAGGTTGCCCGCGAAGTCGATCGCCCGCACGAAGGTCCAGCCCAGGCCCGACCGGCGGATCAGCCGCTCGATCTCCTGGTGGAAGATCGCGGCCGGCTCGTCGTCCGCGAGGTCGGCGACGTCGGCCGACAGGTAGACGACACGCTCTGCGTGCCGGGCGATCAGTTCGACGACCCGCGGGTCCACCGGCAGCCCGGGCCACATCAGGTAGACCGCCTCCACCCCGTCGGCCAGTGCGGGCTCCAGGCTCTCCGGCACGGTCAGATCGCCCCGCACGGGCTCGACTCCCGCGGGCAGCACGACCTTTTCGGGGTCCCGCACCAACGCCCTTACCTCGTGGCCGCCTTCGGCCAGCGAGGTCACAACGTGCCTGCCCACACTGCCGTTTGCACCGATCACCAGAATCTTGGTCATGCCCGCCCCCAACGCCCGCCGAGCGGGGGGTATGCCCTGGCGTCGGGAGACCCGGCGTCCGGAGTTCGGCGCTCGACATCCGGCATGCGGCGCCAAAAGCCGTGCGCGGGAAGTCGGCGAGGTCGACTTCCCGCGCAGGCCCTGCGGGTGTTCCCGGCGTGCCGGTCGGGGTACGCGACCCCGGGACCGGTGGTGCCCGGTGGTGCCCGGTGGGCTCAACCGCCCACCCGCACCACGTACTTCCCGGTCGCGCGCCCGTTCTCCATCGCGTCGTGGGCGGCCGGGACGGCGGCCAGGTCGGGCAGTTCGGTGACCGGCAGCTTCAGGCCGCCGTCGGCCATGAGGTCGACGACCCGGCGGACGGCCCGCGCCAGCCGGTCCGGTGCGGTGGCGGCCAGGAAGCGGTGGCTGAAGCCGGTGACGGTCAGGTTGCCCGCCATCAGTCGCCCGAGCGGCGGCAGGTCGGCGACGGCTCCGCCGCCCGCGTTGCCGAAGAGGACGATCCGGGCGCCGGGGGCCGCCACGGCGAGGTCGAGCTCCAGGGCCTCGGTGCCCAGCGGGTCGAGGACGAGGTCGACGCCCCGGCCGCCGGTGGCGGTCCGGATCGCCTCGGCCAGCGCCTCGTCGCGGGCGAAGGCGTGGTCGTAGCCGGAGGCGATCGCGGCGGAGGTCTTCTCCGGCCGGCCGACGGTGCCGATCAGCCGCCCGCCGCCGAGCAGCGGGACGAGTTGGGCGACGGCGTGGCCGATCCCACCGCCCGCCGAGTGCACCAGGACGGTGTCCCCGGCGTCGAAGCGGCCGGCGTCGGTCAGCAGCAGCATCGAGGTGGCCAGGCCCAGCGGTACGGCGGCGGCCTCGCGCAGTGCCACGCCGTCCGGGAGTGGCACGGTGAGCGCGGCCTCCGCGACCACCACCTCCGCGAGTCCGGCGCCGACCGGTGCGGCCACGACCCGGTCGCCCACGGCCAGGCCGGTGACCCCCTCGCCGACCTCCCGGACCGTTCCGGCCACTTCCTTGCCCGGCCGGTACGGCCACTCGGCGGCGTACGCGGCATCGCCGCGGCGGGTCATCACGTCCACGAAGTTCAGTCCGGCGTAGGCGACGTCGATCGCCACCCGGCCCGGCCCGGGGCGCGGTGCCTCGACCTCCTGGATCTGCGAGTTCTCGCCTCCGCCGGGTGCGGTCATCACCAGTGCGCGCATGTCGGTCCCCCTCCGATACGATGTTCGACGAACTACGAAATTGGCGCGGGACAGTGGTACCACGCCATTTCCATGGATGTCGAACATCGCAGATCAGGGAGGTCTGACCGTGCCCCGCAGCACCCGCCGGCGACCGGCGCTCGCCCACCCCGCGACCGAGGAGATCGACCTCTTCGACGTCCTGCACGCCCTCTCCGACCCGACCCGGATGACCATCGTCCGGGTTCTGCGTGCCGAACCCGAACGGGCCTGCGGCACCTTCCCGGTGGACGTCGCGCCCTCCACTCTCAGCCACCACTTCAAGGTGCTGCGCGAATCCGGCCTGATCAGCCAGCGGGAGGAGGCCAACCGGCGCTTCTCCGCACTGCGCACGGTCGACCTGGAGCAGCGCTTCCCCGGCCTCCTCGACACCGTCCTCGCCGCCCACGGGCGGACCGGGGGCGGGCCCGGGTGCCGTGACGGCGAGGACGGGGGCCGTGGCGGCGGCCCCGGGATGCGCGGCGGGGAGGCCGGGTAGCCGGCTCAACGGCGTTGCCGGGCCGCCCGGTTCTGCTGCGCGTCGGCCCGATCGACGTCCCGGCCGGCGGGGTGGTCCGGCCGGTAGGGGTTCGGATCAGGCCCGGATCACCGGGAGGGCGGCGGGGTGGTCGGGAACAGGCTGGCCAGCGGGTTGACGAACTCCCTGGACTCCAGGCAGGAGGGGCCCGGGGACTGCATCAGCCCGGCCTCCAGCTCGCGGAAGCTGTTGGCCGGATCGGTCTTGGCCAGTGGCAGGTAGATGAAGATCTCCGTGTTCCTCGGGAGTTGGCGCGGGTGGACGGTCAGCACCATCGGGGCGTTCCCGGGCCGCGATTCGATGTCCCACCCGGCGTTGAGGTCCACGTGCGCCGGCTGCTTCGGCCGCTTGGTCCTGCAGCCGGGCTCGCCCGCGTAGACCCGGGCGCGGATCCCGAACCGGTCCAGGTCGTGCTGCAACTGGACCGTGTCCACCGGCTTGTTCTGCTCCAGGATGCTGAGCCGGACGACGTCCTCGGCGCTCTCCAGGGTGTACGCGACCGTGCTGGCGTTGCCCAGGGACCGGCCGGTGTCGTCGTTCGTGCCCCCCGGGTCGTCGGTCGCGAAGGTGAGGAGGGCCCCGGCCACCGCGGCCGCCAGCCCCAGCGGGAGGGCCGCCCGCAGGAACGGGGTGCGCCGGCGGGAGGCGCGCCGGGGGACGGCGGTGTCGGTGATGCTGTCCATCAGGTGGTCCTTCATCAGGAGGAAGCGGCCCTGGTCGAGTTCCGGGGCAGCCGCGGCCGGCAGCAGCCGGGCCATCTCCTCCCGATCGGCCCGGTCGGACCGGTCCCGGGGGGTGGCGCTCATCGGATCGTCTCCTCGGTCGGCCGGACCGCGGACGTGCGGTCACCTGGTACCTGTCCGGTGCTGCCCGGGCGTTGCGCCGCGCGCGCCGAACGCGTCGCGGCCGCCGAAGCAAGCTCCCGCGCCGTCAGCTCGCGCAGCCGGGTCCGGGCGCGCGACAGCCGGGAACGGATCGTCCCCACCGGCCTGCCCAGCGCCGCCGCGACCGCCGCGTGATCCAGCCCCTCCCACACGCAGAGCGCGAAGACCTCCCGCTCGGCCGGCCGGAGCTGCTCCAACGCGGCCTTCGCGGCGGCCAGCTCCTCGGCGTCGGCGATCCGCCCCGCCAACTCGCCGGAGAAGTCCGGCACGACCTCGCGCGGCGGAAGCTTCGCCATCGCCTTCTGGTGTCGGCGCGCCGTCCGGCGGGTGTTGCGGATGACGTTGCCCGCGATCCCCAGGAGCCACGGCGCCAGACCGTCGCCCTCGGGCGCGACCCGCTCGCGCAGCCGCCAGGCCTCCAGGAAGGTCAGTGAGACCACGTCCTCGGCGACGGTCCGGTCCCCGGTCATCCGTACCGCGTGCCGGTACACCGTCCGGGCATGGTCCTCGAAGACCTGCCCGAACGCCGCGGCGTCCCCGGCGCGGATCCGCGCCCGTATCGATTGCTCCACACCCGGTCCTGTCCGGCGGACCCCGCGCGCTGCGGTGATCCACGTCACATCGGGGCGCGCCCGTGGCGGCTCCGGTTCCCACTCGGGCGGGCCGCGCGGGTCCTGCCTCAGACCGTGCGGGGGAGTGCCGTCGTCGCTGTCGCCGCTGTCGCCGCTGTCGCCGTCGCCGTTGCCGTCGTCCGGTGGCGGCGGTGGTACGACACGGCCACCGCGGCCAGCAGCGGCGCCCAGACGACGGTCGGCAGGTAGAGGAAGCCGACCAGGAAGTGGCCCAGCCGGGTCATGTCCGTGCCCGGCATGGCCCACCACCCGGCGAAGGGCGTCCACAGCACGGCCAGCCCGGCGGCGCCGAGCAGGGCCGCGCGGACCACCGCGCGGGGATCGACCGGGCGTCCGCCGACGAACGGGACCCAACGCGGCGGCACCGTGCCCCAGGGGCGGACCAGTCCGAGGGTGAGCAGCGCCAGTGCCTCGGTGAACAGGCTCAGGAAGACCGGCCACGCCGCGCCCCACCCGGTGAACCCCATCGCCCGGTAACCCGCGTCGGTGTACCCGCCGTGCCAGCCCGCGACCAGCCCGAGCCGCCACAGCCCGGACGGCAGCGCGGTGACGGCCGCGACGTGCGCGGCCCGCACGGCCCACCGGGGCGGGGCCGGCACGGCGGCGAGGGCACGCGCGGCGGCGGAGGTGGGCTGGGCGGCGGCGAAGGGCCGGGTGTCGGAGGCGGGCTCGGGCGTCGTCATGCCCCCACCCTCGCGCCGGACCCCGGCCCGCCGCGTCCACCCGGCGACGGGCTTCGCCGGTGCTCCTCCCCCGGGCGGGGGAGGGCGCCCCGCTCGTGTTGCCGGAGGCACACCCCACCCGTGGTGCCGTGTGACGGCGGCGCGTTCAGCGCAGACGCGAGGAGGACAGGATCGACGCCAGGTGCGCGACCACCATGCCCCAGGTGATCACCGTGATCCCCGCGAGCGTCGCCCGCGTCGCGTCCAGGTTGCCGAGCCCGGAGTCCACCACGGCCGCCGCCAGCAGTACCAGCGAGGCCTCGATGCCGTTGGTCACCCGGTGGATCTTGAACACCGAGGCGAGCCGGCGGGCCGTCGCGATGCCCTGCGAACGCGGCTGCGTCGACTCCTCGTCCGCCGGCGGCCGGCCGCTGCGGGCGCGGGCCACGTCCACCAGGTCCGTCGAGGCCTTGAGCAGCACCACGCCCAGCGCGGCCGCCAGGCCCGCCGACACCCACAGCTCCGAGCCGCCGCGCGCCGCCCGGACACCCGCGCCGATCATCAGCGCGGCGTCCGCCAGATAGGCGCCGAGCCGGTCCACGTACACCCCGGCCATGCTGAACTGGCGCTTCCAGCGCGCCACCTCGCCGTCCACGCAGTCGAAGAGCAGGAACAGCTGGAACAGCACGGCCGCCAGCACCGCGCCGGTCAGGCCCGGGATCAGCAGGGCCGCGCCGCCGCCGACCCCCCACACCACCATCACCCAGGTCAGGGTGTTCGGCGAGACCGAGGTGCGGACCAGCTGTCGGGTGGTCCGCAACGAGACCGCCCGCATGTACAGCCGACCCGCCCAGTGCTCACCGTTGCGGCTCTGCAGCTTGGCCTGCGGCTGGCACACCTCGCGCAGCTCGGCGAGTGCCGGAGCAGCCACCATGACGACATCCCTCCACCTGTCCCGTGACGATCACCACAGGCTACGGCCTCCCGGTAGCGCCCCGACCAGCCGGTACGGCACCTGCGGGCCGGCCGGCACGACCTCCGCGGACCGGCCGTGCCGCCGGTGCGGCCGGGCGAAAACCGGTGGGCCCCGGACGGGCCCCGGGCTAGGCTTCGCGGGTTCGCCGGAACCGGAAGCCCCGGGCCCGACCACCCTTTCCCCGCAAGCCCGTTGACGCCATCCGGCCCGGCCGAATCCGACCCGCTTCGGAGCCGTCGGGCCGGTTCAGAAGCGGCGCGGGGACGGTCCCGGAGCGGGCCCGCAGCAGAACGAGGAGTACAGACCCATGGTGACCACGGGCGGCCCGTCGCACAGCCCCGACCTGGCCCGACTGCTGGACGACCACCGACCGCAGGGCCCCGCGGAGGCCGCCGACCACCAGCGCGCCCGCACCCTCCTCGGCGCCACCGACCCCTGGGACCGCGGCACCTTCCCCCTCCACTTCACCGCCTCCGCGCTGATCGTCCACCCGCCGACCCGTCGCGTCCTGCTGCGCTGGCACGTCCGCCAGCAGGCCTGGCTGCAGGTCGGCGGCCACGGCGACCCGGGGGAGACCCGGCCGCTGGACATCGCCCTGCGCGAGGGCCGGGAGGAGACCGGCCTCGCCGACCTCACCCCGTGGCCCGACGCCGCCCTGGCACACCTCGTCGTCGTCCCCGTCCCGGCCTCGGCCGTCGAACCCGCCCACGAGCACGCCGACCTGCGGTTCCTCCTGGCGACCGAGACCCCGGACCGGGCCCGGCCGGAGAACCCGGCCTCCCCGCTGGAATGGCTCACCGTCGAGGAGGCCAGGCAGCGGACCACCGAGGACAACCTCCGCGAGACCCTCGACCGCGTCGCCCGCCTGCTCCCGTCGGCCTGAAGCCCCCGGGTCCGCCCGGCGACCTTCCGCCCGCCCGGCGCCTCTTGCTTGCCCGGGTGCCTTCCGCCCGCCCGGAGACCTTCCGCCGCCCGCTCCCGTACGCCCTGACGACCTTCGCCCTGGAGACCACCGGATGCACACCGACCAGATCCTCATCTTCGACGCCGACGACACCCTCTGGGAGAACAACGTCCTCTTCGAGCGGGTCATCGACGGCTTCCTGGACTGGGTCGCCACCCCGGCCGAGCGGGACGGCACCCGCTCCCTCCTGGACGGCATCGAAGCCGCCAACTCGGCGACCCTCGGCTACGGCGCCGCCGTCTTCCGGCAGAGCCTCGCCGACTGCCTGCAGCAGCTGAGCGGCCGTACCCCCTCCGCCGAGGAGCTCGCCCGGATCGACGAACTCCTCACCCCGCTGAACAACCGGCAGGTCGAACTGATCCCCGGCGTCGCCGACACCCTCACCGCCCTCGCCGACCGCCACCACCTGCTGCTGCTCACCAAGGGCGACCAGGACGAGCAGCAGGGCAAGGTGACGGCCTCCACCATCGACCACCACTTCCGCGGCGTCCACATCGTGGCCGAGAAGTCGGTCGACACCTACCGGCGACTGACCGCGGACCTCGACCTCGACCCGGACCGGACCTGGATGATCGGCAACTCGCCCAAGTCCGACATCGCCCCCGCCCGACGGGCCGGCCTGCGCACCGTCTACATCCCGCACGAGCACACCTGGGTGCTGGAGCACGAGGAACTCGGCCCGGACGAGGCGACGCTGCAGCTCGGGGCCTTCCCCGAACTGCTGCGCCACTTCTGAGCACCTCCGGTCCCGTCCGGGTACTTCCGAGTACCTCCGAGTCCGTTCGGTACTTCCGGGGTCAGATGGGGAGCGCCGCCACCGGGGCCTGCGCCCCGTCCCGGTACAACCAGGCCCGCTCGGCCGCCGACCACGCGCTCGTGGTCAGCAGGTAGAGCGCGGCGGCCACCGGCACCAGCAGCGCGAACAGCACCGATCCGAACGACAGGTACGGCAGCAGCCCCGCCCCCGGCTGAGGGGTGGGCTGCGCCGCGGCCGTCGCCGCCGCACGCCGGGCCCGGCGGAAGTTGACGACCCCGACCGCCGCCAGGCCCGCGTACAGCAGCCCGAACACCGCCACCTGCCCGACGCCCTGCGCACCGCCGACGTGCAGGCCCAGCGGCACGCCGAACAGGGTGTGGTCGAGCAGGTCGTTCGGGGTGGTGAACAGCCGGTACATCACCGAGAAGAACGGGATCTGCACCAGCACCGGCAGACACCCGGCGAACGGCGACACCTGCTCCTTCCGGTACATCTCGGCCAGCGCCTCCTGCAGCTTCTCGGGGCGCTTCTCGTGCTTCTTCCTCAGCGCGGCGACCTTCGGCGCCAGCCGCGTCCTGGCCTTCTCCCCACGCGCCGCCGCCCGTGCCAACGGGTGCAGCGCGAGCCGGACGGCAACGGTGAACAGCACGATCGCCAGTGCGGTCGGCAGGACGTGGGCGATGGCGGCGACGACGGCGTGCGCGGCGGCGACGGCCGGGTCGAGAACGGCGAGTACGGACATGGTGAAGCGAGCCCTCCGGGGTCTCGGAACATGAGTGGTCGGCGGAGGACGGCCGCGAGGACGAACGGAACTACAAGGGCTTACGCGGCCGCCAGGGCCGCCCCCGGCGCCCTGGGGCGTCGCCTGCCCCGGGCATCCGGATCACGCTGCGGAAGGAACGCCGTACGGAACGCCCGACGCCGCAGCACCCCGCTGCGCACCGCCGCCGGCGCCCGCGCCCCCAGGAGCCGAGCCCCGGCCAACGCCCCGGTAACCGCCCCGGCCACCAACACCACGGCAGCAACGGCGGCAACGGACGCCAGTGACCCGCTCTCGCTCACCAGGTTCCCGGTCAGCACCCGGAGCAGCCCGAGCAACATCGCGACAACAGCCACGGCCCTCTGCCTCCTCGGTGTCTCGCCGGCTCCCGGACGTACAGCACGACGATCCTACGGCCCACCGGGTTCCCGCCGCATGGGGATGTTCGTCACGGCGCATCCGCGGCGTACACCCACACGCGTGTGCCGCCGTCCGCCTCCGTCGCCAGCCAGACGGTGGCCGCGAGCCGCTTGCTGTGCCCGGGCAGCGGTTCGGAGAGGAACCCGCCCGTGCGCAGCGGCCCGGCCGTCTTCGGATCGCTCGCCCCTGCCCTTTGGAACCCCTCCAGCGGCCACCCGCCGAGGGACGTGCCGGAGTCCGGCTCCACGGCGACCCCCAGCCCGCTCAGGAAGCCCTGTTCCGCACCCGGCGGCAGCCGGAACGCGAGGAACGCCAGGTCGTCCTGGAAGCCCTTGAGGTACGACCACCGAACGTCGCTCGCCGAGGCAGGCGGCCGTACCCGAGAGAACTCCACGACGTACTCCGACGGGACCGTCATCCACGACCCGGGCCGACCGCTGTTGTCCGCCGGATGTTCCACCTGGTCCCGGACCCAGTACAGCCCTCCCACGGCGGCACCCACCAGCGCCAGCGGTACCACCAGCGCCAGGAGCAGTACCCATCGTCGCTGCTTGCGGGTCATGGCGTAGGACTCCCGGGGGCCGTGGGTTCGTCGAGTCGAATCGTGATCGGCTTGGTCCTGCCGACGATGTCGAACTCCTTGGCGAGTCCCGTCTGGTGCAGGGTCGCCATGTCGTGGTCCGTCACGTTGGTGCCGGCGATCGGTGTGCTCTTGCCTTCGTCCCAGTTGTAGCGGTCCCAGACATTGACCTGGTACTGCAGGGATACCTGGGGCTTGCCGTCCGGCCCCGGGACGGCTGTCACCACTCCCGACGTGAGGTAAGGATGACTTCCGATTGCGTAGTACCAGTTCTCGTCCGTGAACGTATGTTGACCAACCGGACTCTCGACGGGGATCGAGACCGGCACACCTCCCGACTTCTCGAACGCTTCCACTGCGGCCTGACGCCACTTGTCCTTGTTGGCAGCCAGTTGGGTGTCTGCCTTCGCCCGGAAGCCGGCGTCGCTACGAAGCATGGGTTCGACATCCAAATTGAGGGGCGTTCCGTCGCCGTCCAGGTAGTGCGCCAGGTTGCGGGCGGCATCCGGGTTGCCGGCGAGCGCACCGCCACCGACCATGCTTGCGGCCTCAACTCGCATCATCTGATCGGCAAGACCCGGCTCCCGGACACCCCACGGCCCGGCGCCCTTGTCAGGAGACGACCATTCGTAGTCGGTCGGCCCCAGGATGCCGGCCTTGATCAGCTTGTCCGAGTCCGCCGTGAGCAATCCGGCCCGTACGGCGGGGTCGAGCGCGGCCCACCAGTCCTTCAGGGCCTTGGGGTCGGTCGGCATGCCCGTGGCTGCTTCCAGATCGCTCGCGGCGTTCCGCACCGCGTCCGGATGCTTCGCCGGGTCGACGTCCTCCGGGTTGAGCGAGCGCAGGGCGGTGGCTGCGGCGTTGTCGGCGTCGGTGGCCGCCGCCAGGGCTGCGGTCATGATCTGGACGTGCTGCTGCACTTCGTCCCACTTGCGCTTCTGGTAGGCGATCGCCTCGGGGTCGTTGCGTTCCTCCGGGGGCAGGTCGGGGAGGGTGACGGTGCCGTTCTCGGCGACGGTGGCGCCGAGGGCCTCGACGTCGCCGATGGCCCGGACCAGTTTCTGCTGGGCTTCGGTGAAGGCCTTCCGGGCGCGGTGCAGGGCGGCGGAGATGGCCAGCGCCTCGTAGTGGAAGGCCTGCAGTTCGTCGGCGAGGAGCCCGATCTCCCGGACGGCCTCGTCGGCGGCGGCGCCGGTCCAGGGCCGGGACCCGCTGCCCGGTGCGGCAAAGGGACCGCCGCCGCCCGTCAGCGGCTGGAGGACGCCGGACCGCACCTGACCGGCGACGTGTTCCATGTGGCCGGAGACGCCGTTCCAGGTGTCGCCCGCGTGGTCGAGCGGGTCGAGGGAGGCGTGCCGGAGCAGGGCGAAAGTCACCATGGTTCACGGCCCCTTGAAGGTGGCGGCGGCGGAGTCGTCGGTCGCGTGGTAGCTGCGGGCGGTGGCGTCCAGGCGGTCGGCGGTGAGGCCTAGGCGGTTGTCGAGGCTGGTCCAGCGCGCTTTCCACCAGGTGAGCGCCTGTGACAGCGCCGGTCCGGCGGCCCATCCGCCGGCCAGCGCCTGGACGGCTGCGGCGGTGTCGGGTTCGGCGCGGGTGACGGAGGACTGCAACTCGCCCCGGAGCCGTCTGGATTCACCGGCGGCCTGGCCGAGCACGGCCGGTTGCACCAGCACGGGGGCGCCGCCGGCGCCGGCCCACGGACCGGTCGTCCGGGGCGGGGTGAGCGGGTCACCTGCCGGTGGACCGTCCTGGCCGTAGAGCCACGGGTTCCCGTCCTTCTCGCTGGTGTCGGCCATGAACGCGAGCCCCTCCGTAACGAACGATTATCGAACGATCAGTGGTCGAACCTAGCGGACGGGGCACGGCGAGGAGGGGCTTTCGCAGGGACGTGCGAGGTGTAGCCATCGGTGCTACGCGGGGCTACCGTGGGAGGCATGAAGACGATTACCCAGCGGGAGTTCCGGAACAACTCCGCCGCGGTGATGGACGCGGTGGAGGCGGGGGAGACCTTCCACATCACCAGGAACGGGGTCGAGGTGGCGGAGTTGCGGCCGGTGTCCGGGCGACGGCGGCTCACGGCGGAGGAGCTGGTGGCGCGGCACGTGAAGCTGCCGCGGGTGGACTACCAGCAGATGCGCAAGGAGGCCGAGGAGTACTTCGGTCCCGAGGAGCTGGTGGGGGACGAGGGCGACGACCCGTTCGAGCGGCGGCGTGGCTGAGCGCCGCAGGGCGCCCCGGCGGCGGCCCGCCGGGGTGCTGGACACCTGTGTCTACATCGACCTGGCGCTGCTCAACCCGGCGGACCTGCCGGCCGTGCCGGAGCTGACCGCGATCACGTTCGCGGAGCTGCAGCAGGGCGTGTCGATGGCCCGGGACCCGGCGAGCCGGGCGGCCCGGCTGGAGGTGCTGGGCGCGGCGATGGCCGACTTCGACCCGCTGCCCTTCGACGCGGCCGCCGCCGCCCGCTACGGGACGCTGGTGACCCTGACCATCGCCGCCGGTCGGCAGCCGCGGCCGCGTCGGATAGACCTGATGATCGCCGCCGTGGCCTCCGCCCACGGGCTGCCGCTGTACACCCGCAACGTGGCTGACTTCCGGGGGCTGGGGTCGGCGGTGGAGGTCATCGGGTTGTGAGGGCGGCCGTTCCGTCCCGTTCGACCCGGTCGGCGAGGGCGGCGGCGAACCGCAGGGCCGCGCGCCGGCTGCGGCTGCGCAGCAGGATGACGTTGTTCTCGCCGCCCCTGCCCCGGTCGGGGCCCACGGCGGCGCCGACGGCCCAGCGCGGGCGGTCGGCGAGCCGGAGGGCCAGCCAGCGGAGGCCGGCGTTCAGGCCGACGAGGACGACGTAGAGGGCGAACAGGAACACCCCTTCGACACCACCGCTGCTCAGGTCGGTGGCCGGGACGGGGTCGTAGCCGTCCAGCGGCTTGCGGGTGGCGCGGAAGCGGCCGAGCCACACGACGGCGATCCGTACGGGTTCGTCGTCGGGGCCGGTGACGTCGAGGTAGCCGATCGACCCGGCCCGCTTGCCCTGCGCCCAGGCCTTCCGTTCGGCGGCGATGGACGCGGTCCGCTGGTGTTCCCGGCTCTCGGTCTCGATGACCTTCTGGCGCTTCGCGAACTCCTCGGTCCAGGCCTTCTCACGCTTCTTCTGCTCGGCGGACCACGTCCGTTCGCGTTCGCGACGCTCGTCGGTGCTGATCTGCCGCCCCCGCTGACTGTTCATCCGTTCATCCTAGGAGGCGGGTCGGCGGGAGCGGCAGCCTCCGGCGGGCGGCAAAGTCGACGGGCGGCGGGGTTGACGGGCGACAACGGATTCCGGCGGGCCGGCGGATTCCGGGGGCGGAGTCGACGGGTGGCGACGGATTCCGGCGAAGTGCCCGTCAGTCCAGGCGGACCGCTGTCCCGGTCGCGGCGGAGGTGCGGGCGGCCTCCAGGACGGTGAGGGTGGCCACCGCGTCGCGCGGGTCGACCGGGGGCGGGGTGCCCGGGTCGGCCAGGGCGGCGGCGATGCCCGCGTAGTAGGCGGGGTAGTCGCCGGGGTCGGTCGGGAGGGAGATCGCGGACTCGTCCGTGCCGAGGGTGCCGTAGCGCCCGGGTTCGTCGGCACCCCAGGGGCGCGTGCCGTCGGGGCGCAGGCCCGCCCGCAGGTCGGCCTCCTGCGGGTCCATGCCGGGCTTGACGTACCCGGCGGCGTCGCCGAGCACCCGCAGCCTGGGGCCGATCAGCGGGGTGATGGCGCTGGTCCACAGGTGCGAGCGGGTGCCGGAGGCGTGGGTGAGGGCGAGGAAGGCGTCGTCGTCCACGACCGCGCCGTCGCGCCGCACGTCGATCTCCGCGTACACCGTCTCGACCGGCCCGAACAGGGTGAGCGCCTGGTCGACCAGGTGGCTGCCCAGGTCGTACAGGGTGCCGCCGACCTCGGACGGGTCGGCGAGCTCACGCCAGCCCGGCTTGGGCTTGGGGCGGAAGCGCTCGAAGCGGGACTCGAAGCGGTGCACCCGGCCGAGCGCGCCGCCGCGCACCAGGCGGCAGGCGGTGAGGAAGTCGCCGTCCCAGCGCCGGTTCTGGAAGACGGAGAGCAGGACGCCCCGCTCGTCGGCGAGCCGGCACAGCTCCTGCGCCTCCGCGGCGGTGCCGGCCAGCGGCTTGTCCACCACGGTGGCCAGGCCGGCCCGTAGGGCGGCACGGGCGAGCGGGGCGTGGGTGCGGTTGGGGGAGGCGATGACGACCAGGTCGAGCGCGTCCGGCTCGGCGAGCAGCTGCTCGGGGGTGTCCACGGCGCGGGCGCCCGGGTGTTCGCGCGCCAGCTGCTCGCGGCGCTCGGGGTTGGCGGTGACCACGGCGTCCAGCCGCAGCCCCGGCGTGGTGGCGATCAGCGGCGCGTGGAAGGCGGAGCCGGCCAGGCCGTAGCCGATCAGGCCGACGCGCAGCGGCCGTTCGGGCAGGGAGCGTGAGGTCTGCGGGTTCATGCGGCCCACTCAATCACGAGCGGCCCGGTTGCTCCCGGTTTGGTGCACGGCGTCGGGGAGCGCCGACGGCTCCTGGGCCGGGGCGCCGTCGGGGGCTTCGTCGGCGGCGTCGTCGGGGAGGACCGCCGGCTCGTGGTCGGGGCAGTCGACGCGCAACTGGCCGTCGCCGAAGGGGGCGTCGACGAAGTCGCAGTGGTGCGGGGCGCGCGGGTCATCGGGGTGGGCGTCGGGCCGGTAGAAGCGGCAGGTGACGCAGGTGCGGGAGACCGGGACGGCGCCGTGGCGCTGGAGCGCGCGGATCATCGTGGTGGTGCCGCGGAGCATCGCGGCCACGGTGTCCCGGTCGAGGGCGGCGAGCGCCTCGCCGAGTGGCGGCGGGACGACGGCGAGGCGTTCGGCTTCGGCGCGCCCGGCGTCGGTGAGGGTCAGGGTGACGGCGCGCGAGTCGGCCCGGTCGCGTTGACGGTCCACCAGTTCCTTGCCGACGAGGGCGCGGACGGCGTCGCTGACGGTGGGCGCGGTGGAGGCGAGCGCGGTGACGATCTCGCCCTGGCGGCGGGGTCGCCGGTCGCCGGCCAGGAACAGCAGGATGTCGGCCTGGAGCGGGGTGAGCCTGACCGGGCCGGCGTTGTGCCAGGTGCTGAGACGGACGGCCTGGCCGAGCCGGGTGAGCCCGATCAGCAGTTGCTCGCTGGGGGAGAGTCCGGGCAGTGGATCCGCCATGGTGTCCGGTCCTCTCCTCTGGTCGGCCTTCCGCCGGGCGGCCCGGCCTTCGGGTCTGTTCGGCCTTCGGGTCCGTACGGCCTTCAGGTCTGCTCGGCCTTCGCGCCCGTGCGGCCTTCAGGTCTGCCCGGCCTTCGCGCCCCTGCGGCCTCGGGTCCGAGCGGCCGTCAGGTCTGCTCGGCGTTCGGCTCGGGGTGGTCGGCAATGTGCGCCCTTGCATTCTAGGCAGTGCCAACTATATTTGGCTCTGCCAACAACCACTTGGCACTGCCAACGAAAGTCAATCGCAGCGAACGGAGAGCACAGCCATGCCCCGACTCGGCACGATCGACCCCACGACCGCCGAACCCGCCGCCAAGGCCCTCCTCGACAAGGTCGAGCGGGCCCTCGGCGTGACGCCCAACATGATGCGCGCCATGGCTTCCTCGCCCGCCGTCCTGGAGGCCTACCTGGCCTTCAGCGGCGCCCTGGCCAAGGGGCGCCTCGGCGCCGGACTGCGGGAGCAGATCGCCCTGGTCACCGCCGTCGAGAACGCCTGCGACTACTGCTACGCCGCCCACCACGTCCTGGGCGCCCGCGCGGGCGTCAGCCCGGCCGACCTCGCCGCCGGCGGCCACGCCGGGGCCGCCGACCCGAAGGAGGCCGCGGCCCTGCGGTTCGCCCGGACCGTCCTGCGCAGCAAGGGCTTCGTCTCCGACGAGGACCTCGCCGAGGTGCGAGCGGCCGGCTACGGGGACGGCGAGATCGGCGAGATCATCGGCGCGGTCGCGCTGAACTCCTTCACCAACTGGTTCAACTCGGTCGGTCGGACCGAGATCGACTTCCCGGTCGTCCCGCTGCCCGAGCCCGCCCCGGCCCGCGCCTAGGCCGCCGGCCCGGGACCGGGGCTCGGCCGGGGTCCCGGCTTGGGACCCCGGGAGACCGGTTCCGGGCCCGGGCGCTCGGCGAGATCCCCGGCGCACCCTCCCGACCGCGGCGGGAGGGTGCGCCGGTGCGCCGCAGTGGCGCTCCGCGCCCCGCCCCACCTGCCCGTGATCCGCCCGCCGGCCGGGGCCTTCGCGCCGCCGACCCGTGCTCGGCAGCAGGGGCGGCAAGCCCGGTGCTCTGCCCGTCCCGGCTTCGACGGCGGTGGGGACGGCCCGGCAGATCGGCACTTCAGGGCGCGCTGACGGACGGCTACGCTGGGCGGTGTCAGGGCAGCCAGTGGCGCCCGGCCGGCCGAAGGTGTCCGGTCCGGAGCGGTGTACGAGATCGACCAGACCGTTGCAAGACCGAGGAGACACCTACGTGGCAGAGCGCAAGCCCATCGAGTCGTGGCTGACCGACATGGACGGGGTCCTCATCCACGAGGGCACGCCGATCCCCGGGGCGGAGGAGTTCCTGCGCCGACTGCGGGAGTCCGGCAAGCCCTTCCTGGTCCTCACCAACAACTCGATCTACACCCCGCGCGACCTCAGCGCCCGGCTGGCCGGGATGGGCCTGGAGGTCCCGGAGGAGTGCATCTGGACCTCCGCCCTGGCCACTGCGAAGTTCCTCAAGAGCCAGCGCCCGAACGGCACCGCCTACGTGATCGGCGAGGCCGGGCTCACCACCGCGCTGTACCAGGCCGGCTACGTGCTGACCGACAACAACCCCGACTACGTGGTCCTCGGCGAGACCCGCACCTACTCCTTCGAGGCGCTCACCAAGGCGATCCGCCTGATCAACCAGGGCGCCCGGTTCATCTGCACCAACCCGGACGAGACCGGTCCCTCGCCCGAGGGCGTGCTGCCGGCCACCGGCTCGGTCGCGGCGCTGATCACCAAGGCGACCGGCGTCGAGCCGTACTTCGTCGGCAAGCCCAACCCGCTGATGATGCGCGAGGCGCTGAACACCGCCGGCGCCCACTCCGAGACCGCCGTGATGATCGGCGACCGGATGGACACCGACATCGTCGCGGGCATGGAGGCCGGCATGGAGACGATCCTGGTGCTCACCGGCCTGACCTCCGCCGCCGACGTGGAGCGCTTCCCGTACCGGCCGACCCGCGTGGTCAAGTCGATCGCGGACCTGGTCGAGCTGGTCTAGCCTCTGCGGTGCTGTCGTGGGCCCCGTTCCGGCCGTTCGCCGGGGCGGGGCCCGCTTCGTACGGTTCGGCTTGCGGGGAGGCGAGGCGCGGATGAGCACGACGGGGGAGTCACCGGGGCCGGAGCTGCGGGAGCGCGAGCTTCGGGAACCCGAGTTGCGGGAGCCGGAGCTTCGGCAGCCGGAGCGGCGGGAGCGTGAGCTTCGACAGCCCGAGCTGCCAGGGACGGAACCGCGGGAACCGGAGCCGGCGGACTCGGAGCCGGCGGACCCGGAGGAGAAGCGGGTCACCTGGGCGGAGCTCTACTTCGACCTGGTCTTCGTCTTCGCGATCACCCAGGTCTCCGGCCTGCTGCACCACCACCACGACGCGGTCGGCCTGGTCCGGGCGCTGGTGGTCTTCGTCCCGGTGTACTGGTGCTGGGTGGGCACCACCGTGCAGGCCAACATCCGGGACGTGGACAACCTGCGGGACCGCCTGGGCATCCTGCTGGTCGGCCTGACGGGCCTGTTCATGGCGCTCGCGATCCCGGGCGCGTACGGCGGGCGGGGCGTGCTGCTCGGCGCCGCGTACTGGCTGGCCCGGCTGGTGCTGCTGCTCCTGCTGGCCCGTGTCCCGGGCGTCTGGCGCGGCCCGTACGGCGTGGGCGTGCTGGTCAGCGGGCCGCTGCTGGTGACGGGCGGACTGCTGCCGGACGGGCCGCGGCTGGCGCTGTGGACGGCGGCCGCGCTCTGTGACCTGGCCGCGCCGCTGGTGTTCCGGCGGCGGCTCGCGAAGGTCGCCTACCACCCGGCGCACATGCCGGAGCGGTTCGCGCTGTTCCTGCTGGTGGCGCTCGGCGAGTCGATCGTCGGGATCGGCGGCACGGCGGCCTCCGCCCGGTTGGACGCGGCCGAACTCGCCGCCGTGGCGGTCGCGTTCACCATCTCGGCGGGCCTGTGGTGGCAGTACTTCGTGTACGCGGCCGACGCCATGCGGCACGCCGTGGTGATCGCCGACTCGCGCCGGGACGTGGTCCGGCGGATCTTCCAGTACGGGCACCTGGCGCTGGTCGCCGGGGTGATCGGGGTGGCGGTCGGCTTCGGGGAGACGGTCGCGGACCCGTGGCAGGCGCTCGGCCCGGGGTCGGTGACGCTGCTGTACGGCGGCTGCGGGCTGTACCTGCTGACCTTCGGGTACACGCGGTGGATGATGTTCCGCCAGGTCGCGACGACCCGGATCGGCGCGGCCGTGGTGGTGCTGGCGCTACTGCCCGCCATGGTGCGGCTGCCGGCGCTGGTGGTGCTGGCGACACTGGCGGTGCTGATGGTGGTGCTCAACGTGCTGGAGCACTTCCGGGTGGAGCGCTCTGCGCGCTCCGCTGTTGGGAATCCGGCGGCCGCAGGGGAGGGCGCTCCTGCAGCCGGCCCGGCGGAGGCCGACGCTCGGGTGCCTGGGCCTGGGCCTGGGCCAGGGCCTGGGCCTGTCCCTGTGCCCGCTGCGGCCCCGGATCCTGCTTCTGTCCCCGTGCCTGCCTCCACGCCTGTCCCTGGCCCCGCGCCCGCTCCTGCGGAGTGAGTTGTCGGTGGGCCTGTGTAGCGTTCGGGGTGAAAGAGGGCGTGCGGCGCAGCAGCCGCGGTGTGGGAGGTAGATGTCGTGACGGACACGGTCGAGGCGGGCGTGGTCGAGGCCGGCGAGGGCGGCGGGCTGGAGCTGCCCGAGTCCTGGCGCGGGGTGCTGGGCACCGAGACGGAGAAGCCGTACTTCGCCGAGCTGGCGGCCTTCGTGGCGGCCCAGCGCGCGGAGCACGAGGTGTTCCCGCCGAGCGGCCAGGAGTTCGCCGCGCTGGAGGCCACTCCGTACGACAAGGTCCGGGTGCTGGTGCTCGGCCAGGACCCGTACCACGACAACGGTCAGGCCCACGGCATGAGCTTCTCGGTGCTGCCCGGCACCAAGACGCCGCCTTCGCTGCGCAACATCTTCAAGGAACTGGACGCCGACCTGGGCATCCCGGCTCCGGACAACGGCTACCTGATGCACTGGGCCGAGCAGGGCGTGCTGCTGCTCAACGCGGTGCTCACGGTCCGTGCGCACGAGGCGAACTCGCACAAGGCCAAGGGCTGGGAGAAGTTCACCGACGCGGTGATCAAGGCGGTGAGCGAGCGCGAGGAGCCGGTGGTCTTCGTGCTGTGGGGCAACTACGCGAAGAAGAAGCTGCCGCTGATCGACACCGAGAAGCACGTGGTGGTGCAGGGCGCGCACCCGTCGCCGCTGTCCGCCAAGCTGTTCTTCGGCAGCCGTCCGTTCTCGCAGATCAATGCCGCGCTGGACGGTTTCGGCGGTGAGCCGATCGACTGGCAGGTGCCCGACCTGAAGCAGGCCTGAGCCTCGGGCCGGGGTCCGTCGGGGGCGGATCCCGGGGCCGGGTGGCCGTGGTCGGGCGGGTTCGATCTCCCGTTCGCCCACGGCCACTTGGCGTTCACGGCCGGCGACGGTCGGCCGGTGCCGGGTGTGCTTAGCTGGTGCCGATCGGTCGCCGGACCGGTCCTGGGAGGGGCGGTACGTGCACGGGCTGGGGCGGGCGAGGACGTTTCGGTGGGTGGGGGCCTCCCGGTGCGCGGTGGGGGCGGCGTTGGCCGGGGTGCTGGTCGCCGTGTCCGGCTGCACCGGCTCGGGTGGCGGCGCAGGCAGCGGGGCAGCCTCGTCGAGCGGCGCGGCCACCTCCCGTTCCGCCGCCGCGGGCGCGGCCGCCGGGTCCGGTGGTCTCGCCCAGCTGCCCGGGCAGACCTTCTTCGTCTCCGACCAGACCAACGCGGCCCGGCAGATGACGGCGCTGCGCGGCCAGGGCCGGGCGGCGGAGGCGGACATGCTGCTGCGCATCGCCTCCCAGCCCTCGTCGCAATGGCTCGGTGAGCAGGGTGCCAAGGAGATCGCCGAGCAGGTGAGCCGCCGGGCCGCCGAGGCGGGCCGGACGGCGGTCTTCGTCGCGTACGACATCCCGCACCGCGACTGCGGCCAGTACTCGGCCGGTGGTGCCCCGGACGCCGCCGCCTACCGGACCTGGATCGCCGACGTGGCCCAGGCCCTCGGTGACCGCAAGGCCTGGGTGGTGCTGGAGCCGGACGCGGTCGCGCACACCCTGGACACCTGCGGTATCAAGGGCGACCTGGCCGCCGAGCGGTACGGTCTGCTGTCCTTCGCCGTCCAGGAGTTGAAGAAGAGTCCGAACGTCCGGGTCTACCTGGACGCGGGCAACCCCGGCTGGGCGCAGGACCCGGACGAGCTGGCCACCGCGCTGCGCAAGGCGGGTATCGCCGCCGCGGACGGCTTCGCCGTGAACGTCGCCAACTTCTACGACACCGAGCGGAACGCGGCCTACGGCGCCCGGCTCTCCGCCGCGCTGGGCGGGAAGCACTTCGTCATCGACACCAGTCGCAGCGGCAACGGTGCGCTGGGCGGTGACTCCTGGTGCAACCCTCCCGGGCGCGCCCTGGGTGAGCGGCCGACCGCCGAGACCGGCCGGCCCGGGGTGGACGCCTACCTGTGGATCAAGAACCCGGGCGAGTCGGACGGGGCTTGCGGACGCGGCGAGCCCCGGGCGGGCGAGTTCTGGCTGCCGTACGCGCTCGGGCTCGCGCAGGCGGCGCGCTGAGGCTGCCCACGCCCGCGCGCGAGCCCGCGCGTCTGCCCGGCTCGCGCGTCTGCCCGGTCCGGCCGGCCGACGGGTCCGGTCCGCTCAGCCGGTGACCTGGATCCAGCGGGCGACCGACGGGGTGCCGGCGGCGTCCGTCAGGAACAGCATGTACCAGCCCGGCGGCAGCAGGTTGGGGTTCCCGGGGAGGGTGAGCGAGATGCCGTCCGCCGTCCGCCCGGTGATGTCGAGGGCCACCGAGCGCTGTTCGACGTCCGTCACGTGGGTGACCGAACTCGGCCGGATCAGCTTGGCGGTGGCGACGGCCTCCGGCCTGGAGGTGCCGACGCTGACGGTGCCGCCGAGCTTCGCCGCCTGCGGCGCGGTGCCCACTTGCGGGCGGTCGCCGCGGTACAGGTAGGGCGGGGTGTAGATCTCGATGCGCTGCTCGAAGCCACCGGGCTGGGTCTCGGCCTTGTCGGCGAAGAGCGGGTTCGAGCCGAGCACGGCGACCCTGCCGTCGGGCAGCAGCAGCGCCTCGGAGTGGTAGTTGCGGCCGACGGTCGGCTCGGTGGCGGTGGTGAAGCTGTTGGAATCCGGGTGGTACACCTGCGCCTTGAGCAGGTCGCTGTCGCCGCGGCCGCGGTAGCCGCTGGAGCCGCCGGTGGTGAACACGGTGTCGTCCGGGAGGATCACGCTGTTGAGGTAGCGGGTGCCGCCGGCGGGCAGGTCCGGGCCGGGGGTGAAGGCGGGTTCGGCGGCGGCGAGGTCGGCGATGTCGGTGCGCGCCGTGGACAGCGGTGACTCGCCGACGCCACCGCCGCCGAGGACCATCACCTTCTGTGACTGCGCGGGCGGGAGCAACACCGAGGAGGAGGTCTCGGTCAGGCCCGGGTCGCGCAGTCCGGGGACGGCTCGGAAGCTGTTGTTCGACAGGTCCCAGACGCCGGGCTCGCGGCCCTTGTCGGCGGGGCCGTAGCCGCCGTTGGAGCCGGAGTAGAAGAGCTTGCCGGAGGCCGTCAGGAAGATCGCCGGGTAGGTCGGGAAGTAGTGGTCGGGCGCCTTGGCCCAGGTCTTGTTCTTCGGGTCGTAGATCTCGTTGTCGTTGCCGTCGAGGATCCGGCCGGTGTCGTCCAGCCCGGACACGGTGACCACCCGGCCGTCGCCCAGCCCGGTCAGCGTCGGGTACCAGCGGGCGTAGGCCATGTCGGTGACCGGTTCGTACAGTTCGGTGTCCGGGTTGAACTCGAAGGCGGAGCGGATGCCCTGGTACTCCTGCTTGTCCAGGGTCAGCTTGTCGCTCTGGCCGTAGAGGTTGCGGGCGTCGGTGCCGCTCAGGTCCTTGATCCGGTACTGGGCGGGGGAGCCGGCGACGTAGTCGGGGCCGGCGCCGACCGCCTCGACGAACACGTGCTGCTCGCCGGCGGTGACGACGGTCTGCTTGCCGGAGCCGCTCTTGGTCGCGGCCGGGACGGTCACCGGGGCGGTGGTGGCGTACTCGCGGCCGTTCGGGGCGACGAAGACGGTGCCCTTCGGGAAGGTCCGGGCGCGCTCCGGGCTCTCGTTGCGCACCCGCATGACGCCGGCCGCCTTCTTCACCGCGCCCGCCAGCTTCTCGTACCGCTGGGTGCCGCCGGCGACCAGGACCCGGCCGTCCGGCAGCGAGGTGTGCCCGCCGCAGAACATGTCGGCCGGGGTGGGTATCAGTTTGTAGGTGTTCTTGACCGGGTCCCAGAGCAGGCTCTTGAAGGTGCCCGCGTTGAACTGCTTCTCGTCGTTGCCGGAGCCGGCCACGATCAGCACCTTGCCGGTGCGCAGCAGGGTGGCGTGGACGGCGTTGACCCGGAACTCGGCGGGCAGCGTCAGGGTCTGCCAGTGGCCGTACTGCGCCTTGTACTCGGGGCGGTTGATCACGTACTGGTGGTACTGCTGGGTCGCGAAGCCGAGGACGGCCGGCGCGTTCATCCCCGCCACGGTCAGTGCGACGGTGCTGCCGAGGGCGAAGCGCTTGGTGCGGCCGGTCTTGTGGATCCTCACGGTGATTGCTACTCCCTCAGTGGATGGGGGTGCCGCTCTCGTGCTGCGGGGCCCGGACGAACTGTGCGGCGGGGTGCGCGGGTTGCACCGGCTGCTGCGGGCGCTGCGGGTGCTGATCGTCCTGCGGGCGCCGAGCGAGCTGAGCGAGCTGAGCGGGCTGAGCGGGCTGCGGGGCCCGGGGGTCGCGGGCGTGGCGCGGGCGGCGCTTCTCCAGGAGTACCTTCGGGGTCGCCGGGCCGCCCGTGACGGTGAGGGTGGCGGTGGGCCGGGTGCGGCGGCGGCGCACGGTGTCACCGGCCAGGATCAGGAGCGGCAGCAGGGTCAGCGCCAGGGCGATCCAGGCCCAGGCGCGCATCGCGACGTGGTCGTAGCCGGTGACGTACGAGGCGGTGATCGCGCCGCCGAACACCAGCGTCCAGAACAGGTGGAAGCGGAAGGTGCCGAGGCGGTCGGTGCTGGCCGAGCGGCCCTTCGGGGTCACCTCGAAGCGGCTGCGGCGACGCACCAGCGCCTGGAGCAGCGCGGCCGCGTAGATCGGGCCGCAGAGTGCCGACATCACCATGCCGGCGACCCCGGACGAGCCGGCCGGCTCGTGCGGACTCACGTTGTGCTTGCGGTTCCAGGTGTAGAGCAGGAGTTGGAGGGCGGCGGCGTCGCTGTAGAGCATCATCCAGATCTCGGAGGAGACGTGGACGCCCGAGGCGCCGAAGCCCAGGTAGAGCACGCTGGACAGGCCGCCGAGCAGCCAGGTGAGCGCGGCCATCGGGTAGAAGAGCACCATCAGCGAGTAGTTGAGCAGTCGGCCCGGTGAGAGCTGCCAGAGCACCCGCCAGTACCGGGTGAGCAGGGTCTCGTAGGTGCCCCGGCTCCAGCGGAGCTGCTGGGAGAAGAAGTCGGTCCAGGAGGACGGGCCTTCGCCGACCGCGAGCACGTCCGGGGTGTACACGGACTTCCAGCGCTCTCCGCTCTCCGGGTTCCGGCTCCGGTGGAACTCCAGACCGGTCGCCATGTCCTCGGTGATGGAGTCGGACAACCCGCCGATCGACTGGAGCGCGCGGATTCTGACGGCGTTGTTGGTGCCGACGAACATGGGCGAGCCGTAACGGTTTCCGGCGCGCTGGATGAGGGCGTGGAAGAGGTACTGCTGGCTCTCGGAGAATTTGGTGACGGCCGAGCCCGAGCTGCGGTAGTTCCCGTACACCTGGGGGCCGACCACGAATGCCACGTCGGGGTCGCGGAAGTAGCCGAGCATGCGCTCGCAGAAGTCCGGCAGCGGAACGTGGTCGGTGTCGACGGACACCCAGAAGTCGTAGTCGTCGCCGTGTGCCTGGAGCCAGGCGTTGTAGTTGCCGTGCTTGCTCCTGGCGCGGAACCGGCCCTCGGGGCGGTTCCAGTGCGGCCGGCCGGCGCGGGTGAAGTGGCGGACGCCCAGCTCGGCGCAGAGCTCCCGCATTGCAGAATCGTTTCCCTCGTCCAACAACCAGACGTCGTACGGTCCGTCGTGCCGCACGGCGCGGGCGGCGACCAGCGTGGCCCGGACCATCTCGGGCGGCTCCTTGCCCGGCACGCAGGTGGTGAGGAAGGCGACCCGGGTGCCCCGTTCCGGGGTCACGGGAATCGGATCGCGGGCGACGAGGGTGGCGTGGGTGTTGGAGACCACGTTGACCAGCCGGAAGACCTCGACCACGGCGATGATCCCGATCATCACCTTGTCGCCGAGCAGCACCAGGGCGTTCGTCTCGTCCAGCCGCTCCGGCCAGTGCTCCGGCAGCAGGAGCCAGATCAGCAGCACCGCCTCCACCACGGGGGCGGCCGTCAGCAGCAGGGCGGCCCGGATCCGGTGCGGCTCGCGGCGCAGCAGGCTGCGATAGCGGACACGGTAGGGGGCGCGGTACGGGGCGGCGGGGGGCTCAGGCGGCGAAGCGCCTGCTGCGGGCGGGGACGCTCGGCCGGACAGGCGGGCTGTCGCGGGGCTGGGGCGGGCCGGCTCGGGGCGGGCCGGCTCGGGGCGGTAGATCCCGCCGCCGAGGTCGCCGTCATCGTCCGGGTCGTGCGCCGGGCCGGCGAGGCGGCTGAAGTGGCCGTAGTCGTAAGGGGCTTCGGGTACGGATAACTCGCTCAGGGCGGCCCCGTCGAGCTGCCCGGTGCCTCGCCCGCGGGCCGTTCCGATGCCCTTTCGTCGCGAGAACGGCGTGGTCATAGCTGCTCCCCCCGGAGTTCACCTTGCGGTACTGCTCGGCCTCGTCGTGGAGTCGCCGTCCAGACAGAACACGGCCCGGTGAACTGCGGCCTTTCCAGGCAGTTCACCGGGCTGTTCGGCACATGAAGTGTGCGACTGGTTCAGTTGTGCGCCTGCACGGTGACTCGAATGCGGGACCCGGCGAACTCCCCGGCTTCCCCTCCGGGCACTCAGATCCGCTAGGTGGCCAACTCTCCCGGAGCGTCACGGTGTTTGCAACCGTTCCGAGAAACGATCACCACCCAGGCATGAAGACCCCACGGTTCCAGGCCAACCTCGCGCCCTGAAGTGATATGGATACGAATTCCGCCCGGGACCGAGCCTTGTGGCACGCCGGAGCGGTCGCCGGGGTCACCCGGGAGGCAGCAGGGCGGCTCCGGTCGCCGCCCGGACCTCGTCGAACCCGACGCCCGGCGCGGTCTCCAGCACGCACAGCCCCGCCGGGGTCACGTCGATCACCGCGAGATCGGTGACGATCCGGTCCACGACTCCTCGGCCCGTCGCGGGCAGCGACAGCTCGTCGACGATCTTCGGTGAGCCGTCCCTGGCGGTGTGCTCCATCACGACGATCAGCCGACGGGCCCCGTGCACCAGATCCATCGCACCGCCCATGCCCTTGACCATCTTGCCGGGGATCATCCAGTTCGCGAGGTCACCGGCGGCCGACACCTGCATCGCGCCGAGCACCGAGACGTCGATCCGGCCGGCCCGGATCATGCCGAAGGAGAAGGCGGAGTCGAAGTACGAGGCCCCGGGCGCGACCGTCACCGTCTCCTTCCCGGCATTGATCAGGTCCGCGTGCTCGGCGCCCTGCTCCGGGTACGGGCCGACGCCGAGGATGCCGTTCTCGGAGTGCAGCACCACCTCGACGCCCGGCGGGAGGTGGTTGGGGATCAGGGTGGGCAGGCCGATGCCCAGGTTCACGTACTGCCCGTTGCCCAACTCCCGTGCGGCGCGGGCGGCCAGGGCGTTGCGCGGGTCGAGGGCTGTGGCAGTCTTCGTCGCGGCGCCGGCGTCGGGGGTGGCGTCGGGGCCGAGGGTAGCGTCGGCGCCGGGGCCGGGGGTGCTGCTCGGGGCGGACATCGGATCAGGCCTCCTGGAGCGCGGGGCGGACGGTCCGGCGCTCGATGCGGCGGTCCTCGGGGTCGGCGGCCACCACCCGGTCCACGTACACACCGGGCAGGTGCACGGCGTCCGGCGGCAGCTCTCCCGGCTCGACGATCCGGTCCGCCTCGACCAGGGTGATCCGGCCCGCCGCCGCGCAGAGCGGGTTGAAGTTACGGGCGGCCGCGTGGAACACGCAGTTGCCGTGCCGGTCCGCCACCTCGGCGCGGACCAGCGCGAAGTCCGCCCTGATCGCCTCCTCCAGCAGGTACCGGCGGCCGCCGAACTCCCGGACCTCCTTGGGCGGCGAGGCCAGGTCCACCGAACCGTCCGCCGCGTAGCGCCACGGCAGCCCGCCCTCCTCGACCTGGGTGCCGACCCCGGCCGGGGTGAAGAACGCCGGAATGCCGGCGCCGCCCGCCCGCAGCCGTTCGGCCAGCGTGCCCTGCGGGGTCAGCTCCACCTCCAGCTCGCCGGAGAGGTACTGCCTGGCGAACTCCTTGTTCTCCCCGACGTACGACGAGGTCATCCGCGCGATCCGGCCCGCCCGCAGCAGCAGGCCCAGCCCCCAGTCGTCCACCCCGCAGTTGTTCGAGACCACGTGCAGACCGGCCGCGCCGGCGTCCACCAGCGCGCCGATCAGGGTGCTCGGGATGCCGCAGAGGCCGAAGCCACCGACGGCAAGCACGGCGCCGTCGGGGATGTCCCCGACCGCGTCGGCGGGGGAGTCCAGGACCTTGTCCAAGGGATCACCTCGTGAGGGAGTGGGAGGAAGCGGGAGTGGGAGTGGGCGGGAGCCGAAGTGCGCGAGTGGGAGTGGGAGTGGCGGGAGCGTGGGGAGTGGGAACGGAGGAGAGGCGCGGGTGCATCGGCGCGGTGGGCCGGGCCCACCCCTGCCCGGCGGGCTGTCCCGGCTCGACGCCGCCCCTCCACCGTCACCGGGCACGGGCCGACGCGGCCATGGCGGCCACCGCCACGGGTGGGCGCGGACCCGTGTCGGCAGGCCACACCCGGCTGTCCCGGGGGCGTCACCGGACCGGCGGTATGTCGACCAGGGCCACATCCCGCCGGGCCGATGCGTCGCTCGGCCACATGTCGCCGCTCCCACCGCACACCTACGGTTCCGGCATCCACCCCGCCGCACCTCAGGAGTCGGTCACCATGCGCAGCTCGACAGCCCCCACCAGGACCGCCTCCGGCGTAGGCCCGGGCGAGTCCCTGACCGGCGGACCGGCCCGGAAGCTCGCCGTCCTCGCGGCGTGCGTCCTGCTCGCCGCAGGTTGCGCCAAGGCCGGTACCGCCGGGACGAGCGCGGCGGACGGCGGCGGCAAGGGCCCGGTCAAGGTCGGCCTGGTGTACTCCAAGACCGGACCGCTGGCCGCCTACGGCAAGCAGTACCTGGAGGGCTTCAAGGCCGGACTGACCTACGCGACCAAGGGCACCGGCGCGGTCGACGGGCACAGGATCGAGTTCGAGGAACAGGACGACGCGGGCGACCCGGCCAAGGCGGTGTCCGCCGCCAAGGACCTGATCGGCAAGGGCTACAAGGTCCTGGCCGGCTCCACCGCCTCCGGCGTGGCCCTCCAGGTCGGCCCGATCGCCGCCCAGAACAAGGTGCTCTTCATCAGCGGCCCGGCCGCCGCTGACAAGGTCACCGGTCTGAACACGTACACCTTCCGTTCCGGCCGCCAGTCCTACCAGGACATCAGGACCGCGGCCTCGTTCGTCGGTGACGCCAAGGGCAAGAAGGTCACCGTGCTCGCTCAGGACAACGCCTTCGGGCAGGCCAACGTGGCCGCCGTCAAGGCGGTGCTCGGTGCCGAGGGAGCGACGGTCGACCAGGTGCTCGCCCCGCCGAGCGCCACCGACCTCACCCCCTTCGCCACCCAGGCCAAGGCCGCCAAGCCCGACCTGCTGTTCGTCGCATGGGCCGGCGACACCGCCTCGGCCCTGTGGACGGCGCTCAACCAGCAGGACGTGTTCACCGGCACCAAGGTCGTCACCGGCCTCGACCTGGCGGCCTCCTACCCGCTGTTCGGCCCGGCCGGCGAGAAGATCTCCTTCCTGAACCACTACTTCGGGGGTGCCGCCGGCACCTCGGTCGAGAAGGCCATGGACGAGGCCGTGACCGCCGCCGGAGGGAAGACCGACATCTTCACCCCTGACGGCTTCACCGCCGCCCAGATGATCGTGCACGCCGTCGAGGCCAACCACGGCTCCGCCGACGACACGTCGGCCCTGGTCAAGGCGCTGGAGGGCTGGAGCTTCGACGGGGTGAAGGGCAAGACCACGGTCCGCGCCGAGGACCACGCCCTCCTCCAGCCGATGTTCCAGGTCCGGCTGACCGGCACCGGGGCTGCTGCCAAGCCCTCGGTGGAGAAGACGCTGACCGCGGACGAGGCGGCGCCCCCGGTCACCCCGATGGCGGGCTGACCCCGATGCCCGCCCGTACTGCCACCACTCCTTCCACGTCGTCCGTGCGCTCCTCCTCCCCGGTGCTGAGACTGGACGGGCTCGGCTGGTCCGTCCGCGGCGTACCGATCGTCGAGGACGTCTCCTTCTCGGTCGGCGAAGGCGAGTTCATCGCCTTCATCGGGCCCAACGGCGCCGGCAAGACCTCCCTCTTCAACCTGATCTCCGGCATCTACCCGGCGACCCACGGCAGGCTCCACCTCGACGGCGCCGACGTCACGGCCGAGAGCGTGCACGCCAGGGCCCGCCGGGGGCTCGGCCGCACCTTCCAGACCTCCTCCCTCTGGCCGGGCATGACGGTCGCCGACCATGTCCGGCTGGCCGCCCAGGCGGCCGCCGGTCCGCGCGCCTCCTACCGGCTCTGGCGCCGCGCCGACCGCTACGAGGAGCAGCTGGCCGACACCCTGCACCGCACCGAACTCACCCATCGCGCCGACACCCTGGCCGGCGCGCTCTCGCACGGGGAGAAGCGCAAACTGGAGCTGGCCGTCCTGCTGGTCTCCGACCCGCGGCTGATCCTGCTGGACGAGCCGATGGCCGGTGTCAGCGCGGAGGAGGTGCCGGCCCTCACCGAGCTGATCCGTTCCGTGCACCGTGACCTGGGCCGGACCGTCCTGATGGTCGAGCACCACATGGACGTCCTGCTCGGTCTGGCCGACAGGCTTGCGGTCATGCACCACGGCGCCCTGCTCGCCCTGGACACCCCCGAGGCCGTGATGGCCGACCCGACCGTGCAACAGGCCTACCTGGGCGAGGCGTTGTGACCTCCTCTCCGCTCTCCTCGCCGCAGTCGTCCAGTACTCCTCGGCCGTCCTCCTCGTTGCCGTCGGCGGCCGAACCCCTCCTCTCCGTCCGTGATCTGCGGGTGGTCATCGACGGGCTGCACATCCTGCACGGTGTCGACCTCGACGTGGCTCCCGCCGGGGTCACCGCGCTCCTCGGCCGCAACGGCGCCGGCAAGACCACCACCGTCAAGGCCGTCATGGGCTTGGTACCGCGTACGGGCAGCATCCGGCTCGACGGTGCCGAACTCTCCTCCCTTCCCACGCATCTGGTCGTTCGCCATGGCATCGGTTACGCGCCCGAGGACCGGGGGATCTTCGTCGGACTGACGGTCGCCGAGAACCTCCGCCTCGCCGAGCGCGGCGCCCGGGGCGGGGAGAGCGCCGCCGAGCCGAACTACACGCTCGTCCACGAGCTCTTCCCCGAACTGAAGCACCGCGCCGGACAGTTGGCCGGGACGCTCTCCGGTGGCCAGCAGCAGATGGTGGCGATCGGCCGGACGCTGCTCAACCGCAACCGGTTGATCATCGCCGACGAGCCCACCAAGGGCCTGGCGCCGAAGATCGTCGCCGAGGTGGCCGAGGTGCTGGCGCGTGCGGCCGAGGCCGTGCCCGTCCTCCTCGTCGAGCAGAACCTCGCCCTCGTCCGCCGGCTGGCCGGCAGCTGCGCCGTCCTGGCGGACGGTCGTACCGCCCACCGCGGGGACACCGCCGAGCTGTTGGCCGACGAGGAAGCCGCCCGCCGCCTGCTCGGCGTCGGCTCCCGTCACCCGCTCGCCGGCGGGCCCCGGCCCGCCGCCTCCCCGGCCACTCCTGCCGTCACCACGGAGGTGAAGCCCTGATGGACACCGTCGTCCTCCTCTCCTGTACCGGGCTCGGTCTCGGTGCGCTGTACTTCCTGGTCGCCTCCGGTCTGTCGCTGATCTTCGGTCTGATGGACGTGCTCAACTTCGCGCACGGCGCCCTGCTCTCCATCGGCGCGTACGCCACCTGGTGGGCGGGCGCCGAGGCCGGTCTCTCCTTCTGGCTCGCGGTGCCCTTCGGCACCCTGGTCGGGACGGCCGCCGCTGTCCTGCTGGAGCTCTTCCTGATCCGGCCGCTCTACAGCCGCCCGCGCGATCAGATCCTCGCCACCGTCGGGGTCGGGCTCGCCGTGCCCGCCCTGCTCATGGGGATCTGGGGCGCGGACGCCCGCCCCTTCCCCCAGCCGGCCCTGCTGTCCGGCACCTGGCACGTGCTCGGTGCGACCGTCCCGGTCAACCGCTTCGTGCTGGTGGCTGCCGCCGCGCTGCTGTTGCTCACTCTTCGGTTGTTCCTCGCCCGCACCCGCTACGGGCTGGTCGTCCGGGCCGGCGTCGAGGACCGGGCGATGGTCACGGCGCTCGGCATCGACGTCCGGAAGGCGTTCACCCTCGTCTTCGCCATCGGCGGGGCGGCCGCCGCGCTCGGCGGCGCCCTCGGCGGCCTCTACTTCGGTTCGGTCAATCCCGGCCAGGGGACCGGCCTGCTCATCTTCGCCTTCGTCGTCGTGGTCATGGGCGGCATGGGATCCGTGACCGGGGCCGCCGCCGCCTCGGTGGGCGTCGGCCTCGTCCAGCAGTTCGCCAACTACTACACCGGCGCCGGGCTCGGCGACCTCTCGGTCGTCGTCCTGCTCGCCGTGCTGCTTCTGGTCCGACCCCGTGGACTCACCGGGAGGCTCGCGTGACCGCCGAAACCCCGATCACGAGCACCGGAGGCCCCGCGGCCCACCGCAGCGCCGCCGCGACAGGGGGGACTGACACCAGCCCTGCCGTGACCGCCGTGCCGACAGAGGGGACTGACACCAGCTCCGCCGACACCGCCACTGTGGCAAGGGGGACTGACACCAGCCTTGCCGAGAACCATTGTGAACACACTCGCGAGCCCGGCGCCATCCCTCGAACAGGTGATTCAGTCACTAATCGCTGGACAGTGGTGCACAGAGCGCTACGCTGGTGGCCGATCGCCCTGCTGATCACGCTCCTTGTCGCCCCATACAGTGCGCTTCCCCTCCCGGGACTGCTCGACGGGCCGCTCGGCAGCCCCGGAAGCCTCCAACTCCTCGCCCTGTGCCTGCTCTACGGGGCTCTCGCCACCGGCTACGACCTCCTGCTCGGCCGTACCGGACTCCTCTCCTTCGGCCACGCGCTCTACTTCGCGACCGGCCTCTACGCCACCGACCTCGGCATGCTGGAGCTGCAACTGCCCTTCGCCGCCGCCGCGGTGTTCGGCGTCGCCTGCACCGTACTGCTGGCCCTGCTGCTCGGCTCGGTGAGCCTGCGCGTCACCGGCATCGGCTTCTCCATGGTCACCCTCGCCTTCGCCCAGGCCGGCTCCATCCTCGTCCAGCGGAACCCCGGTGGCGTCACGGGCGGCGAGGAGGGTCGCTCCGCCCCGGCCGATCTGCTGCCCTCCGGCCTGCTGGGGATCGAGAACACCGCCAACCTCTACTGGATCGCCGTCGGCTACCTGGTGCTGACGGTCGCCGCGGTGCACTGGGTCGTCAACTCGCCGATCGGTCGGGTCTGGGAGGGCATCAAGGAGAACGAGCGCCGGGTCGAGGTGCTCGGACTGCGGCCCTACGGGTACAAGTTGGTCGCCTTCGTGCTGGCCGGCGCGCTCGCCGGGCTGGGCGGGGTGGTCTATCTGCTGCTGACCGGCGGCGCCACCCCGCAGGCCGCCTCCTCGGACGCCACGCTCGCCCTCCTGGTCATGGTCGTCCTCGGCGGGTCCGGAACCCGCTGGGGTCCACTGCTCGGCGGTGTCCTGTACACCTGGGCGAGCCACCGGCTCGGCGACCTCGCCAACTCCACAGCCGTTGCGGACCTGCCCGCGGCGCTGCGCGTGCCGCTCTCCCAACCCCTGTTCCTGCTGGGCGCGTTGTTCGTCGCCGTGGTCTACCTGCTGCCCGGTGGCCTGGCTAGACTGCCCGCCCGTATCCGCGCCGCCCGATCCGCCCGGTCGGCCCGGACGCCGGCCGGCGTCCGGACCGACCGCCCCACCGGAGGTACCCCCGCGTGAGCCAGTCACCGCTGAAACCCGAGGAGTTGACCGTTCCCGTGCCCGGCGGGGACCTGACCGTCCTGCGCTGGCCCGCCGAGGAGTCCGGGGCGCCGACGGTCGTGGCGGTGCACGGGATCACCGCCAACGGCCTCGCTTGGTACGAGGTCGCCCGCCGGCTTGCCGGGCGGGTCACCCTGCTCGCGCCCGACCTGCGGGGCCGCGGCGCCAGCCGCTCGGTCGCCGGACCGTACGGGCTGGCCCGGCACGCCGACGACGTGGCCGCGCTGATCACCGCCCTCGACGCGGGGCCCGCCGTGGTCGTCGGCCACTCGATGGGGGCCTGGGTCGCCGCCCTGGCCGCTGTGCGGCACCCCGGACTCGTCCGCCGGGTCCTGCTGGTGGACGGTGCGGTGACCTTCCCGCTGCCGGAGGGCGTCCGCGAGGAGGACGCCCTGGCCGCGGTGCTCGGGCCCGCACTGGCCCGGTTGTCCATGACCTTCCCGGACCACGAGGCCTACCGGGAGTTCTGGCGCCGACACCCGGCCTTCGATGGTGCATGGTCCGAGGGGATCGACGCCTACACCCAGCGCGACCTCGTCGGCACGGTGCCCGAACTGCGCTCCTCCTGCGTGCTGGAGGCCGTGCAGACCGACGGCACCCAGGTGCTCCTGGACCGGGAGGCGGCCGCCGCCGTGCACCGGCTGCCCTGCCCGGCCGAACTGCTCTGGGCGGAACGCGGCCTGCTCGACGAGCCGCAGGGCCTCTACGACCACCAGCGGATCGGGCTGGCCGGGCTGGACCCGGACCGCGTTCCGGCCTCGCCGGTGCCGGACACCAACCACTACTCGATCCTCTGGGGCGAGGATGGGGCCGACCGCATCGTCCGCAGCCTGCTCGCGAACACCCCCGCCGCGGGGTAGCCCCCGCCCGGCCCGACCCGGGACAGCAGCGGCCGGCGGGTCCGAACACCCGTCGGCCGCAACGCCCCCGACGGACTCTCTTCCCGTCGGTCCTGTCTATGGCGGTCCTGACCCCGGCGGTCCTGCTGCCCGCCGTCCCGCTCCCGGCGCTCCTGCTCCCGGCCGTACCCCGCCGGCGCGTCAGCCGGCGGTGCCGAGGAAGCCCTCCCAGCCGCCCGCCGGCGCCTGGCCGACGTTGAGCGAGCGCAGCTTGCGCAGGGTGGACTGGTCCTGCACCTCCAGCCACTCGACCAGCTGCTTGAAGGAGACCAGCCGGACGTCCGGCTTGCCCGCGATCTCCTTGAGCGCCTGCTCGACGGCGTCCATGTAGATGCCGCCGTTCCACTGCTCGAAGTGGTTGCCGATGAAGAACGGTGCGCGGTTGCTGTTGTAGGCGCGCTCGAAGCCCGCCAGGTAGGAGCCGGCGGCCTGGGTGCGCCAGTCGTTGTAGCTGGCCGGGTCGCCCTTGGTGCTGCCCTTGGACTGGTTGGCGAGGATGTTGTAGTCCATCGACAGGACCTGGAAGGTGTGCCCGGGGAACGGTATGGACTGCAGCGGGAAGTCCCAGACCTTGCCGTCCTGCACCTTCTGCGGCCATATCTGGAGGCCGCCCGATGAGCTGGCGTCGTACTTCCAGCCGAGCTTGGCGATGGTCGGCAGCAGCGCTTTCTGCCCCTCCAGGCACGGAGTGCGGCCGCCGATGAGCTCCTTCTTGTAGTCGAAGGGGAGCGGATCGACGTCCGTGAAGCCGGTGTTGGTCCGCCACTGGGTGACGAAACCGATGGCCTGGTCGATCTCGCTCTGCCAGTCCTCCGGGGTCCACATGTTGACCCCGTTCTTGTCCGGGCGGCTGGAGCAGAAGTGCCCGTTGAAGTGGGTGCCTATCTCGTGTCCGGCCAGCCAGGCCTGGCTGATGAGCTTGAGCGTGCTCTTCACCGCGCCGTCCGACAGGTACGGGATGTCCGAGGCGCCGACCGAGTGCTTCGGCGGGTGGTACAGGTCGGCCTTGCCCTTGGGCAGGGCGTAGATCCCGGAGAGGAAGAAGGTCATCGTGGCCTTGTACTGCTCCGCCAGCTTCAGGAAGCGGGGGAACTGCCCGTCCTCGGTGCCGCCGGCACCGTCCCAGGAGAAGACCACGAACTGCGGCGGTCGCTCGCCCGGCTTGAGCTTCTCGGGCTTGGGCTGGTTGGGCTGCGGGCCGGTGTCGGCATTGGAGCCGTCGCCGATCGGGGTGCCCTTGGGCACCACCGGCTGGGCCTGACCGCCGGTGCCACCGCCCTGGGTGGCACTCGCGCCGCCAGAGCCGGGAGAGGTGGAGCCTTGACCCGACCCGGATCCGCCGCTGGAGCAGGCCGAGACCGCGCCGAGGGCCGCGGTCGCAGCGGTTGCACTGAGCACCGTCCTGCGCGAGATGCTGGTCATGGTCTCCCCTGGGTGCCGATACCGGTGGTGAGGACGGTCCGCAGCCGCACCGGTCAAATCGGGCAATTGATGATTATTCCGGCGCTAGCATGTCATGTCGCCGCGGCGGCTTCCAAGGCCGCCGGGCTCCGATGACTCTCAACACGTCGGGTGCATCCGGCTGGGCTGCAGGGATTCGGTATCTGTTGCCGTCCTGTGACGCTTCGCACTTCTCGCGGCCCGCGCAGTACGGTACCGCCGGTCCGTCCTGGATTGGTGGCGGTTCGTCAGCGTTCGGCCCGTTTGATCGCCCTTTTGGGAAAATTTTTGCCCCTTGATGGGCGGCGCGACCCCAGGACAGGTAGGGCGCCAAGGCAGGCAGGGCCTCAACCCGGGCAGGGCCTCAACCCGGGCAGGCCCCAAGGCAGGCCGAAGGTCGCCGGGGCGGCGAGAGTCGGCCGTCCCGGGGGCCGATCAGAGCGCGGCGAGCCGTCGGTTGCGGCGCACGATCCGCGCGATCGCGGTGCTGATGGCGGTGGCCGCCGCGCAGGAGACCACGAGGCTCAGCCAGGCGGTGTTGAACCAGTGGCTGTTCAGCCAGCCCAACGTGACGATGTAGGCGGCCCAGATCAGCGCGGCCAGCGCCGACCAGTGCAGGAAACGGTGCGGATGGGCGGGGGAGTGGCCGATGGCCACATCGAGGACGGTCCGCCCGGCCGGGACGAACCGCGCGATCACCACCATCGCGGCGGCCGCGCCGTGCGGGCGTTCGATCAGGGCCTCCTGGACCCGGACCACGCTGGCCGCCAGTTTGGGGCGCCGGGCGAGCCGGCGGTGCAGCATCGGGGCACCCCGCCGTGCCAGGTGGAGCAGCAGCAGATCGCCCAGGAAGGAGGCCACCGCCACGCCCAGGCCGAGCAGCAGCGGGGCCCCGTTGATCTGTGCCGTCTTGAGCACGGCCAGGATGACCAGCGTCCCGCTGGGGATGAAGGGGAGGAGGGCGTCGCCGAGCACGGCGAACAGAGCCAGGGCGCAGATCCACGAGGATCCGATCGCCGCCACGAAGTTCAAGGCCCTTACTCCCTCCACGCCGCCCGAGCGAGCAGGTGGCTGTAGGGGTCAACGCTAGCGCCTCGACTTTTCATGGCATGAAGCACCCCGGTATGCCACAGATCACGACCACCGGTTCCGGCCGCTCCGCAAGGTGTCGGGCCGCACGTGCGGAGTCGTGGAGGAGGGGGCGCCTCCGTCGGGGAATGCCGCCACGAACCGAACGAGCCCCCGGGGCGGGGTGCCGCGCCGAGGGCTCGCAGTGATCGTCCGGAGCTGGTCCAGCCCGACGATCTTGCTGGTGGAGTGCGGATCCCGCTCAGCGATCCGCTCCTGATCACCAGCCTGCCGGATGTCGGCCCCGGTCGCGAGCCCTGGCCCTGGCGACTTCCGGCGCTGGCGTGAAGTCGCCAGCCGTGTCCGTCCGCTGGCTCTCCGTCAGCCGAGCGGCTGGTCGATGGCCCCCGGAGGAATGGCCGAAACGCGCTCGGACCGGGGGCGAACGGTACCCGGCCCACGGGAACAGTGAGCCGTCGGTCGTGGTTGACGCCGGTCGGCAGCAGCGACCGCCGGGCCGTCCGGGACCGGCGCGTCGCCACACGGAGGCCGGCTCAAGGACAGCCAGGAGGGCGGACGGCATGACCACCGAGGACCAGCAGGAGCACGGGACCGAGCCGGTGGCCGGCGCGGCGATCCAGGGCACCGCCCGCGGCACGGCGCCCGCTCCGCTCTCGATCCTCGACCTGGCGACCGTCGGCGCCGGCTACACGCCCGCCGAGGCCCTGGCGGCCACCACGGCGCTGGCCCGCAAGGCCGAGCAGTGGGGCTACCACCGCTTCTGGGTGGCCGAGCACCACGGCATGCCCGGCGTCGCCAGCTCGACCCCGGCCGTCCTGCTCGCCCACCTCGGCGCCAACACCACGACGCTCCGGCTCGGTTCGGGCGGCGTGATGCTCCCCAACCACGCCCCGCTGGCCATCGCCGAGCAGTTCGGCCTGCTGGAGGCCCTGCACCCCGGCCGGATCGACCTCGGGCTCGGTCGCGCCCCCGGCACCGATCCGGCCACCGCCCGCGCGCTGCGCCGCGGCCACGCCGACGGCGCGGACGCCTTCCCCCAGCAGCTCGCCGAGCTGACCCACTTCCTCGACGGCGACTTCCCCGCCGGGCACCCGTACGCCCAGCTCACCGCCGTCCCCCGGGGGGAGGGGCGCCCGCCGGTCTGGCTGCTCGGGTCCTCCGGCTTCAGCGCCCAGCTCGCGGGCCGCCTCGGCCTCCCGTTCGCCTTCGCCCACCACTTCAGCAGCGCCAACACGCTCCCGGCCCTGGACCTCTACCGGTCGTCCTTCCGTCCGTCCGCCGTGCTCACCGAGCCGTACGCCCTGATCGGCGTGAGCGCGGTCGCCGCCGACGACGAGCCCTCGGCCCGTCGCCTGGCCCGCTCCGCCGCGCTCGGCATGCTCCGGCTGCGGCGCGGCAACCCCGGCCCGATCCCCACCCCGGAGGAGGCCGAGCAGTACCCGTACAGCCCGGTCGAGGCGGACTTCATCGACAGCTGGCTCGACAACGTCGTGCTCGGCGACCCGGGTCGGGTCGCCGACGGACTGGAGGCCCTGCGCAAGCGGACGGGGGTGGACGAGCTGATGGTCACCTCGCACATCCACGGCCATGAGGCCCGCCTCCGCTCGTACGGCCTGATCGCCGAGGCGTACGGCCTGACCTCCGAGGCCTGACCACCGAGGCCTTTCGGTAGAGGCCTGACCACCGAGGCCTGACCACCGAGGCCTGACCACCGAGGCTTGACCACCGAGGCTTGACCGCCGAGGCCTGCCGCGGTGGTCAGGCCCGCTCGCAGGGCACGGCCTGACCACCGGGCCCTGCTTCCGGCGGCGCACGGCCGGGCCCCCTCGGGCAGCGGACACCGGCCCCCGGCGTCCCGGCCTCGGTCCACCATGCCTCCCCGAGGCCCGCCTTCCCGCGCTCCGCCTCCGGCTGCCGTTACCGCCCGTCCAGGGCGGGGCGGCCGTCGCGGAGTATGGCCGCGACCAGCGCGGCCTCCCCCGGTCGGGCGAAGTACCAGCCCTGGGCGGTGTCGCAGCCGGTGAGCCGCAGCCGCTCGGCCTGGGCTGCGCTCTCGATGCCCTCGGCGGTGACGGTCAGGCCGAGGGTGTGGGCCAGTTGCACCATCGCGCCGACGATCTGCTCGTCGGCGTCGCTGCGGCGGGTGCCGAGCTCGGCGAGGCCGGGGCGGTCGGCGGGGGCCGGATCGCGGAAGCCCTCGATGAAGGTGCCGTCCAGCTTCAGCACATGCACGGGCAGCCTGGAGAGGTAGGCCAGGTTGGAGTAGCCCGTGCCGAAGTCGTCGATCGCGATCCGCACACCCATGTCCGCGAGGGCCTGCAGGGCCTGCAGCGGGCGTCCGCCGGGGCCGAGCAGGGCGCTCTCGGTGATCTCCAGCTGGAGCAGCCGGGCGGGCAGGCCGGTGTGTTCGAGGGCGCGGGCGACGTCGGCGACGACGTCGGAGTCCCAGATCTGGCGGGCGGCCAGGTTGACGCTCACGAAGGTCTCGGTGTCCGGGAACTCGCTGAGCCACTGGCGGGCCTGGCGGCAGGACTCCTCCAGTACCCACTTCCCGAGCGGAACGATCGCGCCGGACTCCTCGGCGAGCGGGATGAACCGGTCCGGGGAGAGTGTCCCGTAGCGGGGGTGGCGCCAGCGGACCAGGGCCTCGGCGCCGTGCACCGCGCCGTCGGCCAGGCCGACCAGCGGCTGGTACTCGATGGTGAACTCGCCGCGTTCCAGGGCCGGTCGCAGCGCGGTGGCGAGCAGCTGGCGGGTGAGCTGGTGGGCGCCGCGGTCCGGGTCGTAGAGGGTCCAGCGGGCGCGGCCGTCGGCCTTGGACCAGTAGAGGGTGGCGTCGGCGTCCTTGACCAGGTCGGTCGGGGTGGTCTCGTGCACGGACCGTTCGACCACGCCCACGCTGGCGGTGATCACCAGCCGGTGCCCGGCGACGTCGAAGGGACGTTCCAGCACTTCCAGGATCCGGCCGGCCAGCTCGGTCAGCTGCTCGCTGCCCAGACTGTCGGTGACCAGGACGGCGAACTCGTCACCGCCCATCCGGGCCACCAGATGGGTGTCGTACCCGTCGAACCCGCGCCGCAGCCTGGTGGCGACGGCGATCAGCAGCTGGTCGCCGATGTGGTGGCCGAGGGCTTCGTTGATCGCCGCGAAGCCGTCGAGGTCCAGGTAGCAGACGCCGACCCGACGGCCTTCGTCGGCGGTCGCGCCCGGAGCGGGCTCCCCGGCCGTCGTGAGGCAGGCGGCGTCGAGCCGTTCGAAGAAGTAGGCCCGGTTGGGCAGCCGGGTCAACGGGTCGTGCAGCGCCTGGTACTCCAGTCGGTCGCCGAGCCGGCGCTGCTCGGAGATGTCCTCCACCAGCGCGAGGGTGTAGAGGGGCTCCCCGGCGCCGTCCCGGATCAGCGAGACGGTGACCTTGCTCCAGACCTCGTGGCCCTCGCGGTGCTTGAGCTGTTTCTCCACGCGGAACCGTTCCCGCTCCCCGTGGACGAGTTCGGAGAACAGCCTGGCCGGCATGCCCTCCGGGTCGATGATCTCGTGCAGGTGGGTGCGGACCAGCTCGCCGACGCCCCGTCCGATCAGTGTGGCGAAGGCGGGGTTGACCTCGATGATCCGGTCCTCGGGGTCGATCAGGGCCATCCCGATGACCGCGTCGCAGAAGGCGGCCCGGAAGCGGGACTCGCTGGCCCGCAGCGCGGCCAGCAGCCGGTCGGTGCCGCCGTCCGCCCGTCCGGTCCCGTCGGCGGCGGCCCGGTGCGTGCCGTCGGTGAGCGGGGTCGAGCAGGTGGGGCAGAGCAGCACCTCGGGTTCCTCCAGCGTCCGGCAGGCACCGGGAGCGGAGGCGGGTCCGGTGGACGGCCTGGCGGCGGATCCGGCGGCGGGTCCCATCGTCGGCCCCACGGCCGTTCCCACTGCAGCCCCCACTGCAGCCCCCGCTGCGGGCCCGGTTGCGGCTCCGGCGACGGCTCCGGCCGCGGTGCCGGGGACCGGCGCGGAAGCCGGGTCGAGGAACGGCGCGGCGAGGTGGCGGTGGTGTGGTGATTCCTCGTGCCGCACGCCCGGGTGGTGTGCGTCGGCCCCCTCGTTCTGGCCCGGCACGGCATGCTCCCGTCCGCTGCTGACGCTTGACGATGGTCCGGCCGGTCAGTCGGGATCCCGGCGGCCGGCTCCGCACTCTGTCGCGGTCCTCGGAGTCGGTCCGCTGCGGGGCGCCCGCCGTGGGGCGCTGTCGCGCGGGGACCCGCGTGAAGAACAGGGCGCTTCGGCCGATCATAGGCCGCGACGACAACGCGCGGTGACCGCCGCGAGGGTGATTCGCCCGCTTTGTGATCATGGGTGGCGGTACGTGCAGACGCCCCTGGTGCACATCACATGATGTGCACCAGGGGCGCGTGCGCCGAAGTCGCGCCCCTGGGCGCCGGTTGCGCGCCGGGGTGGGACCGGGGCGGGCGGAAGTGGCGGAGGAAGCCGCCGGGCCGTCAGGCCAGCTTCGCCGTGAGGGTGATGGTGGTGCCGGTCAGGGCCTGGCTGACCGGGCAGTTGGCCTTGGCGTCCTCGGCGGCCTTGACGAAGCCCGCCTCGTCCAGGCCCGGCACGTCGCCCGTGACGGTCAGATGGATGCCGGTGATGCCCTCGCCCGGCTGGAAGGTGACGTCGGCCTGGGTGTCCAGGGTGCGGGGCGGGCTTCCGGCGCCGGCCAGGCCGTGCGAGAGGGCCATCGAGAAGCACGCCGAGTGGGCGGCCGCGATGAGCTCCTCCGGGCTGGTCATGCCGTTGGGCTGCTCGGCGCGGGCCGGCCAGGACACCGGGTACGTGCCGATCCCGGACGAGACGAAGGTCGTCTGGCCCTTTCCTTGGAGGAGGTTGCCCTCCCAGGCCGTACGAGCGGTGCGAGTGGTTGCCACGATCGGTACCTCCACTACTGGGGGACTGCTCAGCGGTCACTTCCGGTCATGCACGCACCAGCGTACGGGGAGCCCGGCGTCCGGCCCGGCGTGTCACGCCGCGTCGGGACGGGCCGGACGGTGCGGGTCGCAGAGGGTGTTCCGGGGTTCCGGACGGCTGTCCGGATCGTGGACGGATCCGCTCAGCGGTGCGGGGCGTGAGCGGGTGCCCTGTTAGATTTGCCCGGGCCCGAGCCCGGCCGCCGTACGGTCGGGCGCCCACTCAGACACCGGGAGCCGCCCCGATGACGGACCACTCCACGACCCCCGACGCCGGCCTGCACGAGGGGATCGACGACGCCGTACGGGCTGAGCTGACCAGCCTGCGCGAGAGCATCGACAACATCGACGCCGCAGTGGTCCACATGCTGGCCGAGCGCTTCAAGGCGACCCAGCGGGTCGGCCGGCTCAAGGCCGAGCACAAGCTGCCGCCGGCCGATCCGGCGCGCGAGCGCGACCAGATCAAGCGGCTCCGCGAGCTGGCCGCCGGCGCGAAGCTGGACCCGGTCTTCGCTGAGAAGTTCCTGAACTTCATCATCGCCGAGGTCATCCGGCACCACGAGGCCATCGCCCGCGCCTGAAGGGGGAGCTCCGGCTCCTGAGGGGGAGAACCGCAGGAAGGGGGGACCCCGCAGCGCCGCCGGAAGCCGTCCGCAGCCCGCGCAGAGCGGGACGGAGGCGCCCGGCGATGTCGGTGGCGGCTAAATGCCCGATTTCGCCAGGCTCCGCGGGTGGCGTAGCGTGCAGGTTCCCCGGCCGGAGAGGTGGAGCAGCGACGATGGCGGTGAACCTGCCCGAAACGCCCAGCGGAGCCCCCAGCGATTCCGCCGCCCAGGACGCCCCGCACACCCACCGGGTGTCCGGCGGCCGTGCCGACGCGCGCCGCAGGGCCCGTGGCTCGCGCGGGCGCCGCGGCACCCGCCCGGGCGACGGGGGCGAGACGGGCCGCTCGGGCCGCCGTCCCCGCCCGTGGTGGATCGAGCTGCCGGCGATGATCGTGGTCGGCCTGGCGGTCGCGCTGCTGATCAAGACCTGCCTGTTCCAGGTGTTCTCCATCCCGTCCGGCTCGATGGAGAACACCCTGCGGATCGGCGACCGGGTCGGTGTGAACAAGCTGGCGCCGCTGACGGGCTGGGAGCCGCAGCCGGGGCAGCCGGTGGTCTTCAAGGACCCGGGTGGCTGGTTGCCGCCGCAGGCCACCGACCCGAACCCGCTCACCAACGGCGTGAGCTCGGCGCTCAGCTTCGTCGGGCTGGTGCCGCCGAAGGACGACAACTACCTGGTCAAGCGGGTCATCGCGACCGGCGGCCAGACCGTCCAGTGCGAGGGGACCACCCTGAGCGTCGACGGACGGAAGGTGGACGAGCCGTACCTGCACCCGGGCGACGACTCCTGCGCGGGCCTGGACTTCGGTCCGGTGAAGGTGCCCTCGGGCTACGTCTGGGTCGAGGGCGACCACCGCAGCGACTCGGCCGACTCCCGCTACCACCAGCGCGGCCCCGGCGGCGGCGCCGTGCCGGTGAGCAACGTGGTCGGGCCGGTGTCGGGCGTCGTCTGGCCGATCAACCACCTCGACTGGTTCGGCTGGACCGGCCGCTGACCCCACGCTCGGCGGCCGCCCGCACCGGCGACCGACGGCCCTCCACCGGCCACCGGCCACCTGCCGGCTCCACTGACGGGAGTCGGCAGGTGGCCGTTGCTTCCTACGGAGCCGTGGTGGACCCCGTTCGAGCGGTCCGAGCCGCCCGGTCCTCCGCGGGCGGGACGCTGGCCACCGCGGCCACGGGGGCAGCCGCGTCCGGTGCCACCGACGTCTTCTCCGCCGCCTTCTCCTCGGCTCCTGACGTGCTCACCTGAGCCGCGAAGGCCCCGGCCAGCACCAGCAGGCCGCCCGCGATCTGCGGCAGCCCCAGGTGCTCGCCGAGCAGCACCCAGGCCAGCACGGTGGCGACCACGGCTTCCAGGTTGGCCACCACCCCGGCGACCGGCGGCGAGAGGTACCCGACGGAGATCACGCCGGTCAGGTAGGCGAGCACGGTTGCGATCAGGACCATCCACGCGGCCGGGACGAACGCGGGCAGGGTGTGCCCGTTCATCACCACGTCGCCGCCGAGCGGGCTCCAGTCGGCCTGCCAGGGCCGGGCGACGGCGGTGAGCAGGACGGCGCCGACGAGGAGCCCGTACGCGCTGACGGCCAGCGGGTCGACCGGGCGGTCGCCCCGGCGGCCGGCGTCGGCGAGCACGAAGTAGCCGACCTGGCAGCAGGCGGCGCCGAGCGCGAACAGCACGCCGAGGGCGTCGAAGCTCAGGCCGTTCCAGACCTCGACCACGCAGGCCAGCCCGGCCACCGCGATGCCGGCGCCGATGGCCGAGCCGCGGCTGATCGGCTTGCGCTGCACGAACTTGACGTAGCCGATCAGCAGCGGCGGTCCGAGGTACTCGATGAGCAGGGCGACGCCGACCGGGATGCGGGAGATCGCCGCGAAGTAGCAGGCCTGGACGCCCGCCACGGCGAGCAGGCCGAAGCCGAGCAGCAGGCCGGGACGGCGCAGGACGGCGTCCCGGTGCCGGTAGGCGATCGGGAGGAGCGCCACGGCGGCGCCGGTGACCCGTAGCCACACCACGTGCAGCGGGGAGAGGCCGGCCTCGATCAGCGGCTTGGCCGCAGTACCGGAGCCGCCGAAGGCGAAGGCGGAGACCAGCGCGAGGCCGAGGCCGAGGGTTCGGCCCGGGGGGAGGGTGGGGGAGGCCGTTGATCTGTGCACCGCCGCATTGTGACAGTCATACCGATACTTCGGTAAGGCGCCATTTCGGCATTTGGTCCTGCACTCAACTGTGCGCAGTGGCGCAATCACCGAGTCGACCGATCGGGCCCGGACAGCCGGGCCCGATCGGTCGATCAGCGGTCTTCCCCCAGGTCAGCCCTGGGCCGGCCCTGGGCCGGCCCTCAAGGCCAGACCCGGGCCGGCCACCGGGCCGGCCCCCTGGCAGGTCAGCCCCCGGACCCCGACGAGGTCCCCGTGCCCGCGCCGACGAGCGCGTCCGTCCCGCCGGTGGGCTGGGTGGTCGGCTGCGAGGTCGGGTCCGTGGTCGGCTGCGTGGTCGGCGTCGGCCGTGTGGTGGGTCGCCCGGTCGGCCGGGTGGTGGGCTGGCTGGTCGGCTGGTCGCTCGGGGGAGCCGTCGGGCCCGTGGTGGCCCCGTCGGTTCCGTTCGCGGGCGACTTCGAGCCGGAGTCCGACGGGGTGGTGGCGCCGCTGGTCGGGCCGCCGGTGGGGGCGCTCGTCGACGGGGTGCTGCTCGGCGTGCTCGGGGCCGTCGGCAGGTCGTCGGCGCCCGAGAAGTCGTCGCCGGCCGGGGTCGGGAAGTCGCTGACCGGCCGGCCCTTGAGCGCGGCCTTCATGTAGGCCGTCCAGATCTGCGCCGGGTACTGGCCGCCCGCCGCGCCGTCGATCCCGCCGACGCCGCTCAGGCTGACCTGGGCGCCGGAGCCCGGGTCCTGGCCGAACAGGGCGACGGAGGTGACCAGCTCGGGGGTGTAGCCGACGAACCAGACCGACTTCTGGTCGTCGGTGGTGCCGGTCTTGCCCGCCACCGGGCGGCCCAGCCCCTTCGCCCGCCAGCCGGTGCCGCCCGGGTCGGTCACCACACCCTGGAGCATCGAGGTGACCTGGTTGGCGGTGTCCGCGCTGATCGCCTGGGTGGTCTTGTGCGCGGGCAGCGGCACGGCCTCGCCCTCGCGGTCCACCGACTGCACCAGCCACGGGGTGATCTGCTTGCCGCCGTTGTCCAGCGTGGCGTACACGCCGGCCATGTCGAGCACGCTCGGGGTCGCCGCGCCCAGCGGGATGGAGGGCACCGGGTCGAGTCCCGGGGTGTTGCCGGGCAGGCCCAGGGCGATGCCGGTGTCCTTGACCTTCTGCAGCCCGGTGTCCTGCGCGAGCTGCGCGAACGCCGAGTTGACCGACCAGTCGGTGGCCTGCTGCAGGCTGATCTGGCCGTAGCTCTTGTCGCCCTCGTTCGGCGGCGCGTACGGGGTGCCCTTGCCGCCGCGGACCTTCCGGCCGCTGGTGCCGTCGTAGGTCGTGCGCGGGGTGACGGTGCGGCCGTCCTGGGTCCTGGCGTCGTTCTCGAAGGCGGCCGCCAGGGCGATCGCCTTGAAGGTCGAACCGGCCTGGTAGTCGCGTCGGGTCGCGTTGTCGACGTAGTGCTTCACGTAGTCGACGCCGCCGTACAGGGCGACGACCGCGCCGGTCTTCGGGTCCACCGAGGCGGCGCCGGCCTGGGCGGCCGCGTCCTTCTTCCGCTTGTCCGGGTTCAGGGTGTCGCGCAGCTGCGCCTGGACGGAGTCCTGCAGGGCCTGCTGGCGGCCCGGGTCGATGCTCAGCTTGATCGTGTAGCCGCCCTTGGCCAGCTCGGTCTCGCTGATGACGTTGTTCGAGGTCAGGTACTGGGTGCCCGCGTCCACCAGGTAGCCGGCCTGGCCGGACAGGCCCGGGTTGGGCTGCGGGTCCCGGACGTCCGGGAAGGTGGTCGCGGCCCGCTCCTCGGCCGGGAGCCAGCCCTCCTTGACCATGCCGTCGAGCACGTAGTTCCAGCGGTTGACGGCGTTCTGCTTGCCCGCCGCGGTCGCGGTGGCCACGTCGTAGGCGCTCGGCGCGTTCAGCAGGGTGGCCAGGTAGGCGCCCTGCGCCGGGTTGAGCGCTGAGGCGTCGACGCCGAAGTAGGCCTGGGCCGCGGCCTGGATGCCGTAGGCGCCGCGGCCGTAGTAGGAGGTGTTCAGGTAGCCCGAGAGGACGTCGTCCTTGCTCTCGGTGGCGTCCACCTTGATGGCGATGAAGAGTTCCTTCACCTTGCGGGTGATGGACTGCTTCTGGTTCAGGTACGTGTTCTTCACGTACTGCTGGGTGATGGTGGAGCCGCCCTGGGTGCCCTCGCCCTTGGCGGTGTTGACCGCGGCCCGGACCAGACCCTGGACGTTGACCGCGCCCTCGTTGTAGAAGTTCCGGTCCTCGGCGGCCAGCGCGGCGTGCTGGGCGGCGGGGGAGACCTTGTCCAGGGTGACGTTCTGCCGGTTGGTCTGGCCGGTGCGGGTGATCACCGAACCGTCCGAGTAGAGCCAGGTGTTGCTCTGCGCGGTCGCGGCGGCGTGCGCGTCCGGGACCTTCACCAGCGTGATCCCCAGCACGAACAGGCCGACGCCGAGCACCAGCGCCGAGGCGAAGCCGAGCAGGGTCATCCGCCAGGTGGGTATCAGCCGGCGCCAGCCGGTGCGCTTCGGTCGGCGCGGCTTTCCGCTGCCGGACCCGCCGGGGCCGCCGGACCCGCCGACTCCACCGGCGTCGCCGGAGAAGGCGGCCGCGCCGGTGGGACGCTTGAACCGCTTGACCGGCCGGAGGTTGATCGACGGCGTGCGACGGCCGCTCTGGGCGTTTCGGGACAAAGCGCGGCCTTTCCTGCGGGCGGACCGAAGCAGCCTGCACGGGCGAGGGACATCGGTGGGTGGGGACCTTTGTCCCGATTCCGGTTCTACTGCCTGGACGAGCAGGACGGGCCTGATGGCTCCGTCGGGGCGCCGATCGAGACCGACATCACACACAAATCGGACTTCGAGGGCCAAAAAATCGGGGAGCCCCTCGCTGTTGCGAGAGGCTCCCCAACTGTCTGTGCGCCGCCAGGGACTCGAACCCCGGACCCGCTGATTAAGAGTCAGCTGCTCTAACCAACTGAGCTAGCGGCGCCTGCTGACCTGGAAAACAATACACGGTTCCGAGGGGTGCCTCGAACCACTTCCGGCGACCGGCGTCCGATCCGCCCCTTTCCTTCCGGTTGGGCCGGAGTTCACCCCTGGTTAGGGTGGAACCGTGCCCAGCCCCCAGCCAGGACACCGCACCGCGCGGACGGCGGTCGCCGCCCTGCTGCTGCTCAGCGCCGTGGCGTACACCGCCTGGGTGCTGGAGGTCGTGCTGAGCACCGGCCTCGACCCGGTACAGGCGTACATCAGCGAACTCGCCGCCGAGGACCAGCCGCTCGGTGGCCTGTTCCGGGCCACCGACCTGGCCGCCGGGCTCTGCCTGCTCGCCGCCGCCGGTACCGCCCTCGCGAGCGGGCTCGCGCGCGGGACGGTGGACGGGGAGGAAGCCGGGCGGGCCCGGGGCTCCCGGCGTCGCCGGTGGGCGCTCGTCGGCTGGTCCGCCCTCGCCGTGTTCGGCGCCGCGACCGTCGCCGACTCCCGACTGCCGCTGAGCTGCTCCCCCACCAGCGACGAGATGTGCGCCGCCCGCGAGACCGCCGGGCTCGTCCCCGCGACCCACACCGCGCACGCCGTCACCAGCAGCCTCGCGATGCTCGGCGCGCTCACCGCGCTGGTCTCGCTCACCGTCGCCGCCCGCCGCTACGGCTGGTGGCCGCCGGTGCGCCGGATCGGGCCCTGGCTGCTGGGCGCCGAACTGCTGGCCACCGGCTGGAGCCTCGCCGCGATCGCCGCCTTCCAGGCCGGGCGCGGCACCTGGGCACTCGGGGCCGGCCAGCGGCTGCAGGTGCTGCTGGTCGCGCTCTGGCTGGCCGTCCTGGCCGTGGGCGTCGCCCGGTCCGCCCGGCGGGACGGGCCGGAGCAGCACGACCCGGCCCGGCCGCTCCCGCAACGGAGGCCGGCATGACCGGATTCGGCGCCCCCCGAAACCCCGGCGCCCCCCGAAACCCCGGCGGCCCGGGTGAACCCCGAAACCCCGGCGGCCCGGGTGAACCCCGGGCCCCTGGCGGCCCCGGCAGCGAACCCGGAGACCCCCGCCGGCCCGAGGACCCCGGCACCCGGGCGCGTTTCCTGCGCATCGGCGGCGTCCCGCTGCACGTCCGCACCGAGGGCAGCGGCCCGGTCTGCCTGCTCAGCGGCGGCCTCGGCAGCAGCTGGTTCGACTGGGACCTCGTCGTCCCCTTCCTCACCCCCTACCGCACCGTGGTCCGTTACGACCGCCCCGGTTACGGGCTGAGCGCGGGAGAGCCCGCGACCGGTCGGCCCGCTCCGACGGCGGCCGACGAGGCCGGGCGGATCCGGGCGGTGCTGGACGGCCTCGGGCTGCACGAGCCCTGCACCGTCGTCGGCCACTCGCTCGCCGGCTTCCACGTCGAGGCCTTCGCCCGGCTGCACCCCGAGCGGACCGCCGGGCTGGTCCTGGTCGACGGCAGCGTCGAACCGGCGGCCCGGCCGTACCCGGCGCCCGCCGCCCGCGACCTCGCGGCCCGGGCGGTGGCCGGTGCCGCCACCGCCCTCGCCGTGCCCTACCTGCTGGGCCCGACCGTCCGCCGGGCCGTGGCCCGGTTGTCCACCGTCCGCCATGAGGACCTCGCCCCGGAACCGCTGGTCCGGCACTGCTACCGCACCGGCCGCGCCCTGCGCGCGCTGCTGCGGGAGAACGTGCGCTACCTGGACACGGCGGCCGAACTGGACGGGCTGCGGCGCACCCGACCACTGCCCGAGGACCTGCCGATCACCGTGCTGGCCGCCGACGACGGCTGCCGGACCCGCCGCACCGAGGCCTGGCTGGCCGAGCAGCGGGAACTCGCGGCGCTGCTCGGCGCCGACTTCCGCACCACGGCCCCGGCCGGGCACCTGGTGATGTTCGACCGCCCGGACGCGGTGGCCACGGCCGTGCTCGACACCCACTGAGACGCCGACCGGCCGGCCGGGGGCGACAGGGGCGTCGGACGAGGCAGAGGAACGCCGAGGCGACGGGAAGGCCGAGGCCCCCGCCCCGGGCTCAGTTGCTGGAGCTGACCCGCCTGACCGCCTGCGGGATGGGCAGGTCCCAGGCCAGCTTCCGTACGGCGCGTCTGACCGGAGCGCCGGACCGGCCGGGGTAGAGGCGGTGTTCCAGGCCGCTGACGCCGATCAGGCCGGCGAGTTGCCGGTCCCGCTCGACGCTCGGCCGGTCACCGCCGCCGGGGGGATCCGTCAGGCGGGGATCCGACGGATGGGGGTTCAACAGGGTGGCCGCCACCCGGTCGGCCGTCTGCTGCCTGAGTTCGGGCCGGGTCAGCAGGTGGGTGCGCCACGGCAGGCCGAGGATCCGCTTCTCCGCCACGGTGTAGCACCCCTGCGCGACCAGCCGGTCGAGGTGGAACCGGTGCCCGGGCGGGTTCGGCACCCGGGTGATCGCCTGGTCGAGGACGGGGCGGAACCGGCTCTTGCCCTTGGCCTCCAGGCGGGCCAGCACCCCGGCCTCGACCTCGTCCCGGGCGCCGAAGGGCTGGTAGCCGGTGATGTGCCGCTTCTCGACGGTGATCGCGCCGGCGAGCAGCAGCTCGGCGAGGACGGCGCCGGCGACCGCGTGGTGGAACTCGCTGACCGGGGCCCGGAAGCGCCCGTGCTTCGGGTGGGCGCAGAGCAGTATCAGTTCCTCGGGGAGAGGACGGGAATCGGAAGATGTCACGGGAACCAGCCATACCCCACCGGGAAACGACTCAGGCCGCCCACCGAAGTGAGCGGCCTGAGACCTTGCCATGTGCGCCGCCAGGGACTCGAACCCCGGACCCGCTGATTAAGAGTCAGCTGCTCTAACCAACTGAGCTAGCGGCGCTTGCTGACGTCGAAGACATTACACGGCGCGGGCCCGTTCCACCGAATCGTGCGCGAGTGATCACTTACCGTGATCACCCCGGGGTGGGGGCTCCGGGTGGTGGCAGGCCGCCTGGTGGTCCGCCCGGGCCGTCCCCGGCGCGCCGCTGGTCAGGGCCGGCCGCTCCTGCTCGCAGCGGGTCCGGTCCGCCGGGGCGGTGAGCGCGGCGTAGCGCGGGCAGCGGGTGCGGAAGGGGCAGCCGGTGCGGCGCTCGGTGGGGGAGGGCGGGTCGCCGGCGAGCAGGATGCGGTCGCGGGCGCGTTCGGCGGCGGGGTCGGGGAGCGGGACGGCGGAGAGCAGGGCGCGGGTGTAGGGGTGGCGGGGGCGGTCGAAGACGGCGGAGACGTCGCCCTGTTCGACCGTCCGGCCGAGGTACATCACGCTGACCCGGTCGGCGAGGTGCCGGATCACCGAGAGGTCGTGCGAGACGAACAGGTAGGAGAGTCCGAGCTCGGCCTTGAGCGACTGCAGCAGGTTGAGCACTCCGGCCTGGATGGAGACGTCCAGCGCGGAGACCGGTTCGTCCAGCACCAGCAGCCGGGGGCGGACGGCGAGTGCCCGGGCGATCGAGACGCGCTGGCGCTGGCCGCCGGAGAACTGGTGCGGGTAGCGGATGGCGTGGTCGGGGTCGAGGCCGACCTGGCGGAGCAGTTCGGGCACCCGGCGGGCGATCTCGGCGCGGGGGGCGCGCTGGGCGAGCAGGGGTTCCGCGACGATGTCGCCGATCGGCATCCGGGGGTCGAGGCTGGCCATCGGGTCCTGGAAGACGATCTGCAGTTTGGCCCGGAGCCGGTGGGCCTCGGCCCGGGTGAGCTTCGCGGTGTCGTGGCCGAGCAGTTCGATCCGCCCGGTCTCCGGGGCGCCGAGCCGCAGCAGTTCGAACAGCGTGGTGGACTTGCCGGAGCCGGACTCCCCGACCAGGCCGAGGGTCTCGCCCTCGCGCAGGTCGAGGTCGACGCCGTCCACCGCGTACACCTCGCCGACCTTGCGCTTGAACACCGTGCCCTTGAGGAGCGGAAACGTTTTTCCGAGACCGCTCACCGTCAGTACCGGTGTCAGGTCGGCGCGGTTCCCGGGAGTGGGGGCGGCGGGCAGCTCCGGGACGGGGTAGACCTCCTCCGGCGCGGGCCGCCGCTCGGCGAGCTCCGCCGACCGTACGCACGCCGAGAGGTGCTCGTCCGCGCCCTCCAGGACGGGCTCCGACACCGAGCAGCGCTCCTCCGCCAGCGGGCAGCGCGCCGCGAACGGGCAGCCCGGCGGCAGCTCGGCCATCGGTGCGGGAGCACCGGGGATCGGCACCAGCGGACCGCCGCGCCCGTCCAGCCGGGGCAGCGCGCCGATCAGCCCGAGCGAGTACGGGTGGTGCGGGGCCGCGAACAGCTCGTCCACGCCGGCCGTCTCGACCACCCGCCCCGCGTACATCACCGCGACCCGGTCGGCCGTTCCGGCGATCACCCCGAGGTCGTGGCTGACCAGGACGAGCGCGGCACCGGTCTCCCGGCGGGCGGTGCGCAGCACGTCCAGCACCTGGGCCTGGATGGTGACGTCGAGCGCGGTGGTGGGCTCGTCGGCGAGCAGGATGTCGGGCTCGTTCGCGACGGCCATGGCGATCATCGCGCGCTGGCGCATGCCGCCGGAGAACTCGTGCGGGAAGCTGTCCAGGGCCCGGTCGGGCGCCGGGATGCCGACCAGGTCGAGGAGTTCGGCGGCCCGGCGCCGTGCGGTGGCCTTGTCCACCCGCTGGTGGACGCGGACCGCCTCGGCGATCTGGTCGCCGATCCGGTAGACCGGGGTGAAGGCGGAGAGCGGGTCCTGGAAGACCATGGCGACCCTGCGGCCCCGGATCGCCGCGAGCTCCTTCCCGGGGAGTCCGACCAGCTCCCGTCCGTCCAGCCGCACCGATCCGCTGACCCGCGCCGTCCCGGGCAGCAGCCCGAGCACGGACAGTGCGGTGACGGACTTGCCGGAGCCGGACTCGCCGACGATGCCGAGGGTCTCGCCGCGCCGCAGTGTGAGGTCGACCCCGCGGACGGCGGGGACCGGGCCGTGCGGCCCGGCGAAGTCCACCCGCAGGTCCCGGACGGTGAGCAGTGGGGTTTCGAGGGCGGTGGTCACGGGCGCTTCCTACGGCTGACGGAACGGCTGCTGCCGAGCGGGCCGCCGTCGGAACGGCGGGAGCGGTCGGACTGAGGTGAGCGGCGGGAACGGCGGGGCGCGGCCGCGGAGGTGGGGTCGAGGGCGTCGCGCAGCCCGTCCCCGATCAGGTTGACGGCGAGCACGAAGAGCACCAGCAGTCCGGCGGCGAAGTAGAACAGCCAGGGGAACACCGGGGCCTCGCTGGTCCCGGCAGCGAGCAGGGTGCCGAGGGAGACGTCCGGTGCCTTGACCCCGAAGCCGAAGTAGGAGAGGGCGGTCTCGCTCATCACGGCGCCGCCGACCGCGATGGTGGCGTCGATGATGAGGAAGGAGGCGACGTTCGGCAGGATGTGCCGGCTGATGATCCGCAGCGGGCGCACACCCATGAACCGTGCGGCGCGGACGAATTCGCGCTCCCGCAGGGAGATGGTCATCGAGCGGACCACCCGGGCGGTGATCATCCAGTTGAACAGTGCGAGCAGCAGGACGAAGGCGATCCAGCCGGCGCTCTTCAGCCGTGACGAGACGATGGTGATGATCAGGAAGGCGGGGAAGACCAGCAGCAGGTCCACCAGGAACATCAGTGCCCGGTCGGCCCAGCCGCCGAAGTAGCCGGCGCAGGCGCCGACCACGGAGGCCAGCACGGTGGAGAGGAGCGCCACCAGCAGCCCGATGACCAGCGACTTCTGCAGCCCGCGGACGGTCTGCGCGAACACGTCCTGACCGACCCCGTTGGTGCCGAACCAGTGCTCGGCGGAGGGGGGTTGGTGCAGCGCGGAGAAGTCGGGGGTGGCGTAGTCCCAGGGCGTGAGGAACGGCCCGCCGAAGGCGAGCACGAACAGCAGCAGCACGACGGCCGCTCCGACGAGCGCCCCGCGGGCGGCGAGCAGCCGGGCCAGGACGAGTCGTCCGCGGCCGGCGGCCCGGGGCGTGCCGGCGGAGAGCGGGAGTCCGGCGGGCCCGGCCGGCTCGGCGGGTTCGGCCGGCTGGGCGGAGAGGGTGGTCATCTCGGGTCTCCTCCGGTCAGGACCGCACGCGCGGGTCGAGGGCGGCGTGCAGGATGTCGGCGAGGAAGCCGGAGACGAGGACGACGACCGCGGTGAACAGGTTGATCGCCACGACCGAGTTGACGTCCTGTTCGTTGATCGACTGGATCAGCCACTCGCCCATGCCGTGCCAGCCGAAGATCGTCTCGGTGAAGATCGCGCCGGTGAAGATGCCCAGGAAGCTGTACGCGAACATGGTCGACATCGGGATCACGGCGGTGCGCAGCCCGTGCTTCAGCAGTGCCCGTCCACGGGTGAGGCCCTTGGCCTCGGCGGTGCGCAGGTAGTCGGAGCCGAGCACGTCGAGCATGGTGCCGCGCTGGTATCGGCTGTAGGTGGCGAGGCCGCCGAGGGCCAGCGAGACGGTGGGCAGCAACAGGTGCAGTGCCCAGTCGGACAGGTGGGTGCCGAGGCCGCCGGTGAGCCCGGGGGTCTCGTAGCCGGTGAACGGGATCACCTCGTGGCCGGCCGCGTCCTTGGCGGCGATGGCTCCGTTCTTGAGGAACAGCGCGACCAGGAAGACCGGCGTCGAGAGCAGCACGAAGGACAGCACGGTCAGCAGCCGGTCGGAGATCCGGTACTGGCGGACGGCGCTCCACGCCCCGGCGGCGACGCCGAGGACGATGCCGAGCAGGCTGCCGAGCAGCAGCAGCCGCAGGGACACCCAGACCCGGCGGCCGAAGTCGTCGGAGACCGGGGTGCCGTGGATGGTCCGGCCGAGGTCGCCGTGCAGCAGTTCGCCGGTCCAGCGGCCGAAGCGCTCGACGACCGGGGCGTGGTCGTTCAGGTTGAGCGCGGTGAGCTGGTGCTCGACCGACTCGGCGGACGGGCGCGGGACCTTGGCGTCGAAGTAGGTGCGCGGCTGCAGGGCGGTCGCGGATATCGCGTACGCCAGGAAGACGGCGGCGATCAGCAGCGCCGCGTAGTAGCTCAGCCGCTTCGCCAGGTAGCGGAGCATCAACGGCCGCCCGGGGTGGGGGCGAGGCCGACGCGTCTGGTGGGCATCGGGTTTCGGCCTTCGGTCGGGGCCCGGTCGGGCCGTCAAGTGGCAGGAGTGGAGCCGGAGTCGGGAAAGCGCAGGTCAGAGTGAAGCACTCGGGGACGGCGGCGGTGTTGCGGCGGCATTGCCGCGTGTGACGTTTGGATCAGGCGTGCGTTCCTCCCCCTGGTGGCGGATCTGATCCGCTGTTACGTTCCTCTGGCTCGGTGCCGGATTGAGTGCCCACGCTCAAGCCGACTCATGCCTGCTGCGCCCCAACTCGCATCCAGACTCACGTTCGACCGGCGCGCGACCCGCGCCGCGACTCCCGCCGGACTTCCGTCGGACGCCCGCCCGACTCCCGATCCGCAGACCTCACCAGGGGGACCCCCATGGACGCTTCCACCACGGCCCGCCGCCTCGGCCGGGCCACCGCCCTCGCCGTCGCCGCCGCGCTGGCGGTCACCGCGTGCACCTCGGGCGGAGGCGGTTCGGGCGACGGCGTGGCCAAGAGCGAGTCGCCGAGACAGGACTCCCAGGACATCAACGCCAAGCCGCTGGACCAGGTCAAGGACGGCGGCGAGGTGCGCTTCCCGCTGTACCAGTGGATCACCCAGTGGAACCCGTTCCAGGTGGACGGCCGGTACGGCGACGCCGTCGAGATCATGCGCACGCTGGAACCGGACCTCTTCACCACCGACGCCTCCGGCAACTTCCAGCCGGTCACCGACTACCTACAGGAGGCCAAGGTCACCTCGTCCTCCCCACAGGTGATCACCTACAAGCTCAACCCCAAGGCGAAGTGGTCGGACGGCAAGCCGCTGAGCTACCTGGACTTCAAGGCGGACTGGGAGGCGAGCAACGGCAAGAAGGACGGCTACGACATCGCGGACTCCGCCGGCTACGAGCTGATCTCCGCCGTCGAGCAGGGGGCGGACCCGACCGAGGTCAAGGTGACCTTCTCCGAGCCGTACGCCGACTGGCAGAACCTGTTCCGCCCGCTGATCCCGGCCGCGGGTATCGGGACGGCGGACGACTTCAACCAGGGCTGGGTGGAGAAGTTCCCGATCACCGCGGGCCCGTTCAAGGTCGGGACGGCGGACAAGACCGCGCAGACCCTGTCCCTGGTCCCGGACCCGGCCTGGTGGGGGACGAAGCCCAAGGTCGACCGGATCACCTTTCGGGTGATGTCCCAGTCGGCGACCACGCAGGCGTTCCTCAACAACGAGATCGACTTCGCCGCAGCCGGCACCGCGGCCGCGTACGGGCAGCTCAAGGACTCCAAGGATGCCGTGATTCGTGCCGCGAGCCCGTGGGACGAGGTGCACATCTCGTTCGGCCAGGGCGGCGCGCTGGCGGACCAGAAGGTCCGCCAGGCGCTCGGGAGGGCGCTCGACCGGTCGGCGCTGATCAAGATCGCGAACAACGGCGTCCCGGTGGAGTTCAAGCCGCTCGGCAACCACATCATCATGCCCAACCAGACGGGCTACCAGGACAACTCCGGCGACTGGGCGAAGTTCGACCTGGGCGCGGCCAAGAAGCTGCTCGACGAGGCGGGGTGGAAGGAGGCGGGCAGCGGTCAGCCGCGCACCAAGGACGGGAAGCAGCTGGAGCTGCACTGGGTCATCAACGACGCCACCCCGCAGGCGCAGTTGGACCTGGCCACCGCCGCCTCCGCGATGTGGCTGGCGGCCGGGGTCAAGGTCGACCTCGACAAGGTCCCCTCCAACGACTTCTTCACCAAGTACGTGAACACGGGCAAGTTCGAGATCGCCAGCTGGCGGAACACCGACTCCTTCCCGCTCTCCGCGTCGCTCACCAACTTCCGCCTGCCGGTGGGGGACAACGTCTTCGGCAACTACTCGAAGCTCGGCACGCCGGAGATCGACGCGCTGCTGAAGAAGGCGGCCGGCACGCTCGACCCGGCGGAGGCCGCGAAGCTCTACAACCAGGCGGACGCGAAGATCTGGGAGCTCGGCCACACCGTCGAGCTCTACCAGCGGCCGACCGTGGTGGCGGCTCGCAAGGGCCTGGCCAACTACGGTGCGTTCGGTCTGGCCGGCACGGACTACGCCAAGGTCGGCTGGGAGAAGTAGCCGCCGCGGACGCGACCAGCCGGGCCGCACGGCAGGCGCTGGCGAGCAGCGCGGTGATCACGAGGCCGGTGGTGCGGACACGGGAAGGTCGGCTCTGCCGCCCTCGCTGTCCCGCCACCCGCCTTGACCTTCCGCGTTGCCCGCAGACCGTCCGTGTCTTGGGCCCCGCAGGGCCCGCGCTCTTCCGACCGGGGATGAATCTAGCGGCGCGCCGGCCCCTCGCGGCGCATCACACGGGGCGCGTCCGGAAACCCGTCGAGCTGTCACCCACTTCGCGCACCGATGCGTCAACTGCGGCTGACGGCAAGGAAGAAAGGGACAATCGGGGTCATCGTCGACGCGGTGATCGGGGCCTCGGTGCCGGCGTACTGCCCGGCCCGCGCGCCGTGCCGGTGCGTGCGCCGGGCCCGGGGCGCTGCCAGGATGCGCGGGACGATCCGCCCCTCCCGACCCCGGAGCAGCCCCGATGGCCAGTGATCCCGCCGCCCCGGCACCCCGCGCGCGCCACGTCGACCCACCGCCGGTGCGCCGGATGGTCCCGCGCGACCGCCACGAGCCGCACCGGGTCGCCACCCCGCTGGAGCTCTTCTTCGACCTCTGCTTCGTGGTCGCGGTCGGCCAGGCCGGGCGGGAACTCGCCCACTTCCTCGCGGCCGGGCACTACGGCGAGGGCCTGCGCGGCTACGCGCTGGCCTTCTTCGCGATCTGGTGGGCCTGGATGAACTTCACCTGGTTCGCCTCCGCGTACGACTGCGACGACGTGCCGTACCGGATCACCACGCTGGTGCAGATCGCCGGGGTGCTGATCCTCGCCGCCGGGGTGCCGCGGCTGTTCGCGACCCAGGACCTGGCGCTGGCGATCACCGGATACGTGGTGATGCGCCTCGCGATGGTCACCCAGTGGCTGCGCGCGGCGGCCGCGGAGCAGGGCGAGGCCCGCCGGGTCGCGCTGCGGTACGCGGCGGGGATCACGCTCTGCCAGATCGGCTGGGTGGTGGTGCTGTTCCTGTCGGACGACGTCCGCCCGTACGTCATCCCGATCGGTGTGCTGTGCGAGCTGGCGGTACCGGTGATCGCGGAGCTGCGGATGCAGACCTCCTGGCACCCGCACCACATCTCCGAGCGGTACGGGCTGTTCACCCTCATCGTGCTCGGCGAGACGGTCGCGGCGGCGACCGTCGCGGTGCAGTCGGCGGTGGACGAGAACGAGGAGCTGGGCCGGCTGGTGCCGGTGGCGGCCGGCGGCCTGCTGATCTGCTTCGCCGCCTGGTGGATCTACTTCGCCCGGCCCGTCCACGAGCACCTGCGCTCCAACCGGCAGGCCTTCGCCTGGGGTTACGGGCACTACCTGGTGTTCGGCTCGGCGGCGGCGATCGGCGCCGGGCTTGAGGTGGCGGTGGAGTCGGCCGTGCACAAGGCGGAGATCTCCGAGACCGCCGCGACCGCGACGGTCACCGTGCCCACGGCGGTCTACCTGGTCACGGTCTGGTTCCTGCACTCCCGCCACACCAAGCGCGGGGTACTCGCCCAGGCGGTGGCGCCGGTCGGGGCCGCGCTGGTGCTGGCCTGCACCGCGTTCGGCGGCTCGGGGGTGCTCGCGGCGGGCCTGGTCTGCGCGCTGCTGGTGACGGCGGGGGTACTGATCCACGGCCGGGAGAGCAGGGTCGCCGGGGTGTCCTGACTCCGCCGCAAGGGAGTTCCGGCTCGGCCCCGGCGGCGTCCTCGCTCCGCCCCGGAGGGCCCTAGCCCCGCCCCAGCAGTACCGGTTCGTGCCGCGACAGCCAGGCCAGGTAGGCCGGGTTGACCCTGGCCAGATCCAGGTAGGCGGCGCGCAGTTCGCCGTACAGCGCGTCCAGCGCCGGCGGGCTGAGCGCGCGCGGACGCCAGGTGAACAGCAGCCGGACGGCCAGAGGGTCCCCGTGCACCGGGCGGACGACCGTGCCGGGCCCCGGCGGGGCGGTCGGCTGGCAGGGGCGGACGGCCTCGCCGGAGGCGACCAGCTCAGCGGCGGTGGCGTTGTCCCGCACCTGCAGCACCCGGGGGTTGAGCCCGGCCTCGCTGAACACCCGGCGCATCGCCGCGTACTCGTGGTCGGCGGTCGGGTCGACCATCCAGGTGTCCTCGGCGAGGTCGGTGAGGCGGACGACCTGGCGGGCCGCGGCCGGGTGCCCCGCGGCGAGCTCGACGTACTGCGGCTCACGGGCCATCAGCACCCGCTGCTCGGCGTCCGGCGGCACCCGCAGCGGGAAGCCCTCGCTCTCGTGCACGAAGGCCACGTCCAACTGGTCGGCGGCGACCATCCGCAGCAGCGCGCCGGCCGAGACGTCGACGTGGATCGTGGTGTCGGTGTCCGGCAGCCGCTCGTGCACCCGGCGCAGCCAGGCCGCGACCGCGCGGCTGCCGACGCTGCCGATGCGCAGCCGCCGGTGCCGGCCGGGCCCGGTCGCGTCGCGGGCCTCCTGGCGGGCGGCGGCCACCAGCGCGGCCATCTCGGTGATCACCGGCCGGGCCCGGGAGAGCACCGAGTGGCCGAGCGGGGTGGGTCGGCTGCCGGTCTGCTCGCGGGTGAACAGGGTGCCGCCGATGGCCCGTTCGATGCGGTGCAGCTGGGTGGTGAGGGAGGGCTGGGTCATGCCGAGCTGGAGCGCGGCCTTGCGGAGGCTGCCGCTGTCGGCGATCGCGCACAGCACCCGGAGGTGTCTCACGTCGAGCTCCACGTTCCGGAGCATAGACGCCTCCGCGCCAGATCGCCAAGGACATGACAGGCAGTCAAAGGTGCTTCGACGGAACGTGTGACGGGTCCCGGTGGGTATGCGGCGGTGCTATCGCCGGTTGACATCATCCGCGACCGGCCCGGGCTGTCCGAAGCTCGGGGCAGCAACCCGCCGCGGCCACCGGCCCCGGCGGTCCCCCACCGCGCGCCGCCGCCGTGCCCGGCCCCCACCGGTCCCGGCGGGGCAGCGCACCGCGAACCCGGAGCCCCCACATGAAGCGATCCGTGCTGTCCGCCGCCCTGGGCCTCGCCCTCGCGGCCGGCCTCGCGACCCTGCCCGCCACCGCCGCCGTCGCCGCGCCGGCCGCACCCGCGACCCCGGCTGCCCCGGCCGTCCAGGGCTACACCCCGGCCACGTACGCCGGTTCGGCCGCGGAGGTCGCGAACAACCGGGCCTTCTTCCGGGCCGTGGTGGCCTCGGTCGAGGCCAAGCGGGCCGCGAACCCCTGGCTGCTGACCGTCACCGTCACCTACGACACCGCCAACGCGCCCTCCTTCGCCGACCAGATAGCCGGCGCCGCACGGATCTGGAACGGCTCGGTGCGCAACGTGCAGCTCCAGGAGACCGGCGGCAACGGCGACTTCTCGTACTACGAGGGCAGCGACAGCCGGGGCTCCTACGCCAGCACCGACGGCCACGGCCACGGCTACGTCTTCCTCGACTACCAGCAGAACCAGGAGTACGACTCGCTGCGGGTGACCGCCCACGAGACCGGGCACGTGCTCGGCCTGCCCGACGACTACTCCGGCCCGTGCAGCGAGCTGATGTCCGGCGGCGGCCCCGGCCCCTCCTGCACCAACCCCTACCCCGACGCCAACGAGCGCAGCCAGGTCGACGACCTCTGGGCGAACGGTCTTGCGGCGGCGAACAAGGCTGCCCGGTAGAGGAGTTCGGGCGCGGCGGGCCGCTCGGCCGGAATCAAGCGGCCCGCCGCTCCGGGTACTTCCCCGCCTCGGAGCCTAGCCGCCACCGGAACGGAATGCCAGGGGCACGGTTGAGTCAAGACGAGGAAAAGACGGCTCAAATCGGCCGTGCCCCAGGGGTATTGCACCGAGCTATCGCAGGTTGACATCATCCGCGCGGCCGCGGGGCTGCCCGAAGCTCTGGGACATCACCCGTTGACCAGGTGTCCCCCAGGGCCGGCCCCCAACCGGCCACGGCACCCCAGGAACCGGAGACCCCCACATGAAGCGATCCGTGCTGTCCGCCACCCTCGGCCTGGCCCTCGCGGCCGGCCTCGCCGTGCTGCCCGCCACCGCCGCGGCCGCCGCCCCGGCCGCCCCGGCCACGCAGGGCTACACCGCCTCGACGTACGCCGGTTCGGCCGCCGAGACCGCGGACAACCAGGCCTTCTTCCAGGCCGTGATGGCCTCCGCGAAGGCCAAGCAGGCCGCCAACCCGGGCCTGGCGACCGTCGTGGTCACCTACGACGCCAGCTCCGCCCCGACGTTCCGCAACCAGATATCCCAGGCCGCGCAGATCTGGAACAGCTCGGTCGGCAACGTCCAGCTGCGCTCCGGCTCGGCCGCCGACTTCCGCTACTACGAGGGCAACGACAGCCGGGGCTCCTACGCCAGCACCGACGGGCACGGGCGCGGCTACATCTTCCTCGACTACCAGCAGAACCGGCAGTACAACTCGGTGCGGGTGACCGCCCACGAGACCGGGCACGTGCTCGGCCTGCCGGACCACTACTCCGGCCCGTGCAGCGAGCTGATGTCGGGCGGCGGCCCCGGCACCTCCTGCACCAACCCCTACCCGAACAGCACCGAGCGCAGCCGCGTCAACTCCCTCTGGGCGCGCGGCTGATCCACCGGACACCCCCGGGCCGGCCGCACACCGCTGCGGCCGGCCCGGGGCGTCAACGGCGCCGACGGCGGCGCCGAGGCCGGCGCCGAGGCCGGTGGCGTGGAGGGACAGGACTGTCGGTGCCGCGTGCGAGCATGCGGGCGAGACCCTCCGCCCCCGACCGCAAGGTGCCGACATGACCCGCTCCGCCCCCGACCGGCTCGACGACCTGCCGTACGCCGAACTGCTGCGCCCGCACACCGGGCCGCTGCGCAGCGACGAGCGGTACGACACCGTGCACTTCGACGGCGGCGAGCACACCGACGAGTCGGTCGCCGGGGCGGCCTTCCTGGAATGCGCCTTCACCGGCGTCGCGCTCAGCGGGGTCAAGCTGCGCCAAGCCCGGTTCAACGAGGTCTGGGTGCAGGCCGGCCGCTGGGTGGCCTGCGACCTCAGCGACTCCGAGTGGCAGGACAGCTCGTTCGTCGGCGGCGTGCTGGCCGGGGTCGCCGGGTACGGTTCGGCGCTGCGCCGGGTGGTGTTCCGCGGCTGCAAGCTGGAGGCGGTCAACCTGCGGTCGGCCGTGCTGCGGGACGTCGTCTTCGAGGACTGCCTGCTGCGCGACGTGGACTTCGGCGAGGCGAAGCTGACCTCGGTGTCCTTCCCCGGCTCGACGCTGGAGGAGGTCCGGCTGCGCGGCGCGACGCTGAGCAAGACCGACCTGCGCGGGGCCGTCCGGCTCGGGCTGGCCGACGGGCACCAGGGGCTGCGCGGCGCGGTGATCAGCTCCACCCAGCTGCTGGAGCTGGCTCCGCAGTTCGCGCAGGCGCTGGGGATCGAGGTCAAGGACCGCTGACCGGCCCCCCTCCGTCCCTCCCCGGCGTTTCAGTCCCGCGTTCAGCCCGGCGTCGCTCGGTGACCGCAGGACGAACAGTCCGCCAAACCTGCTGCGCGCATCTGGTGGCCCGCTCCGCACCGGTGGAGACTTCTCCGCGATCGAGTGAGCCCCGACTTGTGTACACAACATCGCCAGCGAAGGGACGGGCCGGGCTGATGGCCGAGCTGAGTCGTAGGAAGTTCGTCACGCTGTCCGGGGCGGCCGCGGCCGGTCTCGCCGTGGCCGGCACCGGTGCCGCGGGCGCCGCCGCGGGCGCTCCCGCGGTGGCCTCCACCACCACGCTCCGGCAGAGCGGCACCATCAGTGACGTGCAGCACGTGGTGATCCTCATGCAGGAGAACCGCAGCTTCGACCACTACTTCGGCACGCTGCGCGGCGTGCGCGGCTTCGCCGACCGCAGCGCGATCCAGATCGCCGGCGGCTACAGCGTCTTCAACCAGCCCAACGGCCTGCTCTCCCGCCAGTACCCGTGGCAGTTCAGCCAGACCAAGCCGGCCGGCGGCGCCGACCCCGAGCGCCTCGCCCAGTGCAACGGCGACCTCAGCCACGGCTGGAGCGACCAGCACAGCGCGTGGAACAGCGGCAAGATGGACAACTGGGTCTCCGCCAAGGGAAACGTGCGCACGCTGGGTTTCCTCACCCGTCAGGACATCCCGTTCCACTACGCGCTGGCCGAGAACTGGACCATCTGCGACGCCTACCACTGCTCGGTGCTCAGCGCGACCGGCCCGAACCGCACCTACCACTGGTCCGGTCAGATCGACCCGTCCGGCGCCGCCGGCGGCCCGGCCTACGACGGCGGCGACGAGAAGGGCCTGCGCTGGCAGACCTTCGCCGAGGCCCTGGAGAACGCCGGGGTCAGCTGGAAGGTCTACCAGAACGCCGCCGACAACTACGGTGACAACGCCCTCGCCTACTTCAACCAGTTCTCCGGCGCTGCGGCGGGCAGCCCGCTGGCCGTCAAGGGCATGGGCTCGGTGCCCAAGGTCACCGGCCGCACCCCGGACGACATCGTCGCCGCGATCAAGGCCGACGTGCTGAACGGCACCCTCCCGCAGGTCTCCTGGATCGTCCCCGACCAGGCCTCCTCGGAGCACCCGTACGCCACCCCGGCCGACGGCGCGCACTTCGTCCACAACGTGATCGACGCGCTCAACGCGGACCCGAACGTCTTCAACTCGTCCGTCCTGTTCATCAACTACGACGAGAACGACGGCTTCTTCGACCACGTCCCGCCGCCGGTCGCCCCGGCCGGCACCCCGGGCGAGTTCTACAACGGCACCAACATCGGCCTCGGCTTCCGCGTCCCGATGATCGCGGTCTCGCCGTGGACCCGCGGCGGCTGGGTCAACTCCGAGACCTTCGACCACACCTCGGTGCTGCGCTTCCTGGAGGTCTGGACGGCCGCCCTCGGCAGGCCCGCCACCAGCCCGAACATCAGCGACTGGCGTCGTCGTGTCTGCGGCGACCTCACGAGCGTGTTCGACTTCGCCAACCCGGTGTACGGCCTGCCGGGGCTGCCCGACACCTCGCAGACCATCGGCCTGTCCGCCTGCGGCCCGCTGCCCAACCCGGCCCCGGTGAACAACCAGCTGCCGCTGCAGGAGTCCGGCACCCGCCCGGCCCGCGCCCTGCCGTACCAGCCGAACGCCAACCTGGACCACCTGGAGTTCGGCTCGGGCGGGGTGATGAAGGTCTGGATCGCCATGGCAAACGGCGCTTCCAAGTCCTCGCACTTCGCCGCCTACGCCAACGCCTACCGCAGCGGCGGGCCCTGGCAGTACACCGTCGACCCGGGCGGCAGCACCAGCGACTTCTTCAACTGCGGCACCGGCTTCGGCGGCGGCCCGTACGACCTCACCGTCGTCGGCCCCAACCGCTTCCTGCGCCGCTTCAAGGGCGATGCGACGAAGGCGGGCAAGAACGCCGCCGTCACCGCCTCGTACGCGGTGGAGGCCGGCACCGGCAAGCTGGCCATCTGGTTCAAGCTGGCCAACACCGGCAGCAGCCCGATGACCTTCACCATCGCCTCCAACAACTACCGCACGGACGGCCCCTGGACGTACCAGGTCCCGGCCGGCGGCAGCGTCAGCGACTACTTCAACGCCGTCGCCTACACCAACGGCTGGTACGACTTCACCGTCACGGTGGACGCCGACAGCAGCTGGTCGCAGCGTTTCACCGGCCACCTGGAGACCGGCGCGCCCAGCGTCAGCGGCTGACAGCCGCTCCCTGCGCACGGCACACGGGCCCCACCACCCGCCGTCGGGTGGTGGGGCCCTCGCGTCACCTGCGCCAGAACAGGTGGTGCGTGACGCCGCTCGGGCTGGGCACGACCTCCAGGTGGAACCGGTCGAGCAGCTCCTCGGGGGACTCCCAGAGCCGCAGTCCGGAGCCGAGTTCCACCGGCGAGACGGCGATGTGCATGGTGTCGACGAGGCCGGCAGCGAGGAACTGCCGGATCGTGGTGACACCGCCGCCGAGCCGGACGTCCTTGCCCTGCGCCGCCGTCCGCGCGCGTTCGAGGACGGCGGCCGGGTCGCCGTCGACGAAGTGGAAGGTGGTGTCGGAGAGCGTGATCGACGGACGCAGGTGGTGGGTCATGACGAACACCGGAGTGCGGAACGGGGGCTCGTCACCCCACCAGCCGCGCCACGCGTCGTCCTGCCAGGGCCCGCGCTGCGGCCCGAACTTGTTGCGGCCCATGATCTCGGCACCGATGTCGCGGGCGAAGTCCCGGGTGAAGTAGTCGTCCAGGCCCCGGCTCCCCCCGGCGTCCGTGCGCATCGGCCAGCTCGCCGTGGCTCCGGCCCAGGCGAACAGCCGCTCGGGGCCGTCGAGGCCGAACGGCCGCTCCAGGCTCTGGTGCTCACCGGCAGCGATGCCGTCACTGGAGACGTTGAAGTTCATCACTCTGAGCAGTTGGTTCACGGGTTTCCTCGTCAGGTCCGGTCGCGCCCTCGTGCGACGGGCGCCGCACGCCGTGTCGTCGGAGCGGACGCGGCCGGATTGACATCGGCCCGCGGTGATTTTCAGAGCGTGCCGAACTCCCCGGTTCGGACGGCGGAGACGAAGGAGTGCCAGGACTCGGCAGGGAAGACGAGAGCCGGGCCCGCGGGGTCCTTGGAGTCGCGGACGGGGACGGTGTCGGATGCGACCAGGTTCCCCGCGACCTCGACGCAGTCGCCGCCGTTGCTGCTGTACGAAGACTTGAACCACTGAGGCTCGGCGGTCACGGCAGTTCCTCTCGTAGCTGGCTGATCAGGGCCACGGACTCGGTTTGTGAGAGTGCCACGGCTTGCAGTTGATAGTAGGCCGTGAGCATCGGCGGCACCGCGCCGCTGTCCCGTTCCAGGTGCCCTTGGTGCGCCGATTCCGCGTAGGACATCAGTGATCGGTCCGGCAGGGTGAGGATGTTCACCGGCAGGTCAAACGCTCGTTCCTCGCCCATGGCGAACGGAGCCACCTGGAGAACGGTGTTGGGCATCCGGGCGAAGGCGGCGAGCTCATCGAGTTGGGCCGCCATGGTGGCCTCCCCGCCGACCGGCCGTCGGAGGCAGCTCTCGTCCAGAACGGCGTGGATCAGTGGCGGGGATTCCCGGCGCAGGTTCGCCTGTCGGCGCGCGAGATAGGTGACCCGCTCCTCGGCTTGGTCCTCCGTGATACTGCCTCGCCGGACCGCGCCCGACGCGATGGCCCGTGCGTAGTCCATGGTTTGGAGCAGTCCCGGCACGATGCCCAGCGCGAACAGCCTCAGCTCCACCGCCTTGGACTCGTGCGCGACGTACTCCGGGAAGCCTTCGAGGATGGTCGACGACTTGAGATCGCGCGACTTGCGAACAAATACGTTCTCGAACCCAAACGCCTTGTCAAGTTCGCGCGCCAGACGGGCGGTTGGGGGGCGGCGACCAGTTTCCATGGCCGATACATGCGTCGGCGAGTAGCCGATGGCATGTGCCAGTTCATCCTGGGTCCAGCCCCTTGCCTCCCGTGCGCTGCGGACATCTGAGCCGAACTTGGCGGCAGGAGACGAATCGGGGTCCAGTTCAACCTTGTTCATGCGCGTCGATTCCCTCTCCCCAAGCAGATCCGACAGGTTGAAGACCTTCTCACCCTAGCTCACAGTTGGCATCCCTGGGTAGTCATTCGGCTACGGAAAGGAGCTGCCTCGTGACGCGCAAGAAGCCCCCCGTGGGGCCGCCGGCCTACCGCCCGCAGGTCGGTGAGCTGGTCAAGGACGTGACGACCGATCAGGACGTCGTCTACATGGACACGCGAGGTGGGCTCGCCTACGTGCGGCCGGTGGGTGGCGGGCTGGAGCGGACCGTCGATCCCGCCCGGATCCGCCCGCTCCCGGGCGAGCCGACGGTCGTCCTCCGCCTCGTCCCCGCCAAGCGGCGCGGCCGGCCCCGCGTCGACACCGAGGGCGCCGCGTGAGACGCCGATGACCGACCCGCCGACCTGCCCCGCACCGAACTGCTGTGCTCCGGTCGACCTGCTCGGCGACGCCACCGAGGCCGGCCGCACGTGGAACTGCCCGGAGTGCGGCCGGTGGGGCGTCGCCTGGTCTCCGGCCTACCTGGCGAACCAGCCCTTCGAGGAGCCCTTGATCGCCCTCGGCCGCCGCCCCCGCTTCCGGAGGAGGGACGAACTGTGCTGACGATCGCCTTCCTCGGCCGCACGATCCTCGGCCTGATCCGCGAGCCCCGCAGCACCTGGTCCTGGGTCTGGGGCGGGTACCTCCGGTTCGCCCCGCCGGTCCTGTGGTTCAGCCCCGAACGCCGCCGAGCGGTAGCGGCCGCCGCGCGGATGCTCGCGCAGGAGCGGCAGCTCCGCGAGACGTGCCGCGAGGCCGCCCGGGACGCGCTCCGTGCCGAGTTGCTTGAGGCAACGGAACGACTCCGCCGGGCCGCGGCACGGTACGCCGCGGCCCGGGAGCTCGCTGCGGTGCCCCGTCGCCGTCGCCGTCGGCCTCCCGCCTCCCGGCCGCCCAACCGGCCCGACTGAAACGGCGGCTCACGCGTACGGGCCCCGGGGGAACCACGGGTCGTGGACCTCCCGGGGGCCGTACGGCGTCAGCAGGGTGAGGGTGTGCACCCCCGCCGCGTACTCGGCCAGCTGCACCGAGCCGTGCCGGGTCTCCAGTTCGGCCTGCACGGGCACCGGCAGCTTGGTGAGCGCCCGCCGCAGTTGCAGCGCGTCGCGCCGGCTGATCGGCTGCGGGGAGCGCAGCACCAGCCGGAGCGGGCTCAGCGGGCCGGTCACCAGCACCCCGCTGCCCAGCTCGTAGCCGACCGCGCCGATCGGGCCCCAGGGCATCCGGTGGTCCGCCACCAGCCGGCCGACCTCCGGCAGCAGGGCCAGCGCCGGGATCCCGGTGAGCCGTTCGGGGGCCAGCCGCTCGCGCCGCCCGGCCAGGTGCTCGGGCCGCAGCGTCCGGGCCACCGCCGCCCAGGGCGCCAGCGCGTCCAGCCGCTGCCCGTGGCGCGGACCGCGCACGGTGACCGGGAACCAGAGCTCGGGCGCGGCCTCCGGGTCCCGGGTGCAGCGTTGCGGGTGCGGCAGGTCCGCCGGGTCGCCGACCACGGCGGGCGCCCGGCCGACCGTCACCCAGGGGTGCGCCCGCAGCACCGCGCGCGCCCAGTCCGGCAGCTCGCCGCCCGCGAGGGGCCGCAGCGAGCTGGGGCACTGCATCAGCAGCAGGTCGTGCGCGCCGGGCAGCCGCCCGTCCAGCGCGGCCAGCGGGCCGACCCGCCGACGCGGTCCGTCGTGCGGGTCCTCGGCGGTGCGCCGGGCGTGGCTTCCGGAATGTACGACGGTCACAGCGGGCTCCAGACGGTGGCGTCAGTTCGGCCGACGGCTCCACCCTGCGCCCGGCGGGCACCGTCCGGCTACGGCCGTTGGGCGCGTCCACCAGGGACCAAGGGCTCAACCGGGGCCCGAGGGCTCAACCGGGGCCCGAGGGCTCAACCGGGGCCCGAGGTGCGTCGGCCCGGTCACGGTGTGAGAGTGGGGGCAGCCCGGTAGTCCGACATTCCCCTCCGGAGGAGGAGTCATGGGCATCTTCGACAGGTTGTTCCACCGGCCGCCGCACCACGAGGCCACCGGCGAGGACGCCGCCCAGCGGGCCGCGCTCGCCCACGACGAGGCCGCCGACGCGTTCGGTGAGGACGTCGAGCGGAGCAGGGGCGCGCAGGAGCGGATGGCCCAGGAGCGGACGGCCCAGGAGGAGGCCGACCGGCGCGCCGCCGAGAACATGACGGCCGAAGGCGACCCCTGGGACTGAGACGCCCCGGCGTCGCCGCCTGGCAGGGCCCCCGCGTCGCCTCCGCCATCCCTGTTGCCCCCGCCGTCTCCGTCGCCCCCGTCGATCACCGCTCCCGCGGTGGCAGCGGCGGGCGCCGCAGGTCCGGCCGGGGCGTGGAATCCGGCGGGGGCGCCGCGGCGGGCGCGTCCTCCAACAGATCCAGGGCCAGCTGGACGGCGGTGACCAGCTCGGGGTGGCGTCCCCGGGCCCAGTCCCGCGGGGTGCGCAGCACGTGCACGTCCGGTTCGACGCCGCGGTTCTCCACCGACCAGCCGAGGCCGCCGCCGAACCAGGAGGCGTTCTTCGGCACCGAGATCTGGGTGCCGTCGCCGAGGGTGTGCCGCCCGGTCATTCCGACCACGCCGCCCCAGGTGCGGTTGCCGATCACCGGGCCGAGCCCGAGCAGCTTGATCGCCGCGATGATCACGTCCCCGTCCGAGCTGGTCGCCTCGTCCGCGAGGGCCACCAGCGGGCCGCGCAGGGCGTGCCGCGGCCACCGGACCGGCTGGCGGTCCCGGGTGAAGTCCCAGGCCAGGACGTGCCGGGTGAGCTTCTCCAGGACCAGTTCGGAGACGTTGCCGCCGGCGTTGCCGCGCACGTCCAGGACCAGTGCGGGCTTGTCCAGTTCGCGCCGCAGGTCCCGGTTGAACTGCGCCCAGCCGGAGCCGCCGAGGTCCGGGATGTGCAGGTAGCCGCACCGCCCGTCGCTGAACTCCCGTACCAGGGAGCGGCGTTTGGCCACCCAGTCCTGGTAGCGGATGGGTCGTTCGTCGGTCAGCGGGGTGACCGTGATCCGTCGTACCGGGCCGTCCGGGCCGCTGCGCAGGGCCAGTTCCACGGTGGTGCCGCCGGTGCCGGCCAGCAGCGGGAGCGGTCCGCGCACCGGGTCCAGCGGGCGCCCGCCGATCGAGAGCAGTTCGTCGCCGTCGCGCACGCCCTGGGCGGCCAGCGGGGCGCGGGCGCGCGGGTCGGAGGACTCGCCGGGCAGCACCCGGCCGACCAGCCAGCGCCCGTCGGGGCTGCGGTGGGCGTTGGCGCCGAGCAGGCCCAGCGGCTGCTGGCCGAGCGAGGGCCCCTCGCCGCGCCGGGACGGGGTGACGTAGGCGTGCGAGGTGCCCAGTTCGCCGAGGAGTTCGCGCAGCAGGTCGGCGAAGTCGTCGGGTGAGCAGACGCGGTCCAGCAGCGGCTCGTACTGGGCGACCAGGGCGGGCCAGTCCAGGCCGGACATCCGCTCGTCCCAGAACTGGTCCCGGACGATCCGGGCGGCCTCGTGGTAGGCCTGGCGCCATTCGGCGGCCGGGTGCACGGTGTGGGTGATCCGGCGCAGGTCGACGCTGGTGCCGGCGGAGGGGGCGGTGACCGGGACGACCCGCAGCGTCCCGGCCGAGTAGACGGCGATCGAGCCGCCGTCGCCGGAGACGGCGTAGCCGTCCAGCTTGTCCACCAGCGTGCTGCGGCTGCCCCGGGCCAGGTCGAAGTACTCCAGCGAGGGGCGGCCCGAGGTGTCCTCCGGGCTGGCGAAGGTCTGCCCGAGGGTGCCGGCGATCGGCCAGCGCAGCCAGACCAGGCCACCCCGCACCGCGTCGGTGGCCGAGTACTTGGAGGCGATCACCGGGAACTGCAGCAGCCGGTCGCCGATGCCCGCGGGCTCGACCCGGACGGTGCCGTCGCCGCCGTCCCCGCGTGGGACGCCGTCCTCCACCGGTGCCGAGAACGGCGAGGGCGTGTCGGCGGTGAGCGGGACGAGGTACGGGCGGCAGCCGACCGGGAAGGAGAGGTCGCCGGTGTGCACGTCGTGGACCGGGTCGAAGCCGCGCCAGGAGAGGAAGGCCAGGTAGCGGCCGTCCCGGGTGAACACCGGCTGCTCGTCCTCGAAGCGACCGTCGGTGACCTCGGTGACGGGCGCGGGTGCCTCGGTGCGGGTGAGCCGGATCCGGCGCAGCGAGCGCCCGGCGACCGGCTGGGACCAGGTGATCCAGTGCGAGTCGGGGGAGAAGCGGGCGCTGGAGACCGGGCCGTACTCGGAGGCGGCCAGCTCGCGCACCTCGCCGTCGGCGGCGGAGACGAGCAGCAGCCGCCCGTCCGAGGCGACGGCGGCGAGGCGGCTGCCGTCGGGGGCGGCGGTGAGCTCCAGGACGCGGCCGAGCCGTCCGGTGGCGAGGACCCGGTGGCGGTGCTTCTCCCCGCCCTCGTGTCCGGGCAGCGGCATCACCTCGATCGCGTCGGCGCCCTCCGCGTCGGTGACCCAGGCCGCCTCGCCGGTGTGCCCGAGCATCACCGGCAGCCGGGTGCGCACCCCCGGGGTGTCGGCGAGCGCGCGGGCCGGGCCGTCCTTGTGGGTGAGCCAGTACTGGCTGCCGCGCACGGTGATCACCCCGGCCCGGCCGGTCTGGTCGCACGCGAGGTCCTTGACCTGGGACGCGGCGCCGACCTGGTACGGGCGGCGGCCGGCCCGGGCGCCGCCGAGCGGGACGGTCAGCCGGTGCGGGGCGGGGGCGTCCAGGCCGTCCAGCAGCCAGAGGTCTCCGCCGTGCTGGTAGACGATCCGGGTGCCGTCGGTGGCGGCCTCGCGGGCGTAGTAGGAGGCGTGGTCGGTGTGCCGGCGCAGGTCGGTGCCGTCCGGGCGGCAGGAGTAGAGGTTGCCGATGCCCTCGTGGTCGGAGAGGAACGCGACCCGCCCGGAGACCGGCATCGGGGCGGCGAGGTGCCCGGTGTGGCCGGGCAGGATCTGTTCGCCGTCCGCCCAGAGCCGGCCGACGGCACCGCCCCGGTAGCGCTTCCAGGCGGCCGGATCGTGCGGGGCGGAGCCGGTGAGCAGGACGGTCCGCTCGCGGCTCATCTGGGCGTCGCCGACCGGTCCCCAGGGCATCCGGCGGCCGGGGGAGCCGTCCGGCGGCAGGGCGTGGGCCCAGGTGTAGTGGCCGAAGGGCTCGTGGAAGGAGGTGACGGCGAGCACCTCGCCGTCCGGCAGCCAGCCGCGCACCCGGGTGTCCTGGCTGCCCCAGAAGCTGAGCCGGCGGGCCTCGCCGCCGTCGACGGGGGCGGTCCACACCTCGGGGGTGAGGCTCAGCCAGCTGGTCCAGGCGAGGGTGGTGCCGTCGGGGGAGAAGCGCGGGTGGCTGACCCGGGTGCGGTCGCAGGTGACCCGCCAGGCCCGGCCGGTGACGGCGCCGTCGGCGTCCAGCGGGGCGGTCCAGACGTCGTCCTCGGCGGTGAAGGTGAGCAGGCCGCCGTGCAGGTGGGGGTGGCGGAGGTAGCTGGGCGGGGTCACCCCTCCATCCTTCGACGGGGTGTCACACCCGGCAACCGGAAGGGGACGCGGGAGAGCGTCGGAACCGGTCTGGACCATTGACAGGGCGTCGGCGGATCCACTTCAGTGGTCTAGTCCAACTTGGGTGCCTGGCCGGGCCGTTCCCCCCACTGGCGCGTGCTCCGGCGCGCCCTCGGACGTCCCCCACGACCGCGCCACCGCAGGAGCACCCGCATGCGCAGAACCCTGAGAACGGCCTCGCCGCCGGCACCGCCTCCGCGGTCGCCGCAGCCACCCTGGTCGGCGTCACCCTGGGCCTGGCGCCCGCCGCCTCGGCCGGCGAGTTCCTGGTCAACGGCGGTTTCGAGTCCGGCTCGCTCGGCCCCTGGAACGCTTCACCGCCGGCGCCACCCAGGCCAGCGCCACCGTCTACACCCACGGCTGGTACGGCCAGGGCACCTGGGCGGCGCCGACTTCCACGTCGCGATGACCGACATGCTGCTCAAGGGCTTCCCGGTGGCGGGAAACGCCGGCAACGTGTTCCCCGCGCTGCCGGCCTCCAAGGTCGCCATCGGCATGCCGGCCACCACCAACGCGGGCAACGGCTACATCGCCCCGGCCGAGGTGGACAAGGCCCTGGACTGCCTCACCAGGCTCGCCAACTGTGGGACGTACGTGCCGCGTTCGGGTGCCCAGCCGAACCTGCGCGGGCTGATGACCTGGTCCGTCAACTGGGACCGATTCGGCGGCGGGGAGTTCTCCAGGAACTTCGACGGCTACTTCGGCCGCTGACCCGACGCCCGCGGGACCGTGCTTGAACCTGACACCCGTGTGAGGTTCGAGCATGGTCCCCATGGCGACCACACAGCTCCCGACCCCCGCACCCCACAAGCCCTTTCCGCTCCCCTCACTGCTCGCCCTGGCCACCGCCGTCTTCGTCACCGCGCTCACCGAGACCCTGCCCGCCGGGGTGCTGCCCGGCATGGGGGAGTCCCTCGGCGTCAGCGAGTCGGCGGCCGGGCAGACCGTCACCGTCTACGCGATCGGCTCCGCCGTCACCGCGATCCCGCTCACCGCGGCCACCGCCGGCACGGGCCGCAAGCGGCTGCTGCTCACCGCCATGGGCGGCTTCGCCCTGGCCAACACGGTGACCGCGGTCTCCGGCAGCTACCCGCTCACCCTGGCCGCCCGCTTCCTCGCGGGCGTCGCGGCCGGCCTCGCCTGGGCGCTGCTGGCCGGGTACGCCCGTCGGCTGGTGCCGGTCGAGCAGCAGGGCCGTGCGATGGCCGTCGCGATGGCGGGGGTGCCGGTGGCGCTGTCGCTCGGAGTGCCGATCGGCACCTTCCTCGGCCGGATCTCCGCTTGGTGGGTGCCGTTCCTGGCCATGACGGCACTTGCGGTCGGCGTGGTCGGCTGGATCGCGGCGCTGCTGCCCGACCAGCCCGGACAGCCGGACGGTGAGCGCACGCCCGTCCGGCGCGCGCTCACCGTGCCCGGCGTCGGGCCGGTGCTCACCGTGACGGTGCTCTTCGTGCTCGCGCACACCATCCTGTTCACCTACATCGCGCCCCTCCTCGACCGGGCCGGCCTCGGCGGCGCCACCGGCACCGTGCTGCTGGTCTTCGGCCTGGCCTCGCTGGCGAGCATCTGGCTCACCGGCGCCCACATCCACCGCCGGCTGCGGCAGTTGACGATCGGCGGCGCGCTGCTGGTCGCGGTGACGGCGGGCACCCTCGCGGTGGGGTCCGGCAGCGCGCCGGCGGTGTACCTCGCGGCGCTGCTCTGGGGCCTGGGCTGGGGCGGTGCCCCGACCCTGCTGCAGACCGCCCTCGGCGACGCCGGCGGCGAGCACGCGGACGCCGCCCAGTCCGTGCTGGTGACGCTGTGGAACGTCGCGATGGCGGCCGGCGGGGTGGTCGGCGGCGTCGTCCTGGGCGGACTCGGCACCGACGCCCTGCCCTGGACGGTCCTCGCGCTGATGCTCCCCGTCCTCGCGGTGGCCGTCGGCGCCCGCCGCCACGCCTTCCCGTCGGCGCGTCGGTCCGCCGCTAGCTGATCGCCAGCCCGTTCGCCCTCATCCGGGCGACCAGTTCGGCCGGCGCGGTCGCGGTGGAACCCGCCGAGTACGGCGGCTGCGGGTCGTACTCGATGAGCAGCTGGATCGCCTCCGCGACCGGGTCCCCGGCCAGTCGGCCGGTCAGCGACAGCGCAAGGTCGATCCCGGCCGAGACCCCGGCCGCGGTCGCGTACTTGCCGTCCGTCACGATCCGCTCGGTGCCGGTCGGCTCGGCCCCGAACTTCGCCAGCTCCTCCAGGCAGGCCCAGTGCGAGGTGGCCCGCCGTCCGGCCAGCAGCCCGGCGGCCCCCAGCACCAGCGATCCGGAGCAGACCGAGGTGGTCCAGGTGGTGGTCGCGTCCACGGCCCGCAGCCACTCCAGCACCGGTCCGTCCGAGAGCTGCGCCAGGGTGCCCGGCCCGCCGGGGACGAGCAGCACGTCCGCCGAGTCCACCTCGCCCAGCTCGGCGTCCGCGGTGACCGCCAGGCTCATGTCGGTGCGCACCGGCCCGCGCCGGGCGGCGGTGAACACCACCTCGGCGCCGGGGATCCGGGACAGCACCTCGTACGGGCCGACCGCGTCCAGCGCGGTGAAGTCGTCGTAGAGCAGGAAGGCGATGCGCATCAGTGTCCTCCGTCGTGACTCGGGTGGAAGCGGCGTCGGTACTCGGCGGGCGGGGCGGCCAGGGCCCGGACGAAGGCGCGCCGCATCGCCTCCGGGGTGCCGTAGCCGCAGCGGCGGGCGATCTCCTCGATGCCGTCGTCGGTGTCCTCCAACCGGCGCCGGGCGGCCTCCAGCCGGATGCCGTCCACGTACCGGCCCGGGGTCACCCCGACCTCGGCGGCGAAGGCGCGGGCGAAGTGCCGCGGCGACAGCGCCGAGCGGCGGGCCAGCGCCTCGACCGACAGGTCGGCCTCCGGGTGCTCGGCGATCCAGCGCTGCACCTCGCGCAGTGGCTGCCGGGCCGCCACCTGCGCGGCCAGCTGGGTCGAGAACTGGGCCTGGTTGCCGGGCCGCCGCAGGAAGACCACCAGGTGACGGGCGATCAGCAGTGCGGTCTCCCGGCCGAGGTCCTCCTCGACCAGGGCGAGCGCCAGGTCGATCCCGGCGGTGACCCCGGCCGACGTGGCGACGCGCCCGTCCCGGACGTGGATCGGGTCCGGGACCACCTCGACGTCCGGGAACCGCCGGGCCAGCGCCTCGCAGTACGCCCAGTGCGTGGTCGCCCGGCGCCCGGCCAGCAGTCCGGCCTCGGCGAGCAGGAAGGCCCCGGTGCACACCGACACCACCCGCTCGGCCCCGCCGGCCAGCTCCCGGATCCGCGCCACCAGTGCGCCGTCCGGGTGTTCGGCGCCCGTCCCGCCGGGGACCAGCAGGATGTCCACCGGCCCGACCTCGGCGAGGTCCGCGTCCGGCAGCAGCCGCAGCCCGCTGGTGCAACGCACCGGCTCCCCGCCCGGCGAGGCGGTGACCACCCGGTACGCGCCCGGATGCCCGGAGGCTGCGCCGGCGCCCGTGAACACCTCCACGGGGCCGGTCACGTCGAGGCTCTGCACGCCCTCGTAGAGGACGACCAGCACGCTGCGTGCTCTCATGCGGCCAGCCTGGCAGCGGGTCGGGGTGGCAGCAATGACCTGCTGCCCACCTTTCCTGCCACCGCTCCGGGGCGGCCCGCCGGTCGGAGCCGGAAACGCCGGAAGGCCCCTCGCTCTCGCGAAGGGCCTTCCGGCTGTCTGTGCGCCGCCAGGGACTCGAACCCCGGACCCGCTGATTAAGAGTCAGCTGCTCTAACCAACTGAGCTAGCGGCGCCTGCTGACGTGGAGAACATTACCTGGTCAGCGGCCGAAACACACAATCGGCCCGGGGTGGCCCCCGCTCAGGCGGTCAGCACCACCTTGCCCCGGACGTGCCCGGTGCCGACCAGCCGGTGGGCCTCGGCGGCCTTCTCCAGCGGGAGGGCCTCGGCGATCTCCAGCCGCAGCCCACCCGCCTCCCACAGCCGCACCAGCTCGGCCAGCCGGGCGGCCGTGCGCTGCGTGCGCAACGGCCGGACGCCCAGTCGCGCGGCGCCCTCGAAGTCGACCACCGTCCCGATCCGCGCCCGGTCGGCGACCAGCTCGACCGAGGCCTCCAGCGCGCCCCGCCCGGCGGCGTCGAAGGCGGCGCTCACCCCGTGTGGCGCGGCCGCCCGGACCCGCTCGACCAGCCCCTCGCCGTACGCGACCGGGATCGCGCCCAGCTCGCGCAGGTACGCGTGGTTGCGCTCGCTCGCGGTGCCGACCACGGTGGCGCCCCAGGCGCGGGCCAACTGGACGGCCACCGTGCCGACCCCGCCCGAGGCGCCGTGCACCAGCACGGTGTCGCCGGGGCCGACCCCGAGCAGGGTGAGCGCCGTGTGCGCGGTCTGGCCGGAGGCGGAGAGGGAGCCGGCCTGCTCCCAGGGCATCCCGGCCGGCTTGGCCACCAGCTGGTCGGCGGCCACCGTGACCAGCTCGGCGTGACTGTCCAGCAGCCGGAAGCCCAGCACCTCGTCGCCGACCCGCCAGCCCCCGCTGTCCGGCCCCAGCCGGTCCACCACCCCGGCGAACTCGTTGCCGAGGACGAACGGCGGCTCGACCGTCAGCCCCGGCGGCCGAAACCCCTCCCGGACCGCCAGGTCCACCGGCTGCACCCCGGCCGCGTACACCCGCACCCGCACCTCGCCCGGGCCCGGCTCCGGATCGGGCACCACCCGGACCCGCAGGACCTCCGGACCGCCGGACTCCGTGACGACGACCGCCTTCATGTCTGCTCCCCCTGCTCGACCGTTCGGCGCTCGACCATTCGACCGCTCTCGTGAACCGGTCCCGATCCTTCGACCTGAAGTGCGCTTGAGGTCAAGCCATCGCCGGTGTGTCTTCCCGGATGGGCGCATTGTCAGATTTATCCTGGGCGGCGCTCAGCCGTCCGTCGTCGAGAGGAACCTCCCCGTGGGCCAGCTGCCCCTGTTCTTCCTGGTGCTGCTCGCCTCCGTGGTCACCATGCCGCTCGGGCGCAAGACGGGAGTGCCGCAGCCGGTCCTGATGACGCTGCTCGGCATCGTCATGGCGCTCGTCCCGCAGATCCCGGACGTCTCCATCGAGCCCGAGCTGATCCTCCCGCTGGTCCTGCCGCCGCTGATCTTCGCCGTCGCCCGGCGCTCCTCGGTGCGCTACTTCAAGGCCAACATGCGCTCGATCCTGCTGCTGGCCGTCGCCCTGGTGGTGGTCACCACCGCCGTGGTGGCCACCACGGTGCACTGGCTGCTGCCCGCCCTGCCGCTCGCCGCCGCGATCGCGGTCGGCGCGCTGGTCTCCCCGCCCGACCCGGTCGCCGCCGTCGCGGTGGCGGGCAGCGTCGGCCTGCCCCGCCGCCTGGTGTCGATCCTGGAGAGCGAGGGCCTGTTCAACGACGTCACCGCGATCGTCATCTACTCGCTGGCCATCGAGGCCGTGGTCAGCGGCGACTTCTCGGTCGGCCACGCGGTGCTGCGCTTCGTCCTGTCCGCGGTGCTGGCCGTGGTCGTCGGAATCGTGCTCGGCTGGATCAACGCCAAGCTCGCCGAGCGCCTGGACGACCCGACCCAGCAGGTCGCGCTCAACCTGCTGGTGCCGTTCGCCGCCTACACCATCGCCGAGGAGATCCACGGCTCCGGCGTGCTCGCCGTCGTGGTCTGCGCGCTCTACCTCGCCGAGCGGGCCTCCGACGCCGAGGCCGTCTCCTACCGGCTGGTCGGCAACGCGTTCTGGGAGGTGGTCGAGATCCTGATCACCGGCGTCGCCTTCGGACTGATCGGCCTGGAGCTGGCCACCGTGCTCAAGGAGGCGGGCCGCGGCTGGACCGGCTTCATCGGCGACGCCGCCGTGGTGATCGCGGTCGTCGTGGTGGTCCGGCTGCTGTGGCTGCTGCCGGCCGGCTGGGTGTCCCGGAGGCTGCGCAGCGGCGACGACGAGGACACCCCGTTCAGCTGGAAGGAGAGCGTGGTCCTCTGGTGGTCCGGCATGCGCGGCGTGGCCACCGTCGCGCTGGCGCTCGCCATCCCGCTCACCGTGCACTCCGGCGCGGGCTTCCCCGAGCGCGGCCGACTGGTCTTCATCGCCTTCAGCGTGGTGCTCTTCACCCTGCTGGTGCAGGGCCTGACCCTGCCCTGGCTGGCCAAGCGGCTCCGGCTGGACATCGACCAGGACAAGCACGAGCAGGCCGTCCGTCAGCTCTGGTGGCGGGCCGCCAAGGCCGGGCTCACCCGGCTCGGCGAACTGGAGGAGCTGGACCGGCTTCCCGCCGAGGTCGCCGACCGGCTGCGGGACCGTCAGCACGACCGGCTCGCCCGGCTCTGCCCGGAGAACTACGCGGAGGAGGAGGCCGCCGAGGCCAAGCTGCGCCTGTCCCAGTGGCGGGCCGCCCGGGACGTCGAGCAGGAGATGATCGCCGCGTCCCGCCGCGAGATGCTCGTCGCCCGCAGCGAGCCGGGCGCCGACCCGGAACTGGTCGACCAGGTGCTGCGCGGGCTCGACCTGCGCTCGGAACGGAAGTGACGGCGGGCCGGCCGTGCGGGAGCGATGTCACGGCGGGCCGGGTGGTGCGGGGCCGAAGTGACGGCGGGCCGGGTGGTGCGGGGTCGAAGTGACGGCGGGCCGGGGCGCTCCGCGGTGACGGGTTGTCCGCCGCCGGGCGGAATGTGCGCGACCGCCCCCGAGGTTGCATAGGCTGAACCCGGGCAGGCCGTCAACGGAGTCGGCGCACCACCAGTACCCGCACGACCTCGCGAAGCACCCTCACGCCTGGCCCTGCCGGTTTCTGCACCCAGATGAATCGAGGACCCACCGATGTCGGAGACCCGCGCCGACGCCCGCACCCCGCTGGACCGCACCCCGCAGTGGGGCGCCCTGGCCAAGCACCGGGCCGAACTGGGCGACACCCACCTGCGCGAGCTGTTCGCCGCCGACCCGGAGCGCGGCCGCCGCCTCACCCTGCAGGTCGGCGACCTGCACGTGGACTACGCCAAGCACCTGGTCACCGACGAGACGCTGGAGCTGCTGCGCGAACTCGCCGCGGCCACCGGCGTCGCCGAGCTGCGGGACGCGATGTTCCGCGGCGAGAAGATCAACAACACCGAGCACCGCGCCGTCCTGCACACCGCGCTGCGCGCCCCGCGCGGCGCCGTGATCGAGGTCGACGGCGAGAACGTGGTGCCCGCCGTGCACGCCGTCCTCGACAAGATGGCCTCCTTCGCCGAGCGGGTCCGCAGCGGCGAGTGGAAGGGCTTCACCGGCAAGCCGATCCGCGCCGTCGTCAACATCGGCATCGGCGGCTCCGACCTCGGCCCGGCGATGGCCTACGAGGTGCTCCGCTCGTACACCGAGCGCGACCTCGACGTCCGCTTCGTCTCCAACGTGGACGGCGCCGACCTGCACGAGGCCGTCCGCGACCTCGACCCGGCCGAGACGCTGTTCATCGTCGCCTCGAAGACCTTCACCACCATCGAGACCATCACCAACGCGGTCTCCGCCCGCGACTGGCTGCTCGCCGGCCTGGGCGGCGACCCCGCTGCGGTGGCCAAGCACTTCGTCGCGCTGTCCACCAACGCCCGGGGCGTACAGGACTTCGGCATCGACACCGCCAACATGTTCGAGTTCTGGGACTGGGTCGGCGGCCGCTACTCCTACGACTCGGCGATCGGCCTCTCGCTGATGGTCGCCATCGGCCCGGACGCCTTCCGCGAGATGCTGGACGGCTTCCACCTGGTCGACGAGCACTTCCGCACCGCCCCGGCGGAGCAGAACGTCCCGCTGCTGCTCGGCCTGCTGGGCGTCTGGTACGGCGCGTTCTTCGACGCCCAGGCGCACGCGGTGCTGCCGTACTCGCACTACCTGTCCAAGTTCACCGCCTACCTGCAGCAGCTGGACATGGAGTCCAACGGCAAGTCGGTGACCCGCGACGGCACCCCGGTGGACTGGCAGACCGGCCCGGTGGTCTGGGGCACCCCCGGCACCAACGGCCAGCACGCCTACTACCAGCTGCTGCACCAGGGCACCAAGGTGATCCCAGCCGACTTCATCGGCTTCGCGAAGCCGGTCGCCGACCTGCTCCCGGGCCTGGTCGCCCAGCACGACCTGCTGCTGGCCAACTTCTTCGCCCAGACCCAGGCGCTGGCCTTCGGCAAGACCCCGGAGGAGGTCGCGGCCGAGGGCGTGCCCGCCGAACTCGTCCCGCACAAGACCTTCAAGGGCAACCACCCGACCACCACGATCCTGGCCGGCGAACTGACCCCGTCGGTGCTCGGCCAGCTGGTCGCCCTGTACGAGCACAAGGTGTTCGTCCAGGGTGCGATCTGGAACATCGACTCCTTCGACCAGTGGGGCGTCGAGCTGGGCAAGGTGCTCGCCAAGCGGATCGAGCCGGTGCTGCTCACCGGTGAGGGCGCCGACCAGCTCGACAGCTCCACCGCCGAGCTGGTCGCCCGCTACCGCGCGCTGCGCGGCCGCTGAGCCCCGGCCGGGCCGTCCGCCGCAGCGGACGGCCCGGACTGCTTTCCCGCCCGTTCTCCCCGGGGCCGCGTTTCCGGCCAGCTGTCCGGAGCCGGAAACGCCGGAAGGCCCTTCGCTCTCGCGAAGGGCCTTCCGGCTGTCTGTGCGCCGCCAGGGACTCGAACCCCGGACCCGCTGATTAAGAGTCAGCTGCTCTAACCAACTGAGCT
>NZ_JBEORY010000014.1:0-41220 GCF_040302665.1 Kitasatospora sp. NPDC097691 | reverse complement strand
GCTAGCGGCGCCTGCTGACAGAGAAGACTCTAGCAGCGCCGTACGTCCGAGCCAAAATCGAATACCGGTCGCTCCGCGTTCACCCGCCGGTCACGACGGCCGCCCCGGCGGGAACCGGTGCGCCCGGCTCGCGCGCCGCCCGTACGCAGGCCCACAGCACCACCGAGGCGCCCGGCAGCCAGGGCTCCCGGTCCTCCGGGGCGACGATCCACCGGCCGGCGCCCTGGCCGGGGGAGTCCGGGCTGTTCAGCATGCGCTGCATCGGCGGCACGGTCACCGCGTCGCCCTTCCCGTGGCAGAGCAGCGGCGGCACGTCCCGGGCCCACTCCTCCCAGGCCAGCAGCCGACGCAGCCGGGGTGCCGCGCCCGGCTGGACGAACAGCAGCGTCCGCCCCCGGTAGGCCGCGACCGGGCCGCAGCCCGGGCCGGAGGCCCACAGCTCGTCCAGCACCCGGCGGCCGAACAGGGCCGGCATGCTGATCACGTCGAAGGCGCGTCCGCAGGGCAGCACCGAGGGCGCCCACGGGCGGGTCTCCCAGAGGGCGCGCATGCTGCGCGGGTACTCGCTGGCGGAGGCGAGCCAGGCCTCTCCGGCCACGCTGACGTACTCCACCGACTGATGCGTCCAGATGTCCACGCACAGCAGCCTGCGCCGTGCGCGCCGCCGGCGCGGCGGAAAGCCCCGTTCGCCGGACAGCGCGGCGGGGAACGGCGTACCCTTCCCGCCGCGCATATGCCGGAGGCCAGTGTCCGGGTGCGACGCGCGGGGGCGCGGACCGGCTCGCGCGGGGGCGCTCAGTCCTCGTGGCGGCGCGGCTGGAGCAGCGTGCGGCCGTACTCGATCATCTTGCCGGCGTAGTCCGGGGTCCAGTCCGCCCGCGCGGCGATCTCGGCGTCCGACAGGGCGTCGAACCGGCGCGGGTCGGCGAGCTGGGCGGCGGCGACGGCCTGGAAGTCGGTGGCCCGCTCGGCGGCCGCCCGGAAGGCCAGGGCCAGCTCGGTGGAGCGGCGCAGCAGCTCCGCCGGGTCCTCGATCGACTCCAGGTCGAAGAATCGTTCCGGCTCCGGTTCGGCGGACTGCGGCTCGAACAGCAGCTGCGCCGGACGCTGGCGCCTGGTGGGCTCGGTCGACTCGGCAGGGGAGTCGGGCATGGACGGACACCTCCGGGGTCTCGGTGGGGCGGGCAGAGAGCTGCTCCGGGCTGCGCCGCCCGGGTTGTGGCCGTCGTCCATTGTCTCGCGGCGATGGCCGGTAGCGGAACGGTGCGCGTGTGGGCGCTATTCCCCGGTGCGCGCCGGAGGCGTGATTCTGGCGCCGCGCATCCGGATCGCACGCGAACCGGTTGTGTCGGTGCAGTTCCGTGTAGTTCCAGTCACCCACAGATCGGGGAGATCCCATGCACGTGCGGACGATCCTGCCCTTCGGCGTCCTGCTGACCGCCTCCGCCCTCGGCCTGGCCGCGGCGGCGCCGGCCGTCGCCGCCGAGACGGCGGTGGTGGTGCAGGGCCAGGTCAGTGCCCCGGGCGGCCTGTCGCAGGCGACCTGCCCGGGAGGCACCCACCTGACCGGCGGCGGGTACCAGCTGCCGGCCGGGACGCACGACACCGTCACCTACAACGGCCCGTCCCAGGACGCCCGCAGCTGGTACGCGCAGGCCGACCACACGGCCGTCAAGGCCTTCGCGGTCTGCGAGACCGAGGACTGACCCGAGGCCCGAGGCCCGAGGCGCGAGCCACGGGACCCGGGGGTGGGAGCGGGGGTCCGGGGCCTACCGCAGGCGGACCCGGTGGCCGCCCAGGTGGTGCAGCACCTCGTGGTTGGCCTCCCAGCCGTCCGGGAAGGTCACCGGGACCCCCAACTGCACCGGCTCGGTCGCCGGGTGCTCGTCCAGCAGCTCGGCGATCCCGGCCCGGGCCACCACGATGCAGGCGTGCCGGTGGCGGGAGGCGAGCACGCAGAGCCGTCCGGTCTCCAGGTGGAAGGCGGTCGCGTCGGGGCGGCCGGAGAGCGGGTGCAGCACCACGGTGACGTCGTACTCGCGGCCCTGCAGCCGGTTGGCGGTGTCCACCGTGACGGCGGGCCCGGCCGTGCCGTCCACCGGGACGCCCGCCTTGAGCAGGGCCGCGCGCACCGCCGCCGCCTGGTCGCGGTGGGCGGTGCCGACGGCGATCCGGTCTGCGGTGAGCGGAGCCGCGCCCTGCTCGGAGTGCGCCGTCAGCCCGCGCTCCAGCAGTCGCCGCACCGTCGCCGCGACCGCCGCGACGGCCTGCGGGTCGGTTCGGACGGTGTGCCGGGCGGGCAGCTCGAGCAGGGCCCAGCCGTGCTCGGCGGCCCGGTCGATCGCCGCGTCCAGGGCGGAGCCGTCGGGGCGGACGGTGCCGGTCAGCCGGCGGTCGTCCGGACCGGTGCCGGAGCGGAACGGGGTGTACGGGTAGAAGGCCCGGGAGATCAGCGGCGCCGCGCTGGCGGGCAGCCGCCAGGAGACCGGCAGCCGGTGCGGCTCGATCTGCGGGTTGTGCGCCAGCATGGTGACCACGGCGCTGCCGGACGGGTCGTACGACAGGCCGGCCCACTGCTCGGTGCCGACCACGGTGAACGGGTCCAGCTGGCCCGGGTCGCCGACGAACAGCGCCCGCTCGAACAGCCGGGCCACCGCGAGCAGGGCGTCCGAACGCATCTGGTACGCCTCGTCGACGATCGCGTGCCGCCACGGCGCCTCGGCCCGCACCCACTGCCACTTGGCCGAGGTGGAGATCACCACGTCGTGCTCGACCAGGTCGGCGATCTTGTCCGAGGGCGTGACGCCGGCGTGCTTCAGCACCTCCGGGCCCGGACGGGCGTCCGCGGCGTGCAGCCGGCCGATCGTCAACTCCGGAGCCTTCTCGGCCAGTCGGCCGACCAGGTCGTCCACTTGGCCGTTGGTCTGGGCGACGATCATCAGCCGCTCGCCGGCCTCGACCAGCTCGCGGGCGGCCCGCACCACGAGCGTGGACTTCCCGGCGCCGGGCGGGGAGTCCACCACCACGCCGCGCGGGGCGCCGACCGGCGGGCGGACGGTCGCGGCCAGGATCCCGGCCACGGCGGCGTCGGCGGCCGCGCCCGGGGCCTGGTCGGGGGCCGACCGGGCGCCCGGGCCCGGCCCGCCGTGCCGGTCGGGCTGGGGGATCGAGGCGGTCATCACTCCCACTCCTCGGAGGCGATCGCGGCGGGTACGGGCGGTGCGGCGCCGGGCGGGCCGCCGTGCGTCCAGGGGGTGTCGTCCGGCTCGGGCAACGGCGCGGACTGGCGGACCGTCAACTCGAACAGGGTGAAGGTGACCGGCTCGCCGGGCTCGGGCAGACTGCCCGGCTCCGGCTCCTTCTTGCGGCCCATGCCGGACAGCACCCGCAGCGTGATGGTGCCCTCGGCGGTGTCGACCGCCACGATCTCGGCCTTCTGCGCGGACGGGCCCGCCCCGGTCTCCGCCCGGGGGGACCCCCACACCCGGTGCACCTCCCGGCCGAGGTCCGCGTGCGGGCGGTCGGCGGTGCGCAGGGTGACCAGCGGGCGGGGCTTGGGGGAGCGGCCGGTGGTGTCCCAGTCCGGCACCACCTCCGTCACCTCGCCGCTGAACGCCTCGCCGGCCAGCCGGTGTTCGGCCATCGCCAGCGGGTCGTCCAGCGCCTCCTGGACGTCCAGCCGGGTCTGCTCGCGCTCGCGCTGGGCGAGCTTGCGGGCGGCGGTGACGGCGTCGTCCTGCCGGGGCTGCGGTGGCTCGCCCGCCGCCAGGCGGTCCCGGTGGCCGGTGTAGGACCAGCGGTCGCCCGTCCAGCGCTCCGCCAGGTGGCCGGCCGGCGGCAGACCGCGCAGCAGGTCCAGGCCCTGCCAGACGTCGCGCCAGGTCGGCAGCAGGACGGCCGTCAGCGCCTCCTCCAGCTGCCCGACCGCGGCCCGCACCGCCGCCCGGGCGTGCTCGGCGGCCTCCTCGTCGTGCTGCTCGGTGCTGTGCCGCAGGGCGCCCACGGCGGAGTCGTAGCGGGCGATCGCCGGGGCGAGCACGGTCTCGTCGAAGCGGGGGTCGGTGGCCGGGCCGGCCGGTGGGTGCAGCAGCTGCCCGTGCTCGTCCCGCGCGGATTCGGCCAGCTCGGCGGCCTCGGCGCCGGTCAGGCCGGGCGGCGGGCGGTGCCAGGCCAGTCGGGCCGCGAGGTGCTGGTCCTCCAGGTGGCTCTGGCCGGTGGCCCAGTGCCGGGCCAGCAGGCCGGTCATCGGCAGCAGCAGGCTGGAGCCGGGCACCTGGGCGCGCTCGCTGAGGTGGGTCAGCCAGCGGCCCAGCAGCGGCACCCGGACCGGGGCCGGGTAGGGACCCGGCTCGTCGTCCTCGACGGTGCGGCGGAAGCGGGTCGAACGGCCGATCAGGGCGAGGTGGTGGATTCCCGCGCCGTTCGGCACGATCAGCTGCGGGGCGTCCGCGCACAGCTCGCGGAACACCTGGGTCTTCTCGCCGGTCTCCGGGTCCTTCTCGGAGCCCTCGACCTGCTCGACGTCGTCGGCGAAGGACTCCAGGTAGGGCAGCAGGTCGGCGGCCAGCTCGGCCAGGAAGTCGAACCGCAGGGTGCGGTTGAGCGGCTGCGGCACCAGGTGCAGCCGGGGCGCGTCCCGGTCGGTGCCCAGCATCATCGCCAGCGGCGCGCCGGCCTCACCGGCGGCGGTCAGCGGGACGAGCACCATCGGGCGGTCGGACAGGTGCCGGTGCCGGACGGTGGCCAGCGGCTCGGCCCGTCCGCTTCGGACGGCCTCCAGGCGGGCCAGGGTGGTGAGGAGACTCATGCCTTCCCCAGGGCTTCCGCGCGCAGGGCGGCCGCGTAGGCCAGGCGCTCGGCGGCGTCGTCGGTGCCGTCCTCCGGCCCGCCCGTCCGGTCTGCACCGCCACCGCCTGCTCCGCCACCGCCGACGCCGGCGGCGGCCAGCGCCGCGGCGACCGTCCGGATGCTGCCCAGCTCGCCGCGCACGCCCCGGCCCAGCTGCTCGACCCGGTCGCCGCAGCGGGCCCGGGCGCGGCAGTGGAAGCCGAGCTCGCACGTGGAGAGGCAGTCCGGGCTGTACGCGGCGGGCACGGCCTCGACCGCGGCGGTCAGCTGTTCGGCGGACCGCGCCGGCGTGCCCGCCTCGTCGGACGCCAGGTCGAAGTCGGTGCCCGGCGGCAGCGCGTCCAGCAACCCGCCGATGCCGGTCATCCGGCTCAGCTGGCGGCGGGTGGTGGCCAGCTCGCGGCGGACGTCGACGGCGACCGCGGTCGGCCGGTTGCCGAAGTCCTTGGGGCAGACCAGCAGCACGCTCGTCCGGGGACTGCCGGGCAGCCCCTGCTCGGTGTAGGGGTCGTCGTCCAGGGGCAGCCCGGCCGCCGCGGCGGCGGCCTGCTGGAGCGCCAGCACGTACACGGCGGCCTGGCGGGCGGCGGCGCCGACCTTGGCCGGGTCCGCGCTGCCGTCGACCACCGGGAAGGACTTGATCTCGACCACCGTGCACCGGCCGCCGTGCACCACGAGCGCGTCCGGCTCCAGGTAGGCCGCGCTGCCGGCCACCTCCAGGCGCAGCAGCGGGTGGTCGAGCAGCGTCCAGGACTCCGGGTCGGCGGCGGCCCGCGCCAGCGCCTGGGCCGTCCGGTCGGCGCGGACGGCCGGGCCGGAGCGCTGCAGCAGGTCCGGCACCTCCAGCGGGGAGTGGCCGTCCACCGGGACGTCGAGGTGGCGGCGGAGCGGCTCCAGCAGTGCGGCGTAGTCGTCCGCCTTCAGCCGGGACTCGAAGATCACGCCGCGGGCGATCGCGAAGGGGGACTGGCCGAAGGGGGCGGGGCGGCCGAGCCGGGCGGCCAGCGCCGACTTGTCGACCCCGGCCGCGTCGAGCACCGCGCGGCGGTGACAGCCCGGATTGGCCGCGAGCGCGGCGAGGGAACGGGCGTTCAGACTGCGCTGGAGGGCCGGTCCGCGCAGCTCGGCGAGCCGCTGGGCGAGCGGCTCAGCGGACCCGCCGGGCGGGACGTTCGTCGAGACGTTCATGGTGCGGCCCAGTGTCGCATCCGGGTCCGACAAGTTGGTGCGGACCGGCCACGGCGGACCGTGCGGGCCGCCGGAAGCGGTGCCCCGCGACCGTCCGCACCGGCCCGCGATCGTGGCCGCCGCCCGGGTGGGGGATCATGGAACCCGGTGCTCGATGGTGAGACCGACCGTTGCACCGCCCCGTTGCGAGGAGCCCCCCATGCCCGCCCGAATCGTGCTGGTCCGCCACGGCGAGACCGAGTGGTCCGCCACCGGCCGCCACACCGGCCGCACCGACATCCCGCTGACCGACGACGGCCGCGCGATGGCCCGGGCCCTCGGCGCCCGCCTCGCCGAGGCCCCCTGGAACGGGCTGCCGGACGCACTCGTCTACACCAGCCCGCTCGGCCGCGCCAAGGAGACCTGCGCCCTGGCCGGCTTCGGCGACCGCGCGGTGGAGCGCCCGGAGCTGATGGAGTGGGACTACGGCCGCTACGAGGGCCGCACCGGCGTGGACATCCGGGCCACCGACCACCCCGGCTGGCTGATCTGGCGGGACGGCGTGCCCGGCGGCGAGAAGCTGTCCGAGGTGGCCGCCCGGGTGGACGACTTCCTCGCCGACCTCAACCGGGAGCACGGCGTCCCGGAAGCCGACACCACCGTGATGCACTGCGCCGACCGGGACGTCGTGCTGTTCGCGCACGGCCACCTGCTGCGCATCCTGGCCGCCCGCTGGCTGGGCCTGCCGCCCGAGTTCGCGCAGCGGTTCAAGCTCGGTACGGCGGCGCTGTGCGTGCTGTCCTGGGAGTACGGCGCCCCGGCCGTGGAGATCTGGAACGACCTCTCCCACCTGGACGCCCTGAACGCCGGGCACTGACGCCCGCTGCGCCCCCGGGCGGCCGCCGCGGCTCCGGCTAGGCGGCCGCCGCCCGGTCGTACTCGGCCAGGAACCGGCGCACCTCGGGTACCGCGGCGTGCGGGCGCAACCGTCCCGCGGTGTCCGCCAGCATGCTCCGGATCCGGGCCGAGCGGACGTCCGCGAACAGCGCGACGGCGGACGAACCGTGGTGCGCAGCGCCGGCCAGGTCCCCCCGGCCGAGGCGGTCGTGGGCCAGCTCGGCGGTGTACAGCACCCGGTTGCGGAGGAAGTGCGGCTCCTGCAGCGTTATGGCCAGCCCGGCCTGCTCGCTGGCGCGGTCCCAGTCGCCGAGCGCGGACCAGCACTGCGACTGGAGGCCGGCGATCTCGGCCTCGCCGAAGAAGGACATCCACTCCGGATCGGCCTCGGAGTGACCGCGGCCGAACAGCGCGTACGCCCGGCCGAGCGCGCGTTCGCAGGAGGCGCGGTCCTGCAGCAGGGCCCAGGCGCCGGCCTCGCGCATGGCCAGCAGCGCGAGCAGGCGGCCGGAGCCCAGGCCGCGGGCGGCGACCTGCCCGGCCTGGGCGGCGCGCAGCGCCTCGCGGGGACGGCCGGCGTCCCGGGCGAGGAAGGCGCTGTTGCAGAAGACGTGGGCCTCCAGCGCGGAGTCCCCGGCCATCCGGGCGGTGGCCAGCGCCTCGGAGTAGAACGAGCGGGCGTCCGCGAGCCGGTTCGAGTCGTGTGCCAACCAGCCCACCGAGATGGCGAGTTCGCCGGCCCCGGCCTGCAGCCGGCGTTCCGTGTCGGCGCTGTACTCGCCCTCGTTGAGCAGCACGTACGCGTTGCGCAGCGACTGCCCGGCGAGCTCGTACAGGGCGTCGGCGCCGTGCGCGTCGTCGGCCAGCCGGATGTCCCGGACGGCCTGTTCGACACCGAGCACCTCGGCGGCGCCGACCCGGCGCAGCGGCGGGACCGGCCCGGGCCGGCCGGGTACCGGCGGGTCGACCGAGAGCAGCGACGGTGCGGCGAACTCCGCACCGGGAAGGGCGCCTCGGCCGGTGAGGACACCGGAGGCGCCGTCGGTACCGGCCTGCCGACCGGCGGCCGCGGCCGGCCGATCGATGCCGATCACGGCGGCCAGCGCGGTGGTGCCGCCGGCCAGGAACGTACGGCGACGCACGTCGTCGTTCTCCTCGTCGAGATAGGGCGATCCATCGGGCCCCCGGGGCACCGCGCCGGGACTCGGCCACGGGGGGCCCTTCGGAGCGGTCGGATCCGCGTACGGCGAGGCAGCGTACGGGAGTTGAGTGGAGAGTGGTGAGCGCGGGGCGGGCAGGGGCGGGAACGGCGGGTGGAGCGGAGGCGGCTCGGCCCGCCCGGTGCCGCCGTCCGCCGGGCGGCGGCGGACGGCGGTCCGGGGGGCGAAGCCGAGGTCGCTGAGCGTGCTGCCCGGCCACATGTGCCGGAAGACCCGCTCGTAGGCGTAGTTGGGGCAGCGGATCTCACCGGACTCGACCCGTCCGACGTAGCGGGCGTCGCAGGAGACGTGCTCGCCGATCTCGCGGGCCGCCCGGCGCACCGCCATGGCGAACTCGCCGGGAGAGCGGTCGCCGCGCAGCGCGCGCATCACGGCGTTGGGGAACGGTCGGTTCGGCTCGGCCGGTGGGGTGGCTGCCATGGCGCCGAGAGTACTCGGAGTCACCGACCGGCCACATTGGGTTGGCGGGAGATATAGGAACAATCCCGGGCAGAGCGGGCTATGTTGCGGGATATCTGCCATGAAATGCCATGCCTTGCTGTAAGGCGCCCCGTGGCCTGGGGTGCATCCCCGGCGTTGTCCTGATACGTGGAAGCCCAGGCCGTCGCCCCGGCCCGTCCCAGCCCGGTGGCCCCTCCGGGCGGCTGTGCTTCCGGATCCGACGAGGTACAGGAGGGCCCATGATGGCCACCGGACTGCCGCAGCACCGACCCGTCGCCGGGGGCGTGCTCTCCGGCGCAGCCCCCGCCCTGCTGCCCGACCCCGCCGACGACCGGATCCCCGGCCGGGGTCCGGCCGAGGGCGGTCACGGCCCCTGCGGCGGCCCCCGGCGCGAACGCGCCGTCCCCGACGAGGGCGCCCTCGTCACCGCCTGCGACACCGTGACGGTCGCCCTGCGCCACGGCCTGGAGGCCGTCGACATCCTGAGACTGCGCCGCGCATGCGGAGTCGTGCTGCAGAGCCGCAACGGCAGCACCGTCTCCTTCCTCGTCCCGGCCGGCACCTGGGAGACCTGGCACCTGCCCGGCAGCTCCTGTACGGCCGGCGCCCTCGTCCCCTCCGCCACCGACCCGCGCTGGGTGATCCCGCCCGCCGGATCCGGACCCGCCGCCCGCCCGACCGACGCCTGGGTGCTCCGCTCCGCCCTCTGCGAGGCCGCCTGCACTCTCACCGCAGGCGGCCTCGGCCCGTTCTAGCGGGCGTGCCGCGCGGATCCCGCCGGACCCACGAGCCCCGCTCGCCCTTCCGGCCCGATCCCCGTGGCACGGCCCTGACCGTCGGGTGTTCCTTCCGGTGGCAGCGACGTTCCCTGCGCCTGCGGCGACGCCTGCCTCTGCGCCTGCGGCGACGCCTGCCTCTGCGCCTGCGGCGACGCCTGCCCCTGCGCCTACGGCGACACCTGCCCCTGCGCCTACGGCGATAATGTCCGACATGGGACGAAGCAGTAGAGCCGCGCGCGGCAGCGAGGCGGCGGTCACGACCGGCGCGGGCGGACGCACCCACGACCAGGGGCCGCTCACCCGTCCCGTCGGCTCCGGCCTGGCCGAGCTGCGGCCCGACCGCGACCGCCCCGCCGCGTGGTCGCTGCTGATCGACGGTGCCCCGCAGTCCATGGTCGACCTCGCCGATCCCACGCACCTCGGCTTCGAGTACCAGCGCCGGCTCGGCCACCTGATCGACCTGGTCGCCCCGCCGGGCCGCCCGTTGACCGTCCTGCACCTGGGCGGCGGCGCCCTCACCCTGGCCCGCTACGTCGCCGCCACCCGGCCGCGCTCCCGCCAGCAGGTCGCCGAGATCGACACCGCGCTCACCGAACTCGTCCGCGCCGAACTGCCGTTGGACCGCGGCTGGCAGATCAAGGTGCGTGGCGGGGACGCCCGCAGCGTGCTGGAGCGCACCCCCGAGGGCACCGTCGACCTGGTCATCACCGACGTCTTCTCCGGTGCCCGCACCCCGGCCCACTGCACCACCGTCGAGTTCACCACCCTCGCCGCCCGAGCCCTGGCCCCCGGCGGCTGGTACTCCGCGAACATTGCCGACGGCGGCGCCCTCCCCTTCGCCCGCTCCCAAGTCTCCACCCTCGGCGCGGTCTTCCCCGAACTCTGCCTGATCGCCGACCCGGCCGTCCTGCGCGGCAAGCGCTTCGGCAACCTCGTCCTGGCCGCCGCCCACACCCCCCTCCCGGTCGCCGACCTGACCCGCCGCGCCGCCTCCGACTCCGCCCACGCCAGGGTCGAACACGGCCGCGGCCTCACCGACTTCGCCGCCGGGGCCGCGCCCGCGACGGACGCCACGGCGGCGCCGTCGCCGGAACCGCCGCCGGGCGTCTTCCGCTGACGGCCGGTGGTCGCCGCCGCGCCCCCGCCGTGACGCGTGCTGCCGACTGCGTCATCGGTGCAGGTCCGCGATCGGGCCTCGCCGCCGGGGCCGCGTCGGCGGGCCGACGACCCCGTCGCGAACGCCGAACCGTTCGGTCCGGCCACCCGGGTCCGCCCCGACCCCCGGTGCGAACTCCCGTCGATGGCGCCGGAAGCGGCCGCCGGGGCCGGCTCCCGGAGCTCCTCCGGGGGCAGCCACCCCGCTCAGTGGCCGCGCGGCAGCCCGCGGTGCTTGCACATGGCCGCTCCGGTGAGCAGCAGTCCGGCGGCGATGGGGGCGAGTACGGCGGTCGCGGTGGTGGAACCGTGCTCCACGGGGGTCACCGTGGCGGTGTCGGCGATGGCGAGGGTCTCGGGCGTCCCGCCGTCGCCCGGTGCGGCAGGGCCGGCGGGGGCCGTCGTTGTGTCCCGATCGGCGGGGGTCCCGGTCGCGGTGTCGGTCTCGGAGGCCTCCAGGATCGGCGGGGCGTCCGCGCCCTCGCCCTGCCGCGGCTCGGTGGAGCGGTTGGTGCCGGGGTGCGTCCGGTCGCCGGAGGGCAGGCCGGCGGGCCCGCCTTCGCAGATGGCGCGGGTCTCGGCCGGGTCGGCCTGGGCGGGGACGGTGTCGAGCAGGCCGGAGGCGATCGCGAAGGCGTCGGGGACGGCCGCCCGCTGGCCGGGCAGCGGCAGCCCGCCGGCCCGGATCCGTTCCTGCAGGCTGCCCCCGGACACTCCGGCGGCTCCTTCGGCTGTGGTGCCGGTGAGGCCCCCGAGGAGCCCGGGGGAGCGGCGCGGCGCCTCGCCCGTCGAAGGCTCCTGGCCGACGGGGCGTGCGGCTGACTGTCCGTCGAGTGCGGGGGCGTCGGGTGCGGCCGTGTCGAGGGCCGGCCCGCCGAGCGCCGGTGCGCCGTGCGGGACGCGGCGGACGGCGGGTCGGGCGGGTTCCCGCAGCGGGTCGGCGGACGCCGCGTACGCGCCGGCTGCGCCGAGGCCCCAGAGCTGTGCGAGCAGGGCTCCGGCGGCTGCGACGACGCGGGGGCGGGGCAGCCACCGCGTGATTCTGCCGCGGGCTCCGGCGACGCCGCGGCTGGCGGGTTCCCGGGGCTTGGTCGCGTGATTGGCTCGCACGTGAGTTGAGAACGAGCGGACGGGCGGTGAGGTCACGCCCGCCGTCACGGACAGTCATCGCGGGAGCGGCCCCGGGCCGGCGTTCCCCGGGGCCACCGACCGCGCGGCGGTCAGGAGTTGGGACGCAGGGTCCAGGTGACCGTCATCACACCGGTGACGGCGCCGTCGGCGCGGGTGATCTCGACGGTGACCGGGAACTCCGGGCGGCCGCCGGCGTCCAGCTCGGCGACGACCTCGGCGGCCGGGCGGCCGAGCACGGCGGTGGCGGTGACCTCACCCATGGCGAGCTTCTTGTACCCGATCTCGGCGTTCACGGCGAGCGGCACGGCCCGGGACAGCTGGTCGCCGAAGGCGGCGAGCACGATGCAGCCGCTGGCGGACTCGGCGAGCGTGAACATCGCGCCGGCGTGCGGGCCGCCGACGTGGTTGTGGAACTCGGCCTGGTCGGGCAGCCGGAGCACGGCGCGCTCCGGGGTGGTCTCCAGGTACTCGAGCTTCAGGGTGTGCGCCATCGGCACGGTGGCGTCGAGCATCTGGCCGATCGTAGGTGTGGTCATGGCGACGATGTTACTAGCCGGTAGCTTCGGGCGGCAGGGGTCGACCGGAAAACCCGGGCCACCGGGCGCAATTGAAGGGGTGCGATATCGGAGGAACGCGAAAACGCCCGAGGGGCCGACCTCTTGAAGAGATCGGCCCCTCGGGCTCTGGGGTGAGTGACGGGACTCGAACCCGCGGCCACCTGGACCACAACCAGGTGCTCTACCAACTGAGCTACACCCACCATCTGTCCGGTCCGTTCCCGCTCTCGCGTTCCCGTTCCGACAGGAAGAACTCTACAGGATCCGAGAGGGTGCTCGCGCCAGGGTTCCGTTCCGGCAGACGCGGCACCCCCGCGGACCCCGTTCCGGGCCACCGCCGGGTGCTACCGGGTCAGCTCGTGGGGGCCTGGTACTTCGCGGCGATGGTGCGCGCGGTGTCGGCGTCCGGGCCGGGCTGGGGGACGAACACGGCCTCGCGGTAGTACCGCAGTTCGTCGATGCTCTCCCGGATGTCGGCGAGCGCCCGGTGGTTGCCGCCCTTCTGCGGGCTGTTGTAGTACGCCTTCGGGTACCAGCGGCGGGCCAGCTCCTTGATCGAGGAGACGTCCACGATCCGGTAGTGCAGGTGCTTCTCCAGGGCCGGCATGTCCCGGGCCAGGAAGCCGCGGTCGGTGGCCACCGAGTTGCCGCACAGCGGCGTCTTCCCGGCCTCCGGCGCGTGCTCGCGCACGTACGCGAGGACCCGCTCCTCGGCCTCGGCCAGGGTCACGCCCTGCTCGAGCTCCTCCAGCAGGCCGGAGGCGGTGTGCATCGCGCGCACCACCTCGGGCATGTTCGCCAAGGCCTCCGCCGGCGGCCGGATGATGACGTCCACGCCCTCGCCGAGGACGTTCAGCTCGGAGTCCGTCACCAGCACCGCGACCTCGACCAGAGCGTCCCGGTCGAGGTCGAGGCCGGTCATTTCACAGTCGATCCATACCAAACGGTCATTCACGCAACTCACCCTACGGCGCGATCACGCGCCGTGGGGACCGGTGGAGCCGAGCGGGGTGCCGGAGCACAGCCCTCGGCCTGGTGCTCCTCCGCCCCGTCGTGCGCGCCGCGGCCGTCCGCGTGCTCGCCCTCCCGGCCGGTGCGGACCGCGTGTCCGTCCCGCCCGGCACGGGCATCGCGCGCCGCCCGGGCGCCGTCGGCCGCGGGCCGACCGCCCTGGCTGCGGACCTGCGGCGCCCGCGCCTGCCGGCCGCGGAGCTCGCCCGCCCCCGGCGTCGGCTGCCCGGCGGGGGCCGCCATCCGTCCGGCGGCCGCACCGTGACCGCGCCCGGCCGCGCCGGGCTCGTCCGCGGGCCGTTCGACCGCGCTCCGGTGCCCCTGGCCCTGACCGCGCGCCCCCGGCTGGGGGAGGCCGTCCTCGGCCGCCGCGTGCTCGGCGGTACGCGGTGGACGTCCCGCCCCCGCGCCCGGCCCGGCCTGCGGCGGCACCAGCGGTGGCCGCACCGGACCGCGCCCCGCCGCACCCTGCTGCCCGGGGTGCGGCTGCTGCGCGGCCGGCTGGTGCGGGTACGCCTGACCGGCACGGGCGTGGAAGGCCTGGGCGGCCGGCGTCCCGGCCTGTCCCGGACCGAACCCGCCCGGCTGACCGTGGCCCATCGGCTGCCCGTGCATCGGCTGCCCGTGCGGACCGACCGGCACCGGCGCCCCCGGCCCGGCCGCGAACGGCTGCGCCGACGGCCCGCCGTGCGCCCCGCCGAACAGCGCTCCGCCCGCCGCCGAGGAGGCCGCCGCGTGCGACAGCGCGCCGGGCAGCCGCAGGTCGCCGCCGTGCGCACCGGCCGCCGCGGGCGACTGCTGCCCGGGACGGCGTGCCCGGTAGCTGGTCCGGTACGCGGCCGGGGACACCCCGAGCTGGCGGCGGAAGTGCCCGCGCAGCGCCACCGGCGAACGGAACCCGCACCGGCGCGCGACGTCGTCCACCGACAGCTCCGAGGTCTCCAGCAGCCGCTGCGCCTGGAGCACCCGCTGGGTGATCAGCCACTGCAGCGGCGCACTGCCGGTGAGCGTGCGGAACCGCCGGTCGAAGGTGCGCCGGCTCATGTACGCGCGAGCCGCCAGCACCTCGACGTCGAACTGCTGGTTGAGGTTCTCCAGCGCCCAGGTGACCACCTCGGCCAACGGGTCGTTGCCGATCTCCTCCGGTAAAGACTGATCGATGTACTGGGCCTGTCCTCCGCCGCCGCGACGGCTGGGCACCACCAGGCGGCGGGCCAGCGCGTTGGCCGCCTCGGCGCCGTGGTCACTGCGCACCACGTGCAGGCACAGGTCGATGCCGGCGGCGGTGCCTGCCGAGGTGAGCACGTCGCCGTCGTCCACGAACAGCTCGCGCGGGTCGACGTGCACCCGCGGGTAGCGCTTGGCCAGGGTCGGCGCGTACATCCAGTGGGTGGTGGCCGGCCGCCCGTCGAGCAGGCCGGCCGCAGCCAGGACGAAGGCGCCGGTGCAGAGGCCGATGATCCGCGCGCCCTCGTGGTGGGCCTTGCGCAGGGCGGTGATGGCCTCGACGGGCGGGGGCTGGGAGATCGAGCGCCAGGCCGGTACGACGATCGTGCCGGCCCGGGCGAGGGCCTCCAGGCCGTACGGGGCGGAGAGGGTCAGGCCGCCCGTGGTCGCCAGCGGCCCCTCCTCGCCGGCGCAGACCAGCAGGCGGTAGCGGGGCACCCCGGCGTCCTGGCGGTCCACGCCGAAGACGGAGAGCGGGATGGAGCTCTCGAAGATCGGGGCGCCGCCGAAGATCAGCACCGCGACGGTCTCCCGGCGGCGTCGGCCCGACAGCTTGCGCGGCGCGGCGGCCGTCACCGACGAGAGCGAGCCGTTCGCACCGGGGCCGCCGCCGTGGCCCAGCGGCCCGTGGCCGGGGGCGGAACCGAGCGCGAGTCCGCCGAGCGGGCCGCCGACGGATCCGGAGGCGCCGTTCGGGCCCGGAACGCCGCCGGGGTGGGCGGGGTGCGAGGGGTGGCCGGAGTAGGCGGGGTAGCCGGGGTTTCCTGCGTAGCCGGGGTGCTCGCCGCCGTACGCCGGTGCGTGGCTGACGAGGCCTCGGCTGACGGGCTGTCCGCCGGTCGGCTGGCCTCCGAACGGCTGGCCGCCGCCGGCGGGGTGCCCCCCGCTGACGGGGAGTCCGGCGGCGTGCTGGCCGCCGGTGTTCTGTCCGGGGCCGTGCTGCCCCGGGCCGTGCTGCCCCGGGCCGCTCTGCCCCGGGCTGCTCTGCCCGGCGAACGGGGGCTGGCCGCCGTACGGTGCCGTTGCGCGGTGCTCGGCGCCGGCCGGGGTCGTGCCCGGGTCACCGGCGGGGGAGGGCACTGCGGGGTACGAGGAGTGCGGGGCGGCGCCCGGGGTGCGGGTGCTGGCGGCGATCGCGGAGGTGGCGGAGGTGCCGGTGCTTCTCGCGGACCGACCCGCGGTGCCGGCCACCGCCTGGCCGCTGTCAGGACCCGCGTCGCTCCTGCTCACCCTGCTCAAGGCGCTCAAGCCCCCTCGGTGGTGTGGTGTGGGTGGTGCGGCACTGCTGGCCAAGATCGAAATCTATCGGGTGGACCATTGCCGTTGTGACAAGTTCACCATCCGACGCTATGTCGACATGGCAATTTGGCGTGATGCATTCGATCACGAAGCGTGGCACCCGTCGACCCTTCTGGGAAGAGGGCCGGGGCAACGGTGGCTGGTTGTCGCGGGGCCGCTCCTGGGGTGTCCGGCCCTCGTGCGCCCGATCGGCGGGTCTGGGCTGCGGATTTGCCCAAGGGGGAGGGATCGGCGCGAAATTGACCGAAAATCGGCGGTGCACGAGAGGGCGCACGGACGTGAGTCGTGCGCCTCCCAGGCTTCATCCGGCCAAGCCTGGTGCGGCGGAACCGGTATCCGGACCGCCGGGTTACGGTCCTGCCGTGAACAGCAACAGCCGGCTCGAACGGGCCAACGACAACGCCGCCGCCTTCTGGCTCGCCCAAGCCCGCGTGCACGGCTGGCGATCCCTCGTTCTCCCCGGTCTGACGGCCGTCCGCTGCGCCCGCACACCGGACGACTCGCACCGCGTCGTGGTGACCCGCCCCTACGCCGAACCCGGCGCGGTGGAAAAGGAGTTGGCGGACCTGCTGAGCGAGTGGTCGACCATACGCTTCACCCTGGAGGACCCGTACGGCGGGCTCGACCTCTCCCGCTTCGGGGCCACCCGGATGCCGGAGATGCCGGTGATGGTCCGGGACCCGGGCCCGGTCGAGGGCGCGACGACCGCCCTGCCCGCGGTCTCGGGGGCGCACGGAGGCGGCAGCCTGACGGTCGATGAGGTGCTGGACGGGGACGGCTTCGCGCTGGTCGAACGCGCGATCGTGGAGGGCTTCCCGCTGCCCGCCCGCCAGCCCTGGGTGCGCGGCGAGGCGCTCCCGGAGCAGTTGCTGGGCGAACCCGGATGGCGGGCGTGGCTCGGCCGCGTCGACGGCGCCGTCGCGGGCACCTGCCTCACCTACGACGACGGGCGGGCCACCGGCGTGTACTGGGTCGCCACCCTGCCCGACTGGCGCGGCCGCGGAGTGGCGAAGGCCGTCCTGCGGACCGCGCTGGTCCACGCGCACCCGGACCGCCCGGCCACCCTGGTCGCCACCACGCTCGGCGAACCGCTCTACCGCACGCTCGGGTTCGTCGAGCAGGCCCGAACCTGCTGGTGGAGCCGCACGTCGGCGGAGGGCTGACCGGCGGGCGCTACCGAGCGACCGCTGCGACCGCGACTGCGGCTGCGGCCGGTGCCGCGGTCGCGGTGACGACGGTGGGTGCGGTGGGTGCGGTGCGCGCGGGGGGCGTCGCGCGTACTGAGGGTGTCGCGGGTGTCGCGGGTGTCGCGGGTGTCGCGGGTGTCGCGGCGAAGGCGGCCCGGGTGGGCGCGGCGGCCCCCTCGTCCGCCGGAGCGAGGGCTGCCGGAGCGAGGGCTGCCGGAGCGAGGGGCGCCGCACGGAGGGGTGTCGGGCGCGCCGCCGGGGCCGGCCCGCAGCCGTCCGCACCCTCCCCCGGCACGGTGCCCGCCCGCGCCCCGGATGCCGCCGCGACGCCGGTGAGGGCGTCGGCGATCACGGCAAACCCGGCGGATCGGTTTCGGACACCGGTTCCGGCTCCGACTCCCGGAGCGCTGTCCGCCCCGGCGTTCGCAGGAAAGGGCGCATTCGGACCCTCCGGGGCGGACGCCGTCGAGAGTGCGCCGGACCGTGCGCCGACCAGCGCCGTCGCCGCCCGCACCGGTACCCCGGCAGCCCGCCGCCGGGCGGGCCCGGTGGCGCGGATCCCCGGCCGGGGCGCCGGCGCGTTGCGCGCGGTGAGCACCTGGCCGACGGCCTCCGGCAGCCCGGCCGCCTTCAGCGTCGGCCGGTAGCCGCTCTCCGCCCACGGCCGGCCGTGGTGCAGCCAGACGCTGCGCAGCCCGGTCAGTTCGGCCCCGGCGATGTCGGCGGGCGCGTGGTCCCCGATCATCCAGGTGTGCGCGGCCCAGTCGCCGGTGGGCACGACGCCGCAGCGCTGGGCGGCCATCTCGAAGATCAGCGGATCCGGCTTGACGCAGTCGGCCTCCTCGGAGATGACCCAGCCGTCGACCAGTGGCCCCAGACCGGTCCGCCGGATCTTCTCCAACTGCGGCCGGGTGCCGCCGTTGCTGACGATCCCGAGCGTCCACCCGGCCGCCCGCGCGGCCTTCAGCGCCTCGATGTGCCGGGGCGGGCAGTGGATGTGGGAGTTGATGCCGCGTCGGTAGTGGGCGAGCAGGAAGTCGGCGGAGACGTCTAGGCCGTAGCGGCGCCGGACCGCGGACAGTACGGTGCTGCGCGGCACGTAGCCGCCGCCGTCGATGGTGACGAACCAGTCGAGGTCGCCGGGCGGGAGGTCGTGATCGGACAGGAAGTCCTGCGCCCAGGCCCGGAAAGCGGCGTCCCGGGGGAGCAGCGTGTTGTCGAGGTCGAACAGGAGCAGGGGCATGCCGAGCATGGTGCCAGCGCCTGCGGCTATGCACCTGGCAAATGCCAGAGCGCGTCGCGAAGCCGTACCAAGTGGCTGGATCGGGCTCCGGCACCTGGCGTACGGATCCCGTCCGGGCCGGGTGCGGATGGTGCGCGGGCAGGCCGGCGGGGCCGGATGCGACCGGTGGGGCGTGACGGTTCGCGACGTGCGGCAACGGATCGTCGCCGATCAATGACAGTCCGGTCACGGTGTCCCGGGGGGCTGTTGCGCCGCCCGGTCCGCTCAGTCAAGCTCCAGGGAACCCCTTTCCGGAGGGGGCGCGATCGCCCGCGGGCAGGGCGCACTGCCACGGCGGGCGCATCCTCCTTTCGCGGGAACAACGTCGCTCCGGGGCTTCGCCGCTGGGCCGGGCCCCGCGCCCGTCGTACTCTGAAAGGAACAGGTCACATACGGTGCTGCGCGGTGCGGACCGACGTCATCCCGTGGGCGGGCCTGCTGCCCGGGCAGCGTTGTCCTCTCCTGTCGGCCCCTCTCCCTCGAAGAGCCGTGAGCCATGGCTGGTTTTGAGCCTCCCCGACCGGTTGAACCGGACACGCCCCGCAGCGCGGGAGCGGCGACCGGGGGACGAGACGGCGTCCGCACGAACCTCGGCCCGGTCGACGGGCTTGCCTCCGAGCGCAGCGACGGCGGCACGGGTGAGTTCGCGGACGGTCCTGTGGACAGCGGAGTGGACGGCGACGGAGTCATTGGCGGGGGCAGTCGTGGAGACGGACGCAGCGACGGACACACCGACGGCCGTGAGTACGGCCATGAGGACGGCCGTGAGGCCGGCCCGGCCGACGGGCGCGGGGGCGCGCACGCCGATGGGTGCGCCGATGCGTGCGGCGAGTCGCGGATCGAGGCTCGCAGCGAGGTGCCGGGGGGCATCGAGGGGACTCGGCCTGCGGAGCCGGATGCCGGTGGCGACGGACCCCACGGTCTCGCACGCGCTCTGCGCGGCTTCGCCCGCCGTGGCAGCCTCGCCCGCCGCGACCGTCCAGGGCCCCGCCAACGGCGTGGCGAGCCCCCGGCCGACCCTGCGGGGTCTCCGGTGACGGGCCGCCTGGGCCCGGGCGCGGAGCGTCCGGAAGCGGCCTCCGGCGCGGCCGACGCCTTCGACGGGCTCTTCGAGCCGTCGGTGCAGGACACCCCCGCGCCGGCGCTCGACCCGACGTTCCAGCACGGAGTGGTGGTCGGCTTCGACGGCTCGCTGTCGAGCGAGCGCGCCCTCGCCTACGCGGTCGGCATGGCGCGTCGTTCGCAGTGCGGCCTGGTGATCGTGCACGTCGCCAACCGGCTGCCGGCCACGGTCTGGGCCGGCTGTGAACCTCCCGTCTTCGTCGATCTCCCCGACCACCGGACCGAGGTCCTCGGCCTGGAGCTCGCCTGCGCGGACTTCCTCGCCGGGGTGCCGTGGATCCTGGTCGAGCGCGGCGGCGACATCTGCCACGAGATCGAGGAGGTCGGCCGCGAGTACGCCGCCGACGCGATCGTCGTCGGCACGACGCACGGTCTGCTCGGCAAGATCTTCGGCTCGGTCTCCGGACGGCTGGCGCGGCGGGCCAACCGCCCGGTGATCGTGATCCCCTGAGAGGTCGTCCGGTCGTCTCCTCCTGGCGCCTCCTCCGCCGTGGCCCGCTCCCCAATGCCGGTTGTGGAGAGGAGCGTTGACCCGGCAGGGCTCGGCTCAGGGCGTGACCGCCGTGACTGCTGCGGCCATCGTGACCTTCGCGGCCGCCGAGGCCTTCGCGGCCGCTGCGGCCGCCGCGGCCGTGACGGTCACGAAGGCGCCGTCACGGCCGCGAAGGTCACCAACGAGTCGGTCACAACACGCCGGTCAGCAACGCGCGGTCACGAGCTGATGCCGAGCTCCCGGGCGATGAGCATGCGCTGGACCTCGGAGGTGCCCTCCCCGATCTCCAGGATCTTGCTGTCGCGCCAGAAGCGCGCGACCGGGAATTCGTTCATGAAGCCGTACCCGCCGTGGATCTGGGTCGCCTCGCGGGCGTTGTCGACGGCGGCCTCGGACGAGTACAGCTTCGCGATCGCGGCCTCCTTCTTGAACGGTTCACCGTGCAGCATCCGGGAGGCGGCGTCCCGCCAGGCCAGGCGGGAGGTGTGGGCGCGCAGCTCCATGTCGGCAAGCTTGAACTGGACGGCCTGGTTGGCGCCGATCGGCCGGCCGAAGGCCCGGCGCTCGCCGGCGTACTTCACGGACTCGTCGACACAGCCCTGGGCCAGGCCGGTGGCCAGGGCCGCGATCGCGATGCGGCCCTCGTCGAGGATCCGCAGGAACTGGGCGTAGCCTCGGCCACGCTCGCCCAGCAGGTTGGCCGCGGGAACGCGGCAGTCGGTAAAGGACAGTTCGCGGGTGTCGGATGCGTTCCACCCGACCTTCGAGTACTTCTTCGAGACCTGGAACCCCGGGGTCCCGGTGGGCACGATGATGGAGGAGATCTCCCGCGTGGGCGAGCGGAATTCGCCTTCTTCACTCGAACGAGCGATCGGTTCGGTGAGCGCGGTGACGGTGACCAGACCGGTGATGTCGGTGCCGGAGTTGGTGATGAAGCACTTGGTGCCGTTGATGACCCACTCGTCGGTGGTCTCGTCGTACCGCGCGGTGGTGCGGGTGGCGCCGGCGTCCGAGCCGCCCTCCGGCTCGGTGAGGCCGAAGGCGCCGAGGAGTTCGCCCGAGGTCAGCCGGGGCAGCCACTCGCGCTTCTGCTCCTCCGTGCCGAAGCGGTAGATCGGCATCGCGCCGAGCGAGACGGCGGCCTCCAGCGTGATCGCCACCGAGGAGTCGACGCGGGCGAGCTCCTCCAGGGCGAGGCCGAGGGCGAAGTAGTCGCCGCCCATGCCGCCGTACTCCTCCGAGAAGGGCAGACCGAAGAGCCCCATCCGCCCCATCTCGCGGACGATCTCGTAGGGGAACTCCTCCCGCTCGTAGAACTCGCCGATCTTCGGCGCCACCACGTCCTGGGCGAACTCGGCGACGGTGCGCCGGAGTTCCTCGTACTCGCTGCTGAGTCGGTGGTCGAGCATGGTGATCCTCCTGATGCCCGGCCTGGTGGCCGCGGGCGTGAGCGGGACGACCGGCGTCCGTCGGTCGGACGGACGCGCGGGTGCGGTCGGGGGTGGGTGGTGGGGGCGGACGGGGTGCGTGGCGCCGGCCGGACCGTACGGGGCGCGACCGGCGCCGGAGCAGCGGCGGGGCGGGTCAGCCCCGGGCGGCGCCGAGCAGCGCCTGGACGGTGCGGGAGGGGCTCGGGCGGCCGAGACGTTCGGCCATCCAACCGCTGGTCGCGACGAGGGCGCGCAGGTCCACGCCGGTCCGGATGCCGAGTCCGTGCAGCATCCAGACCAGGTCCTCGGTGGCCAGGTTGCCGGTGGCGCTCTTCGCGTACGGGCAGCCGCCCAGGCCGCCCGCCGAGGCGTCCACCGTGGTGACGCCCTCGCGCAGCGCCGCGAGGGTGTTGCTGAGCGCCTGGCCGTAGGTGTCGTGGAAGTGCACGGCGAGCCGGTCGGCCGGCACCCCGGCCCGGGCGAAGCCGGTCAGCAGGGCGCTCACCTGGCCCGGGGTGGCCACGCCGATCGTGTCGCCGAGGCTCAGTTCGGAGCAGCCCATCTCCAGCAGCCGGACGCCGTAGCGGACCACCTGCGGGACCGGGACCGGCCCCTCCCACGGGTCGCCGAAGCACATCGAGAGGTAGCCGCGGACCGCGACCCCGGCCTCGGTGGCCCGCGTCACGACCGGGTGGAACATCGCCATGGCTTCGTCCGCCGAGCGGTTGAGGTTGCGGCGGGCGAAGGTCTCGGTGGCGCTGGCGAACACCGCGATGTCGCCGGCGCGGTGGGCGAGCGCGCGGTCCAGGCCGCGCTCGTTGGGCACCAGGACCGGCAGCCGCAGGCCGGGGTGGCGCTCCGGCAGGTCGGCGAGCCTGGGCATCAGGTCCTCGGCGTCGGCCAGCTGGGGCACCCACTTCGGGTGCACGAAGCTGGTGGCCTCGACGGTGCGCAGGCCGGCGGCGGCGAGCCGGGCGATGAACTCGGCCTTGACCTCGACCGGCACCAGGGCGCCCTCGTTCTGCAGGCCGTCGCGGGGGCCGACCTCGTGGATCCGGACCTCCTCGGGCAGGCCGGGGGCGCGGACGGGGTCGGGCAGGCCCAGGTCGAGGGCGTCGGGTTCGCGGGCGGGGGCGGTCACGACCTCACCTCCGCGGGCTCCGCGGGGGCGCCGGCCGGCTCGGCGGCGGTCTCCCCGCCGGCGGCCTCCTCGACCGGGGTGACCACGACCAGCAGGTCCTCCATCGCGACGGTGGCACCGGCGGTGGCCCGCAGTTCGGCGACCACGCCGTCGTGCGGCGCGGCGATCACGTGTTCCATCTTCATGGCCTCCAGCACGAGCAGGGGCTGGCCCTTGCGGACCGTCTCGCCCGCCGTGGTCTTGACGACGGTGACGGTGCCCGGCATCGGGGCGGTCAGCGCGCCGTGGTGGGCGCCGGCCCCGGCGGCGCTCTCGACGGCCGGGTCGTAGGTGTGCATCGGCCAGGCGTCGCCCTCGATGCCGAGCCAGGTCACCGGTCCGGCGGCGAGGCCGGGGGTGGCGTCGGTGGCCAGCGAGAACGTGGTCTGCAGGCCGTCGACGGTCAGGTGCAGCCGGTTGCCGGCCAGGGCCGCGCGGGCGCGGTGCACCGCCCCGTCGCCGAGCCGGAGCTCCACCTCACGGGCCCGCCCGGCGGAATTGTCAGTGGCGTCGACTACGTTGCTCGCAGTGATCGAACGGATGCGCACCGAGACCGGGTCCTGGCCGGAGGTACGGAGTCGGTGGGTCGTCCAGGCGGGGGTGCCGCTCAGGCGCCAGCCGGAGGGAAGGGAGAACGGGTCGGTCCAGCCGCCGGGGGTGGCGGCCGGGGTGAGTTCCAGGTGCCGTGCGAGCGCGGCTGCGAAGTAGAGGAGGTGCGCGGGCGACGGCGGTTCGGCCGCTGCGGCGTCGGTCCCGTTCCCGGGGTGGGCGGGCGCCGTGGCCTCGGCCGGGGCGGTCGCGTTGACGGGGGAGTACGACGAGGTGAGCAGGGCCGGCTGCTGCTGGGCGGTCTGCTCCACGAGGCCGGTGTCCAGTCGGCCGGCGGCGACCTCGGGGTGTGCGAGGAGCCGCCGCAGGAAGCCGGTGTTGGTGGTGACACCCAGGATGCGGGTGTCGGCCAGCGCGGCGCGGAGCCGGCGCAGCGCGGTCGGGCGGTCGGGCCCGTACGCGATGACCTTGGCGAGCATGGGGTCGTAGGCGCTGGTGACGACGGTTCCGGGGGCGACTCCGGAGTCGACGCGGATGCCCTCGCCCTGGGGCTCGTCCAGGGTGAGGATGCGGCCGCCGGTGGGCAGGAAGTCCCTTTCCGGGTCCTCGGCACAGATGCGGGCCTCGATGGCGTGGCCCAGGAAGGAGATGTCGGACTGGGCGAAGGAGAGCGGTTCGCCGGCGGCGACGCGCAGCTGCCACTCGACCAGGTCGAGCCTGGTCGCGTCGGCGCCGACGGCGACGGCGAGTTCGGTGACGGGGTGTTCCACCTGGAGACGGGTGTTCATCTCCATGAAGAAGAAGTCCCGCACCCCCTCGGCGGCGGAGGGGGCGTCCGGGTCGATGCCGGGGACGATGAACTCCACGGTGCCGGCCCCGGTGTAGCCGCAGGACTCCGCGGCACGGACGGCCGCGGCGCCCATCGCGGCGCGGGTCTCGGCATTGAGGAGAACGGAGGGAGCCTCTTCGATCAGCTTCTGGTGGCGGCGCTGCAGACTGCACTCGCGCTCGCCGAGGTGGATGGTGGTGCCGTGGGCGTCGGCCAGCACCTGCACCTCGATGTGGCGCGGCCGGTCGATCCAGCGCTCCAGCAGCAGGGTGTCGTCGCCGAAGGCGGTCCGCGCGACGCGGCGGGCGGCGGCGATCTCGGTGGGCAGCTCGGCCCTGTCCCGCACGAGGCGCATGCCCTTGCCGCCACCGCCGGCGGACGGCTTGAGCAGCACCGGGTAGCCGATCTCGTCGGCGGCGGCGACGAGCTCCTCGTCGGTGGGCGCGGTGGCCTGGCTGCCCGGGACCACCGGGACGCCGGCGGCCCGGACGGCCTCCTTGGCGTTGATCTTGTCGCCCATCAGCTCGACCGCACCGGGAGGCGGTCCGATGAAGGCGAGGCCGGCGTCGGCGCAGGCGCGGGCGAAGCCGGCGTTCTCGGCGAGGAAGCCGTAACCGGGGTGGACGGCCTGGGCGCCGGTGCGGCGGGCGGCGGCGAGGATCTGGTCGGTCCGCAGGTAGGTCTCGGCGGCCGAACTGTCGCTGCGGTCGGCCGGGCCGAGCCGGACCGCGACGTCCGCCTCGCGGACGTGCGGAGCGTCGGCGTCCGCGTCGCTGAACACGGCGACCGAGCGGACACCGAGCCGCCGCAGGGTGCGGATCACCCGGAGGGCGATCTCGCCGCGGTTGGCGACCAGAACTGTGTCGAACATGGGAGGCGTTCCTCCGGGTCGAGGGGAGCCGTACGAAGGAGGTGGCGGTGGGCGGTCGGGCGCCGGCCCGGGGTCGGACCGGCGCCGTGGACGTCACACCCGGAAGGGAGGGATCACGAACGCAGGGGCGCCATGAGGAGGAATCACATGCGGAAGACGCCGTACGGGGCCGGCGGCGCCAGCGGGGCGTTGGCGCAGGCGGTGAGTGCGAGGCCGACGACGGTGCGGGTGTCCATCGGGTCGATCACACCGTCGTCCCAGAGCCGGGCGGAGGCGTAGTAGGCGTTGCCCTGGCGCTCGTACTGCTCGCGGACGGGGCGCTTGAACTCCTCCTCCGCCTCGGTCGGCCACTGCTCGCCGTGCGCCTCCAGCTGGTCGCGGCGGACGGTGGCGAGGACGGAGGCCGCCTGCTCACCGCCCATCACGGAGATCTTGGCGCCCGGCCACATCCACAGGAAGCGGGGTGAGTAGGCCCGGCCGCACATCGAGTAGTTGCCGGCTCCGTACGAGCCGCCGATCACCACGGTCAGCTTCGGGACGCGGGTGCAGGCGACGGCGTTGACCATCTTGGCGCCGTGCTTGGCGATGCCGCCCGCCTCGTACTGCCGGCCGACCATGAAACCGGTGATGTTCTGCAGGAAGAGGAGGGGGATGCCGCGCTGGTCGCACAACTCGATGAAGTGGGCGCCCTTGAGGGCCGACTCGGAGAACAGCACGCCGTTGTTGGCGACGATGCCGACCGGGTGGCCGTGGATCCGGGCGAAGCCGGTGACCAGGGTCGCGCCGTACTCGGCCTTGAACTCGGCGAAGCGGCTGCCGTCCACCAGGCGGGCGATCACCTCGCGCACGTCGTAGGGCGTGCGCGGGTCGACCGGGACGGCCCCGTACAGGCCCGCCGGGTCCACGGTCGGCGGCTCGACGGGGGCGAGCGGCCAGGGCTTGGCCGCGCGCGGGCCGAGCCCGGCGACGATCGTGCGGACGATGGAGAGGGCGTGGGCGTCGTCCTCGGCCAGGTGGTCCGTCACACCCGAGGTGCGGGAGTGCAGGTCGCCGCCGCCCAGTTCCTCGGCGGTGACCACCTCACCGGTGGCGGCCTTCACCAACGGTGGCCCGCCCAGGAAGATCGTGCCCTGGTTGCGGACGATCACGGCCTGGTCGCTCATGGCCGGGACGTACGCGCCGCCGGCCGTGCAGGAGCCGAGCACCGCGGCGATCTGCGGGATGCCCGAGGCGGAGAGCCTGGCCTGGTTGTAGAAGATCCGGCCGAAGTGGTCGCGGTCGGGGAAGACCTCGTCCTGCATCGGGAGGAAGGCGCCGCCGGAGTCCACCAGGTAGACGCAGGGCAGCCGGTTCTCCAGCGCGACCTCCTGGGCGCGCAGGTGCTTCTTCACCGTCATCGGGTAGTAGGTGCCGCCCTTGACGGTGGCGTCGTTGGCGACCACCACCACCTCGCGGCCGGCGACCCGGCCGATGCCGGCGATCACTCCGGCCGCGGGCGCCGCCCCGTCGTACATCCCGTCGGCGGCCAGCGGGGCCAGCTCAAGGAAGGGCGAGGCCGGGTCGAGCAGGGTGTCCACCCGGTCGCGGGGCAGGAGCTTGCCGCGTGCGGTGTGTCGGGCGCGGGCCTTGGCACCGCCGCCCTGGGCGGCCGCGTCGAGCTTCGCGCGCAGCTCGGCGACCAGCTCCTGGTGCGCCTCGGTGTTGGCGCGGTAGGCCGCGGAGCCCGGGTCGACGGAGGTGCCGAGCCGGGGCGCCGGTGCGGCGGCTCCGGGCGGTACGGCGGTCGGCGCCGCCGCCGTGCCGTTCGCCGCGCTGAGCTGGATGCCGGTGGCTGTGCCGGCGGTTGAGATGACCATTCCCAAGAGCTCCCTTGCCCTCGGCACCAGGTGGGCGCCGCTGCGCCCAAGGGGTCCCACGTTAATTAACGTTAACTTACGCCGCCCAGGTTAACGACCGATAACCCGACTGTCTACGATGGGCGGCATGCCGAACGTCCCCGCAACCTCCGCGCTCCCACGCCGCGACCAGATCCGCCGGGAGGCCGCGCGACTGTTCGCCGCCCGCGGCTTCCTCGGCGTGGGCGTGGACGAGATCGGCAAGGCCGTCGGGATCAGCGGCCCCGGGCTCTACCGCCACTTCGCCGGCAAGGACGCGATGCTCGCCGACCTGCTGATCGGCATCAGTGAGCGCCTGCTGGAGGAGGGGCGCCGTCGGGCGGGCGGCGGCGACGGTCCGGTCGCCGCACTGGACGCGCTGATCGGCGGCCACGTCGACTTCGCCCTGGACGACCGCGACCTGATCACCCTGCACGACCGCGAGCTGCTGAACCTCAAGGAGGAGGACCGCCGCACGGTCCGCCGACTCCAGCGCGGCTACGTCGAACTGTGGGTGGACGTGGTCCGGCAGGCCTACCCGCCGCTGGCCGACCCGACAGCCGAGCCGGTGGCGCGCGCCGCCGTGCACGCCGTCTTCGGCCTGATCAACTCGACCCCGCACAGCGTCGGCTCGAACCCCGGCCAGGGCGAGCGGTCCGGCCAGAGTGAGCGGTCCGGGCAGGGTGAGCGGTCCGGCCTGCAGCGCGACGGCATGGCCGCCCTGCTGCACACCCTCGCCCATGGCGCCTTCGCCGCCGCCGCGAATGCGGCCGCTGCGGGCGCGCAGCCTCCGGGCGCGACGTCCGCGACAGACTGACGCCTGCGGGTTGATGCCCGCGGGCAGCTGAGCCCGTCGGCGGGCGAGTCCGTCAGTGGCCGGGGCCGAGGTCGGTATTGTCCCGCCGGGCTTCGCGCTTCCCGCCGGGCTTCGCGCTTCCCGTCAGGCATCGCTCGCGTGCGCGCCCGCCCGGAGGCCTAGGCCGAAAGGACTGCGCGCGACGGCCCCCGGTCGCTGGGCGCCGGACGGGCGGTCGGCGACCCTGGATGCGGGGCGGTGGTCGACGCCGGCCGCGCGGATGTTCGATCGGGAATCTCCGCCGGCCGCAGGCTGTTGCCCAGTCCGCCGGACCGGACGATCCGGGCTGCCCCGGCCCGCCCCGAACCCACCCGGGCCGGAAACGCCGTGGCGGCCACTCGACGAAATGGTTAGCATCTCTAAATATGCCTGAGACTCACGGATCCACGGTGGAGCAATCCCCGAGCGGCCCACCGGCCCCCGGCTCGACGACCCCGGAGGTCCCGGTCGGCGAGCGCGCTGCCGGAGCGGACGTCGCCGACGGACGCACCGAGCCCGCCGGCTGGCTGCGCCGCCTCATCGGTTACAGCTGGCGGTCGCGTCGCAGCCTGCTGCTCGCCTTCGGTGCCTCGCTCCTCGGCATGGCCGTCACCGCGCTGGTGCCGCTGGTCACCAAGCTGATCATCGACGACGTCATCGTCGCCCACACCCGCTCGCTGGCTCCCTGGGCGGTGGTGCTGTTGCTGGCCGCCGTCGTGGTCTTCGGCTGCACCCAGGTCCGCCGCTACTACGGGGGCCAGCTCGCCCTCGACGTGCAGCACGACCTGCGCAGCGACCTGTTCCGGTCGCTCGGTCGGCTCGACGGCCACCGCCAGGACCGGCTGGACACCGGCCAGGTGGTCGGGCGCGCGACCTCCGACCTCCAACTGGTCAACGGGCTGCTCTCGATGGTGCCGATGATGACCGGCTACCTGCTGATGTTCGTCATGTCGCTGATCGTGATGCTCTGGCTGTCCCCGCCGCTCACCCTGGTCGCCCTGGTCATGGCGCCCGCGCTGTGGTGGGTCTCCGTGCTCAGTCGCAAGCGCCTGTTCCCCTCCACCTGGGCCGCCCAGCAGGAGGCGGCGGCCGTCGCGGGCGTGGTGGACGGTGCGATCGGCGGCGTCCGGGTGGTCAAGGGCTTCGGCCAGGAGGCGCAGGAGCTCGACAAGCTGGAGCGGGCGTCCCACAACCTGTTCGCCGCCCGGTTGCGGTCGATCCGGCTCAACGCCCGCTACAACCCGGCGATGCAGGCGATCCCGGCCCTCGCCCAGGTCGCCGTCCTGGCCTTCGGCGGTTGGCTGGCGGTCGACGGACAGGTCTCGCTCGGGACCTTCGTCGCCTTCTCGACGTACGTCGCGCAGATGACCGGCCCGGTCCGGATGCTGACCATGATCATCACGGTCGGCCAGCAGGCCCGGGCAGGCGTGGAGCGCGTCCTGCAGCTGATCGACGAGCGCCCGCTGGTCCAGGAACGCCCGGACGCGCTCACCCTGGACCTCACCGCCGACCTCGCTCCGGATCCGGCGCGCGACGGCACCCCGTCCGGCGACCCGTCCGATCCGCCGCACGGCACCACCCCGCACGGCACCACCCCGCACGGCACCACCCCGCAGGGCGACACCGCACGGCGCACCATCGTCGGCCCCCGGAGCCCCGAGGTCGCCCTGGAGTTCGACGAGGTCGAGTTCCGCTACGACCCCGAGCACCCCGCCCCCGTGCTGCACGGTCTCAGCCTGAAGCTGGCCCCCGGCGAGACCCTCGCCGTGGTCGGCGCCTCGGGTTCCGGCAAGTCGACGGTGGCCCAGCTGGTGCCCCGCTTCTACGACCCGGCCGCCGGTACCGTCCGCCTCTACGGCCACGACCTGCGCGACCTCACCCTGGACTCGGTCCGTGCGACGGTCGGCATCGTCCCGGAGGAGAGCTTCCTCTTCTCCGAGTCGGTCCGCACCAACATCGCCTACGGCCGCCCGGACGCCACGGACGAGCAGGTCGTCGCCGCCGCGCGCGCCGCCCAGGCCGACGAGTTCGTCCGCGCGCTCCCGGAGGGTTACGAGACCAAGGTCGGCGAGCAGGGCCTGACCCTCTCCGGCGGCCAGCGCCAGCGCATCGCCCTGGCCCGGGCGATCCTCACCGACCCCCGGATCCTGCTGCTGGACGACGCCACCTCGGCGGTGGACCCGCAGGTCGAGGCGGAGATCCACGACGCGCTGCGCTCGGTGATGGCGGGCCGCACCACGCTGCTGATCGCCCACCGCCGTTCGACCCTCCAGCTCGCCGACCGGATCGCCGTCCTGGACCACGGTCGGCTGCTGGACCTCGGTACGCACGAGGAACTCGAAGCCCGATGCCCCCGGTACCGGGCGCTGATCACCGACCCCGAGGCGGGTCGGTCGCAGGCCGCGGCACCCGCCGAGCACTCGGCCACCGAACAGCCGTCGGGCCGGCAGCCGTCGGCTCAGCAGCCGTCCGCCGAGCAACCGTCCGCTCCCGCCACCCCCGACCTCCCCACCCCCGCCCTGGCCAAGGCCGCCCGCACCGCCGAACCCGACCTGCTGGACAAGGTCGCCGCCCTCCCGCCCGCCTCCGACACCCCGGCCGTCCCCCGCGCCGAGGCCGAGGCCGGCGACCCCGACTTCACCCTGAGCCGCCTGCTGCGTCCCTTCCGCACGCCGCTGCTCATCGCCCTCCTACTGGTCTCCCTGGACGCGGCGGCCGGCCTCGTCCTGCCGGTGCTGATCCGGCACGGCATCGACGAGGGCGTCCGCAAGGGCCTGATGTCCGGCGTCGCGGTGGCCGCGCTCACCGCGCTGGTCGTTGTGCTGCTGGACTGGCTGGTGCAGGGTGCCGAGAACCGGGTCAGCGGCAGAACCGGCGAGCGCGTCCTCTACACGCTCCGGCTGAAGATCTTCGCCCACCTCAACCGGCTCGGCCTGGACTACTACGAGCGCGAGCTGACCGGCCGGATCATGACCCGGATGACCACGGACCTGGACTCGCTGACGTCCTTCCTGCAGACCGGCATGGTCACCGCGGTGGTCAGCCTGCTGACCTTCGCCGGGATCTTCGCCGCCCTGCTGATCATCGACGCCGGCCTGGCCCTGGTGGTCTTCGCGGTGCTGCCGCTGCTGGTGATCGCCACGCTGGTGTTCCGCAAGAAGTCCAAGGACCAGTACGAGCGCTCCCGCGACCTGATCAGCGCCGTCAACGCCGACCTCCAGGAGAACGTGGCCGGCATGCGCATCGTCCAGGCCTTCCGCCGTCTGGACACCAACACCGACCGTTTCGTCGCGCGCGGCATCGCCTACCGCGAGGCCCGGGTCCGCGCGCAGCTGTACATCTCGCTGTACTTCCCCTTCGTGCAGTTCCTCTCCAGCGTGGCCGCCGCGCTGGTGCTGATCGTCGGTGCCGCCCGGGTCGACGCCGGAACGCTGACGGTCGGCGCGCTGGTCGCGTACCTGCTCTACATCGACCTGTTCTTCGCACCGGTCAACCAGCTGTCCCAGGTCTTCGACGGCTACCAGCAGGCCTCGGTGGGCCTCGGCCGGATCCGCGAGCTGCTGCGCACCCCGACGACCACGGCCGAGGCGGCCGACCCGGTCCCGGTGTCCAAGGGGCTGCGCGGCGAGATCGACTTCGAGGGGGTCGGCTTCGCCTACAACGGCGGCGCGGACGGCGCCCCGAACGTGCTGTCCGGCGTGAACCTGCACATCCCGGCCGGGCAGACGGTGGCGCTGGTCGGCGAGACCGGCGCCGGGAAGTCGACGCTGGTGAAGCTGGTCGCCCGGTTCTACGACGCGACCGAGGGCACCGTCCGGGTGGACGGGGTCGACCTCACCCGCTACGACCTGGCGCAGTACCGTCACCGCCTGGGTGTGGTGCCGCAGGAGGCCTACCTGTTCGCGGGCACGGTCCGCGAGGCGATCGCGTACGGTCGACCGGGCGCCTCGGCCGACGAGGTGGAGGCGGCGGCCCGGGCGGTGGGCGCGCACGACATGATCGTCCGGCTCTCGGGCGGCTACGACCACGAGGTGGCCGGCCGTGGCCGCAACCTCTCGGCGGGGCAGCGCCAGTTGATCGCGCTGGCCCGGGCCGAACTGGTCGACCCGGACGTCCTGTTGCTCGACGAGGCCACCGCGGCTCTCGACCTGGCCACCGAAGCGGCGGTCAACCACGCCGCGGACCGGCTCAGCGGCGGTCGCACCACGCTGGTCATCGCCCACCGCCTGACCACCGCCGAGCGCGCCGACCGGGTGATCGTGCTGGATCACGGCCGGGTGGTCGAGGACGGCACCCACACCGAACTGCTCGCCCGGGGTGGCACGTACGCCCGGCTCTGGCAGGCGTTCATCGCGGACGGCCACCCGGCAGTCGAGACCGTCGCCGCCGGGTAGGCCCCCGGCCGCTCCCCGGACGGCGCTCTGTCCGGACGGCGCCCGGTCAGGGGAGCGGCTGGTTTGCGAGGGCCGTCGCGCGGGGCCCGTCAGGCGGTGATCAGCGAGGTCAGCAGCCCCGACGGGTCGATCCCGCGCGGCAGGTCGCTCACCTGTCCGTCCCCGACCTCGACCACCCGCCAGCCGGAGCCGTCGGCCCGGCTGGCGAGGTCGGTGGTGACGAAGCGGCAGCCGAGCCGCCGGACCAGCGCCCCGACCTCGGTGAGGTCGGGCTCGACGTTCTGGCGCGGGGCGTCCGGGTGCGGCCCGACCAGGATCGGTCGGCCGTCCAGCCACCACACCCGCGCCTCCACGGCCCGCCCGTCCGTACCCGGCCCGTCCCCCTTGCCGCCGTCGGAGCCGTCGGAGCCGTCGGAGTCGTCGGAACTGCCGGAACTGCCGGAACTGCCGGAGCTGCCGGAGCCCCCGGAGTCGGAGCCCCCAATGCCGTCGGTGCCCGCGGCGGCATCGGCGTTCCCCGCACTGCCGTCGGCGTGCTCGAACTCCTCGTACCGCCGCAGCACCACCCCGCCGGCCAGGAACTCGCCCTGCAGCTCGACGAACCGCCGCACCACCCGCCCGACGGCCGGAAGGTCGGCCAACTCCGGTACGTAGCAGGCCTCGTGCCACTCGTGCTTGCGGGACTTCACGTAGTCCTTGACGATCGCCGGGCCGCTCCCGCCGAGTCGGGCCACGGCCGCCGCCAGCTCCTGCGGCCCGGGCGCCACCGGCCCGTCCGACGGGATCCACGTACTCGCCGGCGTCGCTCCTTCGAACACGCCGTACCAGCCGGGCAGTTCATGCGCTGCCGCGTAACCGGGCGCGCTGGTCAGCAGGTTGCCGCCGCGGGCGGTGAGCGCGACGGCGAAGTCGGCGTACCGGGTGGAGGGGAGCATCCAACCCCGGTACCAGAGCGGGCCGCTGTCCCGTGGCACCCGTCGGACCGCCTCCGCGGCCTGGCCGGCGAGCAGCGCGTCGTGGTCGACCAGGTGGTGCTCGCCGCCCGACTCCCGCAGCAGCCTGGCCTCCCAGGCGAAGTGCGGATCGGGCCGACGCGGGTTGAGCGGATCGGCAGGGAAGATGATCGCGGGTACGGGCATGGCCGTCAGGGTACGGCGAGCGGGCGGGTCCCACGCCCGCGCCAGGCGGCTCGGAGCCCTCAAAGGCCGGACGGAGCGCGAATCCGCTCGACGTTCCAGGGGACCGCTGCGAGAGTGATCCGATGCGAAACCCGATGCGAAATCTGCTGCGCCCCCACAAGCGTGTGCCGCGGCAGGCCGCCCGCACGGTGGTCCTGGACGAGAACGGCTCGGTGTTCCTGCTCCGTTCGGACAACGACGAGGTCGGCGTCCACTGGACGATGCCGGGTGGCGGACTGGAGCCGGGCGAGTCCCCGTGGGAGGGTGCCCGGCGCGAGCTGTGGGAGGAGACCGGCTGGACGGACCTCGAACCCGGCCCGCTGCTCTGCACCTGGGAACACGACTTCACCTGGCACGGCACGCCGGTCCGCCAGCACGAGCACATCTACCTCACCGCCGGACCGCACCGCGGCCCGGTCGGCGACGTCAGCGAGGTGCACGCTGTCGACCGGATCCTCGACTGGCGCTGGTGGACCCGGGCCGACCTCGCCGACGAGAACGCCGACGCCCTGTGGCCGCCCCGGCTGCCGGAGCTGCTGGATGCCGTCCGCCGGGGCTGGGCCGTGGACGGAAACCCGCCGGTGCCCGTCGACCTCGGGTACATCCCGAACGCCCCGGCCGTCCGCTGACCGTCGACCGGTAGCCGCCGCCCGCCGCCCGGGCTCGCCGGTCGGGCCCGCCGAGCTCCCACGGCGGCCGGCCGTACCCGCGAGGAGCTGTCAGGAGCCGTCAGGCGATGTCAGGTCCGCCCGCGGCGTCGGCCCCGCGTGCCCGGACCGGGCTCCCAGCCGTGCAGTTCCAGCTCCCGGTCGTGCAGCGCGCTCGGGTTCATCAGGACCGTAAGCCGGGCGCCCGCGAGTTGCTCGAAGCCGAGACCGGTCGCGGCCAGCAGCTGCTCGGTCGACACCGAGACGGCGATGGCGGGGCGCCAGGAGGGCAGCACCACCAGGCTGGTGCCGCGCCCGACCCGGATCGGCTCGGCCACCACCCGGACCGGCGCCCGCTCCTCCGGCCGACCGACGGCCTCGGGCAGGCCGGGGTTCCCGCCGATCAGGATGCCGAGCGGCGGCTCGGCGTGCGGCGCCTCGGCGTGCGGGGCACTGCCGTCCAGGGGGACCGCGGTCGTGGCACCGGCCCCCGACACCACCTGATCCGCCACCGCGCCTGCCGCACCGCCGAGTTCGCCCGTCCATGCGGCGGCACCCGGGAGGCGCGCCCCGGCCGGGCCGGTCGCGGCCGTCTCCCGTGCGGCCGCCTCCTGCCCGTTCGATGTGGCCCGCGGGTGCATCCGGCGCAGTCGGCGCGAGGGCGAGGGCCGCAGGGACCCGAAGGTCCGCGGCTCCTCGCGCGCCGAACGCTGCGCCGGTACGGACAGGACGCCCTCCGACGTCGCGACGACCGACGGGAAGCGGACGAACCCGACCTCGACCTCGGCCTCTGGCCCGGTCCGGCCCCCGGTCCCGCCCTCCGACGGGGCCCCGACCTCGGCGACGCCTCCGGTCCCGGCCCCGGCTTCGGCCTCCTTACCGAGCAGCGCCCGTACCTCCGCGACCGGCCGACGGCACGCCGCTGCGAGCTCGGCGACCGAGCGCCCCTGGGCACGTGCGGCCCGCAGCCGTTCGGTGAACGCCTCCCGCAGGCGCGCCGCGGTCGGGTCGCCGTCCAGGACGGACGGATCCGGTGCGGAGACGGCCGCGGGGCGGACCTGCGCGTCCGCGTCGGCCCGACTGCGCGGCTGCGGCACCGAGTCGTGACGGGGTGCGGGGTTCCGACGGATCGCCCCGTCGGAGGAGCCGGTCCAGGCCGTGCCCGTCTCGACGGCGGTCGCGATCGAGCACATCGGGCCGGCCGCGGCGGCCGTCCCGGGTACGGCGGGCGGGGGTGCGGACCCGGCGCTGTCCCCGGGCGGGCCGGGCAGGGGCGGATCGGTTGCGGCGAGGTGGGGCGAGGTCATCGGCGGGCCCTTCGGGGGACGGTCCCGACGATCCTCCCGCACCGCGCGACCAGCTCCAAGCGTCTGACCCGGCGGTGTGCGCGAGAGCACCGCGCGATCACCGTGAGACCACCGCGAGACCACGCGAGGGCACCCGGAAGGACCCCCGCGAGGACCCCACCGAGGATCTCGCCGAGGACCCCGCGAGATCGTCACATCGCCGTCGGCCCACGGCCGTGGCACCACGTCTGCGCGCCTCGGCCCACGCCCCTCCCCGCCCGGCTGTGCCCGATCAACTGCCGCCCGCGACAAACCCCTTGAGGTCGGCGAGCACCGCGTTCGCCGCCATGACGCCGAGCCCGAGGAACCAGGTCTCGTCCGAAACCGGTCGGGCCTGACCGGACTTGACCGCTCCGAGGGTCTTCCAGAGCGCGCCGCCCAGCACCGCGTCCTGGTTGGTCGAGCTGGGGCTGCCGTACACGCCGTAGAAGATCCAGTCGGCGTCGGCCTTGTCGATCTGCTCCGGGCTCACCTCCACCGCGAGCTCCTTGACCTGCTCGATCGTGGGCTGCGGCAGTGGAACGTCGGTGAGGACGGTGCCGATGAAGGAGAGCTCGGCGTAGAGCCGGGTGCGGCCCGGCATGAAGCGCAGCGGTGTGATGGTGGGCCGCGTGCCGCCGAGCCGGGTGCCGATCGCGGTGGCCGCCGCCCGGTACGCGTCGAGCTGCGCCCGGGCCTCGGCCTCCAGGCCGAACGTGCTCGCGTTGAGCAGGAACCTGCGGCGGTCGGGGGTGCGGGGGGCGAGGGCCAGGTCGTCGGAGGAGGGGGCCACGCGACGCTCCTGCACGGATCGGAACAGGCAGATCGAATTTAGGTGAGGCTAACCTATCTCGACGTCGACCGTGCGCTACCGCCAGAGGGGCCGGAGGGGGGAGCCAGAAGGGGAAAAGTCATCGTAAGTGCATAAAATCACCAAGAGTTGGTCTATTCAACCTTCCGTGTCCGCACTTAGAGTGCGCTGGTGTTTGATCAGCAGCTCTCAGAGCACACGAGTAGCGGCCGGGCAATGGCGCCCGGCGCTCCGCAGGGTGCCCCGGTCAGTGGCATCAGTGGTGGAGTTCCCGAGCCGGGGACGGCTGGGGGAGCGGGGGACAAGGGTCTACGGGGCGGTTCCGTGGGCCTGCTGAGCAGTGTGGTGCTGGGCGTCTCGACGGTTGCCCCGGTCTACTGCCTGACCGCGACGCTCGGGCCGACCGTCACCGCCGTCGGTGTCCAGATGCCCGCGGTCTTCCTGGCCGGCTTCCTGCCGATGCTGCTCGTCGCGTTCGCCTACAAGGAGCTGAACAAGGACTTCCCGGACTGCGGAACGTCCTTCACGTGGACGGTCAAGGCCTTCGGTCCCCGGGTCGGCTGGATGGCCGGCTGGGGGCTGACCGTCGCGACGATCATCGTGCTCTCCAACCTGGCCGGGGTGGCGACCGAATTCCTCTACTTGATGCTCGGTGAGATGACCGGCAGCGGCTGGGTCGCCGGTCTCGACCAGAACAAGGCCGTCCACCTGCTCACCGTCGTGCTGCTGATAGCCGGTGCCACCGCGATGAGCTACCGGGGGATGACCGCGACCAAGTGGTTCCAGTACAGCCTGGTCGGACTCCAGCTGGCCGTGCTGCTGCTCTTCTCGGCGATCGCCATCGGCAAGGCCGTCGCCGGCGACCTGCCCCACTCGATCGGCTTCTCCTTCTCCTGGCTCGACCCGCTCCAGGTCGGCTCGTTCAGCGCGTTCACCGCCGGACTCTCGCTGTCGATCTTCATGTACTGGGGCTGGGACACCTGCCTCACCATGAACGAGGAGACCCTCGGAAGCGCCAAGACCCCCGGCCGCGCCGCGATGATCTCCATGGTCACCCTGGTCGGCTCGTACCTGCTGGTCGCGATCTCCGCCCAGATGTTCGCGGGCGTCGGCACCACCGGCACCGGTCTGGGCAACCCGGAGACCGCCGACAACGTCTTCGCCGCGCTGGCCCGCCCGGTGCTCGGCTCGCCGTGGAGCATCCTGCTCTTCCTGGCCGTGGTCGCCAGCGCAGCCGCCAGCCTGCAGACCACCTTCATCCCGGTGGCCCGGACCCTGCTCGCGATGAGCGCCTACCGCGCCGTGCCGCCGCGCTTCGGCGCCGTCCACCCGCGCTTCCGCACCCCCGGTTACGCCACCGTGGCGGCCGGCATCGCCACCGCCGTCTTCTACGTCGGCATGAGCCTGATCAGCGAGAACGTCGTCCAGGACACCATCCTGGCGCTCGGCCTGATGATCTGCTTCTACTACGCGCTGACCGCCTTCGCCTGCGTCTGGTACTTCCGCCGCTCGCTGCGCACCGGCCTGCGCGACCTGCTGCTCAAGGGCGTCGCCCCGCTCCTCGGCGGCCTGCTGCTGAGCGCGGTCTTCCTGCAGACCCTCACCGACGCCTGGGCCCCCGACTACGGCAGCGGAGCCGTCCTCGGCATCGGCTCGGTGTTCGTCATCGGCGTCGGCATCCTGCTGCTCGGCGCCCTGCTGATGACCTGCTACGGCCTGGTGCGGCCGGAGTTCTTCCGCGGCGAGACGCTGCGGAGGGAAACTCCAGCGCTGGTGGTGGAGGACTGACGCTACGCTTGGGCGCATGAAGCGCTTCGTGGGCCTGTGCTGGTGGCCGTCCTAGGACGGCCACCAGTACTCGCCTGACCAGGGCCGTCCGGGATGGACGGCCCTGTTGCGTTTCCCCGCTCTCCCGCGGGACGGGCCCCTCGCCCCGGACGGCCGCCACACCGCCGCACCGAGGAGAACCCGTGATCACCGAGACCGCCGCCGCCACTGCCACCACTGCTGCCGGGCCCGCCACTTCTGCCGGGCCCGCCGCTGCCGTCGCCGGGCCTGCCGCTGCCGTCGCCGCGCCTGCCCTGATCGACGACCCGACCGCCCACCGCGTCCTCACCGGGGACCGCCCCACCGGCCCGCTCCACCTCGGCCACTACTTCGGCACCCTGCGCAACCGCGTCCGACTGCAGGACCAGGGCGTCGAGATGTTCGTCGTGGTCGCCGACTACCAGGTCATCACCGACCGCGACCTCGCCGACCGGCTCGCCGAGCACACCGAGAACCTCGTCCTCGACTACCTCGCGGCCGGCCTCGACCCAGAGCGGGCCACGATCTTCGCGCACAGCGCCGTGCCCGCCCTCAACCAGCTGCTGCTGCCCTTCCTCAGCCTGGTCAGCGTCGCCGAACTGAACCGGAACCCCACCGTCAAGGACGAGATCGTCCACTCCCGCCAGTCCGCCGTCAGCGGGCTGATGTTCACCTACCCCGTCCACCAGGCCGCCGACATCCTCTTCTGCAAGGCCGACCTCGTCCCGGTCGGCCAGGACCAGCTGCCCCACCTCGAAGTCGCCCGCACCGTCGCCCGCCGCTTCAACGAGCGCTACCCGCACACCGACGGCAGCGCCGTCTTCCCCCGCCCGCAGGCCCTGCTCTCCGACGCCCCGATGCTGCTCGGCACCGACGGCGGAAAGATGAGCAAGAGCCGGGGCAACGCCGTCGCCCTGGGCGCCACCGAGGACGAGACCGCCCGGATCATCCGCGGCGCCAGGACCGACGCCGACCGCCGCATCGGCTACGACCCGGTCGACCGCCCCGAGGTGGCCAGCCTCGTCCTGCTCGCCGCGCTCTGCCAGGACCGTGCCCCCGAGGCCGTCGCCGAGGAGATCGGGGACGGCGGCGCCGCCGTGCTCAAGCGCGTCGTCACCGAATCCGTCAACGAGTACCTCCGCCCGCTGCGCGCCCGCCGCGCCGAACTCGCCGCCGACCGCGGCCACCTCCGGCAGGTCCTGCGCGACGGCGCCGAGCGCGCCAACGCCGTCGCCGACGCCACCCTGCGGGAGGTCCGGGAGGTGATGGGCGCCGTCATCTGAAGAGCCCTCACCCCGGCGGGCCCGCACGCCCAGGACCCCCGCGCCCGGACGCCGCCCTTCGGGCCCCGGCCCTCGGGCCCCGCCCATCGGCACCTTCCTCGGGTGCCACCCCTCAGACATCGGCCGGTCACCGCGGGGGCATATCGTCACCGGGCGGCCGCGACCACATCGCGGCCGCCCGCCCCCCCTGCTCCCGCGCCCGAAAGGCGGCCCGGCCCATGGACCAGCACCCGACCACACCCGGCCAGGGGCTGACCCGTCCGCCGCACCTGCGCCCCGGCGACCACATCGCCGTCGTCGCCACCAGCGGCCCGATCGAACCCGAACGCCTCACCGCCGGCTGCGCGATCCTCCGCTCCTGGGGGCTGCGCGTCACCGTCGCCCCGCACGTCCTCGACACCCACCCCGCCCTCGGCTACCTCGCCGGCACCGACGCCGACCGTGCCGCCGACCTCCAGAGCGCCTGGCTCGACCCCACCGTCGACGCCGTCATCTGCGCACGCGGCGGCTACGGGGTGCACCGGATGGTCGACCTGCTCGACTGGACGGCGATGCGTACCGCCGCACCCAAGCCCTTCATCGGCTTCAGTGACGTCAGCTCCCTGCACGAGGGCTTCGCCCGGCACCTGGGCCTCGCCACCCTCTACGGGCCCCTGGCCGCCGGCGCCTCCTTCATCTCCGACGGCCCGACCGCCGAGCACCTGCGCCGCACCCTCTTCGACCCCGCCGCCACCACGGTCCTCACCTCCGCGACCGCCGGCCCGCTCGTCCCCGGCCGCGCCCGCGGCGTCACCGCCGGAGGATGCGTCCACGTCCTCGCCGCCGAGCGCGGCACACCGGCCGCCCGACCCTCCTACGAGGGCAGCATCCTGGTCCTCGAAGACGTCAACGAGCACCCGTACCAGTTGGACCGCCTCCTCACCCAGTTCCTGCGCTCCGGCGCCCTCGACGGTGTGGCCGGCATCGCCCTCGGCTCCTGGGAGGGCTGCGGGCGGCCCGAGCGGGTCCGCGAGGTGATGCTCGACCGGCTCGGCGGACTCGGCATACCCGTGCTCTGGGAGCTGGGCTTCGGTCACTGCCCGTCCACCCTGACCGTCCCGCTGGGCGTCCCCGCCCTGCTCGACGCCGACGCCGGCACGCTCACCCTGGACGTACCCGCGCTGGACGTCCCAGCGCTGGACGTGCCCGCGCCGGCCGAGCGGGCGATCTGACCGCCGGGTCCTCGAAAGGCCCGGTCGTCGAAGGGCCGGTTCCTCGGGCTCCCGGTGAGTAAGGTGCGGCCATGAACGAGGACCGCCTCACCGCCCTAGCCCTCGGCTTCCTCCGCGGCCAAGGCAGCAACGCCCGCACGATCCTCGGACTTGCCGGCCCGCCCGGCGCCGGCAAGTCCACTCTGGCCCGCCACCTGGTCGCCGAGGTCGAGCGCGCCGAAGGACCGGGCACCGCCGCCTACGTCCCGCTCGACGGCTTCCACCTCTCCGGAGCCCAGCTCGACTGCCTCGGCCTCGCCCACCGCAAGGGCGCCCCGGCCACCTTCGACGCCCACGGCTACGTCGCCCTGCTGCGCCGCATCGCCGCCGACCGCTTCCAGGACATCTACGTCCCGGACTTCGACCGCACCTTGGACGAACCGGTCGCCGCCCGCCACGTGGTCCGCCCGCACACCCGCCTCGTCATCACCGAGGGCAACTACCTCGCGTCCGCCGACACCCCGTGGCCGGACGCCCGGCGACTGCTGCGCGAACTCTGGTACGTCCAGGCCGACGACGCCGTCCGCGAGGAGCGACTCCTCGGCCGCCACCGCGCCGGCGGCCGCGACGAGGCCACCGCCCGTCATTGGGTCACCGGCAACGACCACCCCAACGGCGAGTACGTGAAGCCCGGGCGGGCGCTCTGCACCCGGACCGTATCCGGGACGGGTTTGCCTCCGACGCCGGACAGGGGTAGTGTTCTCTAGTCGCTCGGCAGGGAGCACCGGACACGCATCGGCGCGGACGGTCCCGGGGCGGCCAATGCTCTGAAACACCACTTCCCAGGTTCGGGCTGGGTTGCGTTCGCATTTCTGCGTCGCGGCTTGGCGTGTATTTGGTGTGTCGTTTTATCGGATTGCGGCCGATTCGCTTTTCGGAGTACGGATCGGCTAGAGTTTGAAACGTCGGACAGGGCGTCAAGCCCCGAAAGACACCGACGAGTTGGATGAACGAAGCCCCGGAAACGGAGCGGAAAACATCTGATAAGCTGGAAACACGAAAGAACGAAGCCCGGAGGGTCCGCTGGAAGGCGGTCCGAAGGAAGCGTCCGTTCCTTGAGAACTCAACAGCGTGCCAAAAGTCAACGCCAGATATGTTGACATCCCCGGCCTCGGTCGTTTGATCGGGGTTGGAGATTCCTT
>NZ_JBEORY010000013.1:0-163303 GCF_040302665.1 Kitasatospora sp. NPDC097691 | reverse complement strand
GAGCTGGCCGCGCTCGGGGTGGCCCGGGTCAGTCTCGGCTCGCTGCTCTACCGCTCCGCGCTGGCGGCGGCGGTGGCCACGGCGGCTGCCGTGGCCGCGGGCGAACCGGTCGGGCCGGTGCCGGGCTACGCGGAGGTGCAGGCCCTCAACGAGCGCTGACCGGCGGGGAGTCGGCCCTGGTGGCCCGGTGTCCCGTGGTCGAACCTCGGCCGCTCCTCAGTTCCGGCCCCCGCCGTCGGCGGACCGGGCCGCCCACGCGGCCTCGACCCCGTCCAGGATCAGCCGGACCCCGCTGAGGAAGGCGGTGTCCCGGCCGGCCTCGATCGCCTGGTCCACCTGAGTGGTGTACAGCCGGTGCAGCCGCGGGTGGTCCTTGGTGGCCTCGATGACGGCGGGCAGGAGCTGCTCCATCCACTCCTGCTCCTCCCGGCCGCGCTTGGCGAGCGCGCTCAGCCAGGCGGCCTCCACCGTGGCCGCGCCGATGGTGTAACCGATGACGACGCCCATCGCCTCGTTGGCGTCGACGAGGTCGAGCCCGGACGTCTCCAGCAGCGTCAGGAAGACCTCGGACAGGCGCATCCAGCTGGGGCCGAAGTAGACCATCCCGACGTCGCCGATCACCGAGACCATCCACGGGTGGCGCAGGATGACCGCGCGTACGCCCTCGGCGCACTCCTCGACGGCCTGACCTGGGTGCCCCGACGGCCCCGGCTGCCTCGTGCGGCCGGGCCGTCGGCGTTCGTCCGTGCCGTCCGTCGGCCTCCCGGCCGGTCGGCCGGTCGGTTGTCCCGGGCGCTCCCCCGGCGGGGGCGTAGCCTTCGCTGCATGTTCCCCGAGTACGCGGAGCGCGCGTCCCGGCTGCCCGGCGCGGTGGTGTGGACGAAGCGGGCCGTCGTCGGGCGTACGGGCGGCGGCGCGGCCGGGCTCGTGCTGCCCGACGGCTGCATGGACCTGCTGTGGACGGAGGGGCGACTGCTCGTCGCCGGCCCGGACACCACGGCCTTCCGTCCCGGCCCCGGGCTGCGCGGCCCGTGGGCTGGCGTGCGCTTCCGCCCCGGCGCCGCCCCCGCGCTGCTCGGCGTCCCCGCGCACGAGCTGCGGAACCGCCGGGTCGACCTGGCCGACCTGCGGCCCGGTGCCGAGGTCCGGCGTCTCACCGAACGGATCGACGCGGCACCCGACCCGGCCGTCGCGCTGGAGGAACTGGCCGTGCGCCTGGCGGCCTCGGCGCCGCCCGAGGACCCGCAGGTCCGGGCCGTGGTCGCCGCGCTCGCCGCCGGCCGGACCGTCGCGGCGACGGCCGAGGCGGTCGGCCTCGGCGCGCGGCAACTGCACCGCCGCTCGCTGGCCGCCTTCGGCTACGGTCCCAAGACACTCGCCCGCATCCTGCGTCTGCAGCGCGCCCTCGCGCTGGCCCGCCGCGGCGTCCCGCTCGCCGAGACGGCGGCCCGGACGGGCTACGCGGACCAGGCCCACCTGTCCCGCGACGTACGGGAGTTGGCGGGCATGCCGGTGACGGCCCTACTGGGTTCCTAGGGCCTCGGCGGCTGCCCGCGGCCTCGGCGGCCGTCCTCGGTCTCAGCGGCCGCTCACGGCAGCGGCGCGAGCAGGTCCACCCCGTTGCCGTCCGGGTCGTGCACCACGGCGTACCGCTGGCCCCAGAAGGCGTCCCACGGCTTCAGCTCGCCGTGGTACCCGGCGGCGGTCAACTCCTCGTACAGCGCGTCCACGTGTGCGGGGCCCTCGCAGCGGAACGCCAGCGCCGTGCGCCCGCCGCCGGTCGGTGGCTGCCAGGCCGGGTGGAACGAGCGGATGGTGGACTCGGCGTCGAGCACCAGGAGCAGCCCGCCTGGCAACTCGGCCTCGACGTGCGGCTCCTGTTCGACGCCCTCGGGGAACTCGATGCCGAGCCGCCGGTAGAAGGCGATCGAGGCGGCCACGTCGGAGACGGCGAGCCCGATGAAGGCGAACTGTGGTGCCGGTGTGCTGGTCATGTCCGCCACGCTAGGCGGCGCCGGTCCACCGGGTCTTGAAGGAATCGGACTCCCGCGGGCGGGGCGGGTCGGAGGTCCGGATTGGGGGCAATCGTCCGTTACCCAGGGTGACTTGCGTGCGCCGGTATTCGGCCACCGACTGTCGTGGCGCCCGGCCGTCACGCGGTCGTTCGCGTGGTCGTCGCACGCGGGCCCCGGCTCGCCGGGGCGGTGGTCACAGAGAGTGATATGGCGGTGTCAGTTGGTACGATTGCCGGACATAACGCCAGCTCATGGTGTCGGAGAGCGACACCGGCGTCTGCGTGACCACCACAGCACGCAGGCCCGAGCCGGGTACGGGGGGACTCACGAATGCACGTTGACATGGACCACGCCCAGGTGGATCCGGAAGCCGACTTGGCCGAATTCGGCTCCCTCAACGAGGACGACATCAGGCTCTTCCAACTGGCAGTCGATCGCGGCCAACTCGACCTGCGGGACGCCGCGGAGACCTTGGAGACGGATCGGGAGTCGGTCGCCGAGGCCGTACGGCGGCTGGAGCGGATGCACCTCCTGCGTCCGCTGCCGGCGGGGGCGTGCGGGACGCCGCGCTTCGTGCCGGTCGATCCCGACGTGGCCGCGGCCGGACTGCTCGCGCCGCTCGAAAGCGACCTGCGCCGACGGCTGGCCGACACCCAGCGCGTCCGGGGCGAACTCGCCCTGCTCGGCCGGGTCTACGCCGAGAGCCCCACCCCGGGCCGGGCCGGGTTGGACGAGGTGAACGAACTCGGCACGGTCATCGACCTCATCGCGGACGCCACCGCCCGGTGCCGCGAGGAGGCGCTGACCTGTCAGCCCGGCGGCGGCCGGGCGCCCCACCTGCTGGAGCAGGCCTACACCCGTGACCTGACCATGCTCCGGCGCGGAGTGCGGATGCGCACGCTGTACCAGCACACGGCGCGCCACCACGCGCCGACCCAGGAGTACGTCCAGCGCATCTCCCAGGTCGGTGCCGAAGTGCGCACGACCAGCGAGCTGTTCGGGCGGATGATCGCCTTCGACCGTGAGGTGGTGTTCATCCCGCACCAGGACAACCCGGATGCCGCGGTGGTGATCCGCGACCGCTCGACGGTTGCGTACCTGTGCGCGGTGTTCGACCAGTGGTGGTCGCAGGCGGATCCGTACACCCCCGCGCGTTTCAGCAGGTCGGCGGCGGCCGGGGAGATCAAGGAGGCGATCGTCCGGCTGCTGGCCGAGGGTCTGAAGGACGAGGTGATCGCGCGGCGCCTCGGGATGTCGCTGCGGACCTGCCGGAAGCACATCGCGGAGATCATGGAGACCCTGGGTGCGGAGAGCCGCTTCCAGGCCGGCTACCGCGCCCGCGCCACCGTCGACCCGGAGGGCCGCGGCGCCGCCTGAGGTGACGGACGGCGCCGGCTGCCGGCCGTCCGGCCGGAGGGGTGCAAAGGCGCCGGGCCCGATCGGTGCTCGATCGGGCCCGGCGCTCAAGCGGTGTGTCAGGCGGCCGCGTTGACCTGCTTGAGCAGGTCGACGGCGGCGGCGAGGCCGAGGCCGGGAACCGCGCGGCGTAGTTCGCGGATCGCGACGACCTCCTCGGTGCGCGGGTCGATGCCCGCCTGCTCCAGCAGGCCGCCGACCCACTTGGCCTTCAGCTGCTGCTCGTTGCCGCCCAGGCCGTCGAGGACCGACAGGGCGCGCTCCAGTCCGGGCCGCTCCTCGGTCGTGGCGGCGGTCAGCGCCTCACGCAGGGCGGTACGGACGACGTCCAGCTCGCGCAGGACGACCAGATGGGTCTCACGGGAAGAAAACATGATCAACTCCTTGTATCGGGCAACCTATCAGACTGGCCGTCAGGCAACGGGAACGGCGCACTCCTCGTCCACGAGCGCGGCGATCTGCCGCCCGTAGAAGAGCAGTTGGTCGTCCCAGCCCATGTACGCGGCGAAGTCGTGGGCATGGGTGAACACTCTGAGGACCGCCGCCCGGCGCACCGTCCGCCGGTCGGGCAGCGGCCCGTAGCCGTCGAGCAGCGCGGTGCGGGCGGCGTCGAGCCGGGCAGGGTCCGAACCGACCCCGAAGTGCTCCCGGAGCAGCCGGAACTCGGTGAACTCGCCGAGGATCCAGCCGAGGTCGAAACCGGCCGGCCCCCGGGCCAGCTCCTCGCCGGTGAGCAGGGCGCCCGCTCCGGTGCGCCCGTCGGCGACGACCGATCCGAGGCCGGGCGCGCCGTGCAGCAGCCCGTCCCCGGGGTGGCCCGCGGAGAGCTCCGCGCACCACTGCCGCACGGTCTCCCGGCGTTCGGCGCCGAGGATGCCACGCAGCGACTCGTACAACCGCGGGGCCGCCCCGGGGCCCCGACCGGAGCCCAGCCAGGCGAGCAGCCTGGCCGGTCCGGGCGGGCCGCCGGGCGTCAGCTCCGCGGGTACGGGCAGGGCGTGCAGCCGGGCCAGGGTGCGGCCGGTCCCGGCGAGTGCGCGGACCAGCGCCTCGGTGCGGGTCGTCGCCACGGGGTGCAGCAGCAGGGCGGCCGCGGTCGTCCGGGCCGGGACGCGGTAGTCGCGCTCCTCGCCCCGCACGTCCGGCAGGGCGAGCGGAAGCCCGCCCGTCACCGTGCGCAGGGCCGCCCGGACGGAGGCGGCGGGCGCACCGAGGGCGCCCGCCCGCAGGACGCCGGGGCGGCGGTTCCAGCGGAATTCCGCGTCGGACCGGTACACGGCGGTGCGCAGGAATCCGGTGGCGAACTGCTCGACCGGTATTTCGTTCTCCGGGCCGTTCATCTCCACCCCCTCGGGACGTTCTCGGGCCGCCGATCTCCGGCGGCCATGACATTACTAGCACGATTCACGCGAACAAGAATGGGGAATCCAGCGGGGGCGAAGGGCGGCGGCCCCCTGAACGTCCGGTGCCGGCGTCCGGGCTGGTGGTGGGTGGCAAAATATCCCGGTGCCATCGATTGGGCCATTCCTTGTCTGGTGGCGTCATGGGCGCCTTCCCGGCGGCCCCGGCGAGCTTCCCCGCCGCGTTTCTGGGCCACTGGATGTGGTTATTGCGGAATAACCGCTGGTCATGGCTCCGAGCCCCAAAGCAGGGCCATTCTTCGGGCCTCCAGGGCTGTTAGAAATTTGCCCAGCAGCCGCTGACGCCCCACCCGGGGCGAAGCGAAAGCGGCCGCACCGGCTCCTCCGCGGAGCCGGCCGAAGCCCAACCGGACACGGGAGTACCCATGAACACCGCTGACCAGCTCATCGCCGGCTACACCGCCTACACCGACGCCGAGGAGGTCGGCGCGGGCGCCTCGGCCGAGGCCCCGGCCACCACCCCCGCGCTGAGCATCGTCGCCGTCTCCACCGCCGCCTGCGGCGCCGCTGTCGGCAGCGTCATCGGCGGCTCGATCGCCGGCACCGTCAACTGGGGCTGCTGAGCCCGTCGTTCCGGCGGGAGGGGCCCGCAGCAGGCAGGCCCCTCCGGTACGACCCACGGCGGCCCGTCCGGGCCGCTCGCACTGAACCCACGCACTGAACTCACCCACTGGAGAGACCGATGAACAACACCACCGACCAGCTCATCGCCGGCTACACCGCCTACACCGACGCCCAGGAGATCGGCGCGTCCGCCTCGGCCGAGGCCCCGGCCACCACGCCGACCATCATCACCGCCTCCTCGCCGGAGTGCGGCGCCTTCACGGTCAGCGTGGTCAGCGGCGCCGTCGGTGCCACCGCCAACTGGGGCTGCTGAGCCGCCCCCACCGATGTGGGGTGTGCCTGCTGCGCGCCCCAACGCCGAGGGCCGGTCATTCCCCCGCGACCGGCCCTCGCGGCTCCACCGCTACCCGGCCCGCCGGGCGAGCTCGTCGACCGCGGAGACCGAGCCGATCGCGCCGACCGCGCCGACCGCGCCGACCGCGCCGACCGCGTTGACGTCGCAGACCTCGCCGAGCTCGGCCAGCGCCGGAGCCAGCGCCTCCCGGTCGCCGACCACCACGCCGGTGAAGGCCGCCGGATCGAACCAGCGGCGTGCGGCTGCCTCGACCTCCTCCCGCCGGACGGTGCGGACCGCCTCCGGAAAGTCCGTCAGCCACTGCGGCGGAAGCCCGAAGCCGAGCGTGGAGGAGAGGTTGGTGGCCAGCGTCGCCTGGCTCGCGAGCGAGATCATGCTCATCCCGAGCAGGAACCGGCGCGCCGACTCGACCTCCGCGTCCGGCAGCGGACCGTCCGCCAGCCGGGCCAGTTCGGCCCGGATCTCGCGCAGGGCCGGCGCGGTGTACCCGGTCGCGCTGTCGGCCTCGACCGCCAGCCGCAGCGTGTCCTTGACGTCCTCGAAGCGCGAGTCCGTCCGGTAGGCGTAGCCCTTGGTCTCGCGGATGTTCGTGACCAGCCGCGAGGAGAAGTACCCGCCGAACACCAGGTTCGCGAGGCTCACCGCGCCGAAGGCGGGATCCGTCCTGGCCGGACCGGGCGCGACCAGCCGGATCTGTGACTGCACGGCTCCCGGGCGGTCCACCAGCACGATCGGCTCCGGCCGCAGCTCCGGCACCCGGATCGGCTCCCAGTCCGCCGCCCCGCCCCGCCACCACCCGGTCAGCGCGGCCACCTCGGCCGCCGTCCGCTCCGGATCGAGGTCGCCCACCAGGACCAGCGAGGAGCCCGTCGGGGTGAGCGTGCGCCGGTGGAAGTCGGCGACGCCGCCGGCCGTGACCGCCGCCAGGGCGGCGGGTTCGGGCGTGTCCCGGACCGCCGGATCGTCCCGGTAGCAGTGCGTGCGCAGGGCCTCCTGGGCGAACACCTGCGGCTGGGCCCGGACGACCCTGATGCGCTCGGTGAGCCGGTTCTTCGCCGACTCGACCTCGGCGGCCTCGCGCCGGGGGTCCGCCAGGGCGTCGGTCAGCACGTTCAGCAGCACCGACAGGCCGCCGCCGGGTGCCGACCCGATGAGGTTGAGCCACATCGGGCTGCGCACCGCGTCGAGCGTGGCGCCGCTGCGGGCCAGCAGGGTGTCGGTTTCCCAGTGGTCCCGCCCGGCGCCCCCGCGCAGCAGGGTCGCCGCCGTGACCTCGGCGGTGGCCAGGTCCTCGGGCCGGCGCGGGACGCAGGGGATCCGCAGCCGCACCTCGGTCATCGAGGTGGAGGGCTGACGGACGCAGACGACCCGCAGCCCGTTGGGCAGCACGGTGTCCACCATGGGCGGGAGCCGGTACGGCGGTTGCACGCCCAGGTCCGGGACCGGGCGCGGTCCGCGCGGGGTCCGGGCGATCTGCGCCGCGGTACGGGGAGCGGGCTGGGAGGTCGCAGGGGTCACGGCACGTGCTCCGGTTCCTGGTCGGCGGGGCGGTCGGCGGCGTATTCGGCAGGGCGGGAGGCGGGGCTGTCGGCAGGGCGGCCGGCGGGGTCCTCGGCCGCACGGTCGGTGGGCACGAGCCGGAGCACCGCCCGGGCGTCCGGTCGCAGCGCGGCAGCCGCCGCCGCGAGGCCGTCGGCGGTGACGGCGGCGAGCCGGTCCGGCAGCTGGTCCACCAGTTCGGCCCGGCCGTAGAGCACCTCCAGCGTGCCCAGCGACCGGGTGCGGGCCTCCAGACCGTCGTGCTTGCGGTGCATGCCGGCCGCCGCCCGCATCGCCGCGCGGGTGAGCTCGTCACCGCGCGGGCCATGGGCGGCGAGGTCGGCGAGCTCCTCGTCGAGGACGTCCAGGATCCGCTCCGGCGCGGTGGCCGCGTCGTGGGTGGCCACCACCAGGAAGGTGTCGGGCGCCCGCGCGGTCAGTGCGCCGAACAGGCCGCAGCCGGTGCTGATGTCCGTCACCAGCGGCGTGCCGTGCGTCAGCCGGCGCTTGAGCCGGGCGGTGGACGTGCCGGTGAGCACGGTCGAGAGCAGCATCTGCGCGAGGTAGGCGTCGAGTTCGGTGGCCGGGTCCGGCATCCGGTACCCGGCGGCCAGGGCGGGTGCCGGGGCGTGCCGGTCCGGGTGCTCGCCGGAGCGGGCACCGGTCGACGGCGGTTCGAGCAGCGGCACGGCCGCCGGCTCGGGACGGGCCGGGATGTCGCCGAAGTGTCGTCGCACCAGGTCGAGGGCCCGGTCGGGGTCGAAGTCGCCGGCGATGGTGAGCACGGCGTTGGCGGGCGGGTAGTAGGTGTCGAAGAACGCCGCGCACTCCTCGACGGTGGCCTGCTCCAGGTCGCGGAAGTCCCCGTAGCCGTTGTGGGCGTTCGGGTAGGTGTCGTAGAGGACGCCGGGCAGGACGGTCCACGGGAAGCCGCCGTACGGCCGGTTGAGGACGTTGAGCCGGATCTCCTCCTTCACCACCTCGACCTGGGTGCGCAGGCTGTCCTCGGTGAGCCGCGGTGCCCGCATCCGGTCCGCCTCCAGGAACAGCACCTGTTCCAGCGCGGCGGCCGGGACGACCTGGTAGTAGTCGGTGTGGTCCTGGTGGGTCGAGCCGTTCGCGGTGCCGCCGGCCGCCTGGACGCGCTGGAAGTGCTCCAGCCGGCCGATGCTCTCGCTGCCCTGGAACATCAGGTGTTCGAAGAGGTGCGCGAAGCCCGTCCGTCCTTCCGGCTCGGACCGGAAGCCGACGTCGTAGTGGACGCTGACCCCGACCGCGGGCATGTGCCCCATAGGGTAGAGGAGGACGCGCAGCCCGTTGGGGAGCGTCGCCCGGTGGAGCGCCGGTGTGTGCAATGCGATCAGCCTCGGGTGTGCGGGGGCCGCGGGGTCGGGCCCGGTCGCCGTGACGGCGACGGGGGCCGCGGGGTCGGGCCCGGCGGGTGGGAAATGGGACGGGCCCCGCCCTCATCGGAGCGGGGCCCGTACGGTCACGCCCTGTCCGTGGACGCGGGCGCCGGTGCGGTTTCGTGGGGTACGGACCGGTGGTTCATCGCCCAACGGGTGTACGTGCGACGGGGGATCCCCAGGAGTCGGCAAAACCTTGAGATGGTGAAACCGCTCTCGCGTCGAATCGCCTCAAGGTCCGGGTAGGGACCTGGCGGTACTCCGTCACCCGCCGGCGGGCCCTCAGTTCGATGTACGCCTCGCCGAGTGCGGCCTTCAACTCCGAGATCTCCTCCTGGAGTTCCCGCTCACGGTCGTTTCCGCGCCCGGCGCTGCCCTCCAGGCCGCGCCGACCGCCCTCGATGAACTGCCGCTTCCAGTTCCCCACCGACTGTTCGGAGACCTTGGCCTGCCGGGCGGCCTCCGCGATCGAGGTGCTGCCGCCGAGCACGGTGAGGATGATCTTCAGTTTGTCTTCGGCCGGCATGGCCGGTGGACGTGACATCTCCAGTCGTCTCCGTTCCTTCGGATCCGCTTCGCCCGGATCGCCGCTCAGAGGGAGGCCGAGAGGCCCAGGACCGGCGAGTCCAGGTTGCGGGCGGGGCAGGCGGGGTCGATCCCGGCGGCGGTGAGCGCCTCCAGCACGGCCGCCTCCGGACCGGCCGGGTTCGCGGACCGGGAGTGGTGGACGAGGGCGTCGGCCAGCGTCGAGGCGCGGTGCTCGCCGAAGCTGAGGGTGCGCCGACCGGGCCGCTGGTCCTCCGGCTCCCAGGCGACGGCCACCCCGGGAGCCAGCTCCTCGGCCAGCAGGGAGACCTCCTCGCCGACCCCGGCCAGGCCGCGGACCGCCTCGGCCACCGTCCGGGCGGCCTGCCAGGCGCCGGTGCCGAGGTACACCACCAGGGCGTCGCGGCGCGGCAGCAGCCGCTCGGAGGACGTGACCTTCGCGCGGAACGGCACGCCGGCCTCCTCCAGTGCGCCGAGCACGCGGTGCCAGGCCTCCACCGCCGCGTCGACGGTCCGCAGGTGGACGTACACCCGCAGCAGGCGGCGCCCGGCCACCGTGCCGCGCGAGCCGTCCGCCATGAAGTAGCCCGGCGAGAGGGCGGGCCGGGCCGCGGGCAGCCGCAGCACGACCGGTCCGGTGCCGGTCGGTCCGGCCTGCGGGGCGTCGTCCGGGTCGGCGGCCGGCAGCAGCACCCGGACCCCGTGGTGCTCGACGATGCGGGCGCCGCCCGGGCCGGTGCCCACCGGGCGGACCCGGGTGAGTGTCTGGGAGTGCGGCATGGCGGCCGCGAACCGGGCCTCCAGCCGCGGATCGCGGAGGGTGCGCTGCTGCCCGCCGGACATCGGCTCGCGTCCGGCGTGGAAGGTGTCGTAGAACGCCGCCGCCAGCTTGTGCTGGAGGTCCCACGGGGTCGACGCTGTCAGCTCCTGGTCGGCCACCCGGGCCGAGCAGCCCCCGGGGGCGACGTCGACCGCCGCCAGCAGTTCCCGGACGGACGGTGCCAGCGCGGAACTCATGGTGTCCGCGAGCGTCATGGTGTTCACGAGAGGCCCCCCAGGCCGAGCGTGGTGACGGAAGCAGCGGGTGCGAGCAGTGCGGTGCGGCCGATCCCGGCGGCCGCCCGGTCGACGGCGCCGAGCCGGACGCGCTGGGCCGAGCCGGCCAGCATCCGCTCGATCAGGTGCCAGCCCGCGTAGCCGACGGCCCGGACGGCGAACCCGGCGTCGAGGTCCGGTCGTACCGCGCGGTACCCGGCGCAGAACGCCTCCACCCGCGGCCGCAGCCGGTCCAGCTCCTCGACGCCGCGGCCGACCACCTCCTCGTGGGAGGGTGAGCGGCCGAAGCGCTCCTCGGCGCCGAGCGCCTTCGGGATGCCGAGCACGGCCCGGTAGAGCCACTCCCCGGCGAAACCGCCGACGTCGCGCGCCGGGTCGGCCAGCCGGAACTCCTCCCAGTCGGTGAGCAGCAACGTTTCGCCGGACAGCAGGAACTGGTCGAGCCGCAGGTCGCAGTGGGACGGGCGGCGCGTGGCCGCCAGCTCGCGCTCGCGCAACCCGTTCAGCGCGGTGAGCAGCTCCTGGTCCGACTGCATCAACCCCCAGGCCTCCAGCTGGGCCGCGCTGCAGTTGACGAACAGCTGCCACGGCAGTGCCTGCAGGCTGTCCATCGGCGGCATCGGGGGCAACGAGTCGTCCACGTCGTACTCGCCGAGCGGGAGTTCGTGCAGCTCGGCGACGAGTCGACCGGCCCGCTCGGCCAGCGCGTCGTCGAACTCCTCGTCCGAGGCCAGGTCGGCGCCCGAGCGGCAGTCCTCCAGCAGGTCGAAGGCGAGGGTGCGGGAGGGCTCGTCGGCGGCCAGCAGCCGGGGGCTGTGGAGCTCGGCCACCGCGGTCGAGCGCAGCATGCGGTCGAAGGAGGTGACCCGGGTGAAGCGGCTGAGCGAGTCCTGCGGGCTGCCGCCGATGTGCTTGACGAAGACCTCGGCGCCGGTGGACGTCGTCCCGGCCCAGTTGTCGTTGCGCCCCATGTAGGAGGTCAGCGACTCGGGGTCGAGGGTGCCGAGGCCGGAGCGGCTGAGCAGGCCCTGGACCTGCGGGGCGTCGTCCAGCGGCACCGGGGCGTAGCGGAGCTTCGGCGGGACGGGTTGGTTCTTCAAGGGAGTTGGCATGCGACTTCTCTGCGTGGAGAGGAACGGGAGGGGCGGGCCGTGCCGCCGGGCGGCGCACCGTCGCCGGTGGGGGCGACGGGCGCACTGTCACCAGCGGGTGTCACGGGCGCGTCGTCACCAGTGGGTGTGGCGGGCCGGCCAGGCCTCGGGGGCCGCGGCGGCGTCCCGGTGGCGGGCCACCGGCGTGGCCGCCAGCACGGCGCGGGCACGGCGGACCTGACGCCGCCTCATGGCCGACTGCGCGGCGAGCACGGTGAGCACGGCGGCGGTGGACGCGACGGTGGACGCGAGGACCAGCTGGACCGCGGACGCGCACCGGGCGCCGCGACCGGTTCCCGCGCCGGCCGGCATCAGCTGCCCCAGGCGGTGTCGTACGCGACCGCGATCGGCGCGGTGAAGTGCACGCCCGACGGGCCGGTCAGTGCCGCGGAGAAGTCCACGCCCGACGGGCCGATCAGCGCCGCGGAATTCACCTCGGCCTTCGGAGCGATGGCCCCCCAGGCCCCCACGGCGACGAACGCGACCGCGAGAGCGGAGACGATTCCCTTCATTTATTCCCCCGGATTGAATTCGGTTCGGAGAGCGCTTTTCGAAGCGCTCTCCTCGATGTCCCAAGTCTGCCGATCGGGAGCCCGGCGGGTACAGCTCGTACCGGGCGCAGCAAGCTGCATGCAGCAAGACACCCGTGGAGCAAAGCGGACATGAATGGACGAAAGCGGGCGCAACGACTCCCGTCCGGAGCGCCCGAAACTTTGCCGGGGCCCGTCCTGCGCCATTTTTGCGGCGCACTCCACCGTGGCCTGCACGTCGTCCCGGGCCCCCATTAACGCGATTCTTCGGCCCCGCCGCAGTTGCTAGAAAGGTCGCGCCGAAATCGACGTCGGCCTTCCGCCCCCGAATGACGAGGACGCGCAACCATGCCCGGACCATCCGAACACTCCGCCGCCCCGCCGGGAATTCGCCTGTGGGCCGACCTGCTGCGCGGCGACCGGTGGAAGCTGGCGGGGGCCGCGCTGCTCGCCCTGGTCTCGACCGGGACGGCCCTGGCCGTGCCGATCGTCGTCAAGGACGTCCTGACCGCCTTCGCCCGGCACAGCGGGTTGCTGGAGCCCGTTTCGATCATGGTCGGGCTCGCGCTCGCCGGAGCGGTCACCGCGACCGTCTCCGGTCGGCAACTCGCCCGGCTGGGCGAGTTCCTGATCCTCCGCCTGCGCGACCGCGTGATGGCGCACACCCTGCGCCTTCCGCTGACCACCGTCCGCGCCGAGGGCCCGGGCAACCTGGTCGCCCGGATCACCTCGGACGCCATGGTGCTGCGCTCGATCGTCGACGTCGGCGTGGTGCAACTGCCCATCGCCGCCCTCACCGTGCTCTCCACCCTGGTCGTGATGGCCCTGCTGGACTGGGTGCTGGTGCTGGTGACGATCGGCTCGTTCGCGCTGGCCGGCGCGATCATCGGCCTGGTGATGGTCCGGGTCCGCCGGAACTTCGCGACCCAGCAGACCGCGCTGGGTGAGCTCGCCCAGCGGTTCACCGCCGCCCTCGACGCACTGCCCACCGTCAAGGCGTACCGCGCCGAGACCCGGGTCGCGGGCCACCTGTCGGACGAGGCGCAGCGGCTCACGGCCCGCGCGCTCGACGGTGCCCGGCTGCAGTCCCTGATCAGCCCGGTCCTCAACCTCGGGCAGCAACTCGCCCTGGTGAGCGTGATCCTGGGCGGCGGCGCGCGGATCGCCGACGGGCACCTCGGCGTGCCCGAGTTCGCGGCCTTCCTGCTCTACCTGCTCCAGCTCGTCGCCCCGGTCACCGTGGTCGCCACCGGCGTCGGCCGCCTCCAGGCCGGACGGGCGGCGCAGCAGCGGTTCGACGAACTGCTCGCGCTGCCGGCCGAGGAGGGCCCCGCCGACACCGCCGGACGGATCGAGCCGGTCGCGGGCGCCGCCGTACGGATGGAGCCGGTCGCGGGCGCCGCCGCGGTGGAGTTCACCGACGTCTCCTTCGCCCACGGCGCCCACCCGGTGCTGCGGGGCCTCTCCTTCTCGGCGTCGGCCCGCGGGCTGACCGCCCTGGTGGGCGCGTCGGGCGCGGGCAAGTCCACCGTGCTGTCGCTCACCGACCGGTTCGACACCGCGCGGTCGGGCCTGATCCGGGTGCTGGGCCGCGACGTCCACGACTGGCCGCTGCGCGAGCTGCGCCGCCGGGTCGCCTACGTCGACCAGACGTTCACCCTGCTGGAGGGCACCGTCCGGGAGAACCTCGAACTCGGCTACGACGAGCCGCTCGGGGACACCGCCCTGCTCGACGCGCTCGACCGGGTCGGGCTGCGCGAGGACGTCCTGCGGCTGCCCGACGCCTTGGACACCGTGCTGGGCCGGGCCACCGACCTCTCCGGCGGCCAGCGCCAGCGGCTGGCCCTCGCCCGGGCCCTGCTCGGCGACGCCGACGTCCTCCTGCTCGACGAACCCACCTCCCAGCTGGACGCGATCAACGAGCAGCGGCTGCGCGACGTCGTCGACTCGCTGGCCGGGAGCCGCGCCGTCGTCGTCGTGGCGCACCGGCTCTCCACCGTCCTGCACGCCGACCGGATCGTCCTGCTCGACGCGGGCGCGGTGGTCGACACCGGCACCCACGAGGAACTGCTGGAGCGCTGTTCGCGGTACCGGGACCTGGTCGCCGGCCAGCTCGGCCCCCGCCGCGAACTCCAGACCGTCTGACCCACCACCAAGAGGTGCACGCCCCATGACTCCATCCCGCGACCTCGCGATCCGGGTCCGCGACCTGCGGATGCGCTACGGCAGCCGCGACACCCTGCACGGCGTCGACCTGGACATCCCGCGCGGCGAGGTACTCGCCCTGCTCGGACCCAACGGCGCCGGCAAGACCACCACGATCGAGATCCTCGAAGGCTTCCGCCGGCGCTCCGGCGGCGACGTCAGCGTGCTCGGCTGCGACCCCGACCGGCCGGACGGCGACTGGCGCGGGCGCATCGGCATCGTCATGCAGTCCTGGCGGGACCACCCCCGGTGGCGGGTCGGCGAGCTGATCGAGCACTTCGCGCGCTACCACGCCGACCCGCGCGACCCCGCCGAGGTGCTGCGGCTGGTCGGCCTGGAGGAGCACGCGCGGCAGGCGTCCGCCCAGCTGTCCGGCGGACAGCGGCGCCGGCTCGACGTGGCGCTCGGGATCCTCGGCCGGCCGGAGCTGCTGTTCCTCGACGAGCCGACCACGGGCTTCGACCCGGTCGCCCGACGCGAGTTCCACCTCCTGGTGGAGCGGCTCAGCCAGCAGGAGGGCATGACCGTCCTGCTCACCACGCACGACCTCGCCGAGGCCGAGCGGCTGGCGGACCGGATCGCCATCCTGATCCGCGGCCGGGTGGCCGCCTGCGGCACCGCCGGGGAGCTGGCCGACTCGATCCAGGCGCGGGCGGAGGTCCGGTGGCTGGAGGACGGCACCCGGCGCACCGAGCCGACCGCGGACCCGTCCGCATTCGTCTGGTCGCTCCACACCCGTCTGGGCGGACCGATCCCGGAGCTAGAGGTGCACCGCCCCACCCTTGAGGACACCTATCTGCGCATGATCCACCAGGAGGACACCCAGTGAACGCGCCCCGTACGCTCCGAGCCGGGCTGCACCGCGGCGGCTTGGAGATCCGGCACATCCTGCGCAGCAAGCGCGAGTGGTTCTCGCACCTCTCCCTGCCGTTCATCTTCCTGGTGTTCGCCGGGTTCACCGACCACCCCGTCCCCGGGACCACCGTCCCGGCGGCACAGCTGGTGATCGCCGGCGGGCTGGCCTCGCTGGTCTCGCTGACCGGGATCACCACGCTCGCGCAGATCCTCGCCTCGGAGCGGGAGGACGGCACGCTGCTGCGGATGCGCGGCACGCCCGGCGGGATGCCCGCCTACCTGCTGGGCAAGGTCTGCGTGGTCGGCTTCGTGGTCGTGGTCGGCACCGCCGTCCTGCTCGTCGGCGGTGCGTTGTTCATCGGCTCGCCGCTGCCCGGCTCCGTCGGGCAGTGGGCCACCCTGGTCTGGGTCCTGGGCCTCGGACTCGTCGCGGCCAGCGCGCTGGGGGCCGCGGTGGGTGCCGTCCTGCCGAACCCGCGCGAGGCCCTGGCCGTGGTGATGATCCCGCTGTACGGGCTGGTCGCCATCTCGGGCGTGTTCTTCCCGACCACCGTGATGCCGCGGCTGCTCCAGCGGACCGCCGACGTCTTCCCCATCAAGTGGATGGCCCAGGGCGTCCGTTCGGCCATCATGCCGGATGGTGCGGCGGTCGCCGAGGCCGCCGGCGGCTGGCAGCACCCGGCGACCTTCGGGGTGCTCGCCGCCTGGTGCGTGCTCGGCCTGGCCCTCGCGCCCCGCCTGCTGCTCAGGATGGCCCGGAAGGAGTCCGGCAGCCGACTCGCCGAGCGGCGCCTGAGCTCGACCGCGGCCCCCGCTCGCTGACCGCCGAGGACCTCCCGCGACGACGTCCGCCGCGGATGTCCCCGGCAGACGTCCGCCGGCGGATGTCCCCGGCCTCGGACGCCGACGTCCGCCGGGGACATCCCGGGAACCTCCCACGACCCTTCCGGAGAAACCGTGTTCGCGCACGACACCGACTCGTCCGCCACCCACCAGACCGCCGTGGTCTACCCGCTCCAGCCGTCGTCGATCCACCAGGTCGTCCCGCTCGCCCGCTTCGTGGAACGCAGGACGGCCCGCCGCCTGTGGATCGGCCAGTCGCTCACCCTGGAGAGCCACCAGGTGTTCGCGGCCCTGGCCGGCATGGGCATGCGTCTGCCCTGCGCCACCGGGGTCGCCCTGGCGCCGCTGCGACACCCGTACCACGCGGCGGTCGAGGCCCGCTCGGTCGCCGCCCTGACCGGTGAGCCGTACGTCGCCGGAATCGGCCTCGGCGCCCCGGAGTTCCAGCGGATGGTGATGCGCGAGCCGTTCGCGAGCCCACGCACCGCCGCGCTGGAGTTCGCCACCACCGTGCGGGCCCTGCTGGCCGGCGGGGAGGTCGACCACCGGGGCCGGTACCACGACGTCCACACCGGCATCCAGCCGTTCCACGCCCCGCCGGTCGAGATCGGCCTGGGCGTGCTGCGGCCCCGGATGGCCAGGACTGCGGGCGGCGCGGTCGACGTGGCGATCACCTGGATGACCCCGCCGGAGTACGTCCGCGACACCCTGGCCCCCGAACTCGCCGCCGGGGCCGCCGACGCGGGCACCACCGCACCGCGGATCGCGACCGTGGTGCACGTCGCCCTCACCCGGCCGGGCCGCGACATCGAACAGGTCGCCTTCCGGGGAGCCGGCACGCACCTCGGGGCCGCCCACTACACCGACATGCTGCGCAAGGCCGGGCTGGCGGTGGACGCGGCGGACCCCAAGGCCGGGGCCCGGGCGCTGCTGGAGTCCGGGGTGTTCGTGACCGGCACCGCGGCGGAGATCGCGGAGGCGCTCCAGGAGTACCGCCGCTGCGGAGTGGACGAGGTCATCCTCAACCCGGCGGGCGTGATGCTCACCGAGGGCGTGCACGCCGCGATCGCCGACCTGGAGGAGATCTTCGACGCCGAGGGGGCGCTCGCCCATGGCTGACCCGGTCACCGCGGAGGAGCCCTCGACGGCACCGACATCGGCGTCGGCGTCGGCGTCGGCATCGGCATCGGCCGCCCGCCGGCTGCTGCTGGTCGGCACCGGCTCGCTGGGCGTCGCCTCGCTCCCGTTCTGGCTCAACTGGCTCCGGCTCGAGCACCCGGACGTCGACACCAGGGTGGTTCTCACCCGGACCGCCGAACGCTTCGTCAGCCGGGTCGCGCTCTCGCCGCTCCTGGGCAAGCCGGTGCTCCAGGACACCTGGCCGCAGGAGCCGGAGGTCACGGCCCTGCACGTGGACCTCGCCCAGTGGACGGACGGCGTCGTGGTCTACCCGGCCAGCTTCCACTTCATCGCCCGACTGGCCCTGGGGCTCGCGGACACCCCCGTGATGCTCGCCCTCCAGTGCACCCGTTCGCCCATCGTGCTGGCCCCGGCGCTGCCGCCGGGCGGCGCCGAATCGCCCGCCTACCTCCGGCACCTCGACGTGCTGCAGCGGCGGCCCAACATCGCCGTGGTACCGCCGCAGTCGGGCTTCAGCGTCACCACGGGCCTGATGAACGCCTCCACCGCGGCGCCGCTGTCGCAGGCCCTTTCGGTGCTCGAAGGGCTGGCCGCGGGGTGACCGGCCGGCCGGCGCGGGTCCGCGTCCTGCTGGCCGACCACGACCGGAGGATCCGCGAGCTCCGGGCGCGGCTGATCGCGCTGCTGCCGGAGGATGACCTCGACGTGGTGGCCCAGACGGCGACCGGTCCGCAGACCCTGGTGACGGCCGTCGAGTACCGCCCCGACGTCGTCCTGGCCAACCTGGACCTGCCCGGCCTCGACGGCATCCGGCTCGCCGAGGCCCTCGGCACCCTGCTCCCGGACTGCCGGACGGTCCTGGTCGCCGACCACTCCGACGCCACCGCACTCCGCGACGCTCTGGCGGCCGGGGTGACCGGCTTCCTGCCGAAGGCCGTCTCCGCCGCCGACCTCGCCCCCGTACTCCGCGCCCCGCCGGCCGGCCGCTGCCACGTCGACCGCGCGCTGCTCGCCGACGCGATCACCGCGGCAGGGTGAGACGAGGCCCCGGCCGGGGAGCCGGAGCCTCGTCGTCATGGATGCCGTGCCGTGCCGCGCTGTACCGTGCCGCGCTGTACCGGGTCGGGCCGTGCCGGGTCGGGCCCGGGGCGGCCGTGCGCGCCGGTGGGGGTCGGGTGCTCAGCCGCCGCCGTAGGTGGCCTGGGTGACCGCGAAGACGTTGCGTCCGCCCGCGGGTTCCTGGAGCGACCAGAGCAGGTCGGGGTCGGTGGTGTCCTCCCAGTAGGAGAGGCTCTCGCCGCCGCTGACCCAGGCGAAGGTGGCGGGGCCTGCGGTCGGGGTCCAGTAGTAGAGCTTCTTCTGCCCCGACGAGTCGAACCACCACCGGCCGTTGTGGGATGCCACGCCGTTGAGGTTGTACCAGGGCAGTTGGAGGGCCTGACCGGCGGTCGTCGTCGCGGCGAACGTCGTCGCCCCGGCTGCGAACGGGAAGCGCACTGCCCTCGGCGGGCGGTTGGGGTAGTCGGTGCAGCCCGACTGGCAGGTGTACTCCGTCATCACGATCGACTTGCTCACCCGGTCGAGGGAGACCGAGGACCACACCAGGTCCTTGCCGGGGGGCGTCTGCGAGGTGATCGTGCCGACCTGGGGCAGCACGTAGGCGTAGTTGTGGGCGTAGTAGGCGCCGCTGGACTGGCGGCCGATCTGGTCGGCGGTGCCGCCGGAATCGGTGTTGAGGATCTTGCGCATGTCGAAGACGCGCATGCCGCGCCCGGTGTCGGCGACGTAGAGGTGGTCGCCGTACCAGGAGACGCCGCCGGCGTGGATCGGGATGTCCTTGAAGTCCGGCGCCGCAGCGGTGCCGGTCGGCTCCACCAGGAGGATCTTGCGGTAGGTGTTGGGGTAGGTGGCGTCCCAGTCGGCCAGGGTGATCCGGCTGCGCTGCTGGGCGCCGTTGCAGCCGTCCTTGGTGTACCAGCTCACCAGGACGAGCTGGTGGCCGTCGTAGTTGCCGCTGTCGGCGGTTCCCACGGCGTCCCGGCTCGTCGTGATGCCCTGCGGGTAGCTCTGGCAGTCGGAGTTGTCGTTGTCGTCGAACCGGAAGCCGGTGGACAGGCCGGCGACGGAGAAGGACGAGGGGAGCGGCTGCCGGTCGTGGTTCGCGTTCTCCATCACCGTGTGTACGGCGGAGGTCCCCAGTGTCGTGACGAGGGCGGAGTCGAGCGCGTCGTACCGGTGGTAGTCCGCGGTGAGGGTGTAGTCGGACGCGGGCAGGGCCGTCGGTGCCGCGGCGGCGGCCGCCGGCGACGCGCCGGCGAGCGTGCCGGTGACGAGCAGGCCGGCCGCGAGTAACGCCCGTGCCGCGCTTCTGAGGTGACGCAACATCAAGGTGAGCCTCCGGGTGAATGGATCGGCGGGGTCGTTCACGCTAGGGGCGCGTTGAGCATGTCCGCAACACCCGGAGGAGGGCGGGCGTACGGGCTCCGGAGCCGTCGCCGGTGCCGACGGAGGCTCGAAGCGATCTCGTCGTGAGCCCCTTCCCGCCGCTAGGAAGGTGCCGCGAAGCCGGTGCAGAGCAGCTGGATGCTCCGGGTGAACTTCTCGTCCTGGCTCGGGCGGGGGGTCGAGGGGTCCATGAGGAGGGGGAAGCGTTCGCACAGGTCGGCGTAGAGCTCGGGGGTGACGGGCGGCGGCGCGGCCGGCTGGTTCTGTTCCTGGAGGACGAAGCCGGTGATGTGACTGAGCAGGGTGTCGGCGGCGGTGCCGCAGTGCTCGGCGGGCAGGCCGGCGTCGCGGAGGGTGCGCAGCAGGCGTTCCATCAGGGAGAGGGCGCCGATGCTGAGGACGCCGGGGCTCTCGGCGAGGAGCTGGGCGCCGCCGGGGTGTTGCTTGATGCTCAGGCGCAGGGTGGTGGCCTGGGCGTGGATGCGGTCCTGCCAGGTGGCGGTGGGCGGGAGTGCGGCGAGGGCCTCGGTGCCGGCGTCGTGGGCCCGGACGCAGACCCGGTCGGCCATGAGGGCGAGCAGTTCGTCCTTGCCGCGCACGTGGTAGTACAGGCTGCCCGCGTGGGCGTCGAGGCGGTCGGCGACCTGGCGCATGGACAGGTTGTGGTAGCCGACCTCGGCGAAGACGGCCATGCCCGCGTCGACGATGCGGTCCCTGGTGAGCTTCATGCGGCCACCGTACAGCGTTTTCCAACACTGTTCGAAAAGCTGTGGTAGTTTTGCGCCATCAGGTTTCGAACGGCGTTGGAAAGCGCTGCAACCGGGGGGAGAGGCCAGACATGGAGGCGATCGTCTTCAACGTGACCACGGCCGCGCTGATGGTCATGATGGTCAACTGCGGGCTCGGCGTCGTCGGCCGCGACACCCTGCGCGGGCGGCCGCTCCCGTGGGCGGCGATCGCCCTGACCGCCCTCGCCGTGGGCGGCGTCGCGCTGCAGCTGGCCTGGTCCGGCGCCATGGACGCGCTGGACGCCGACCCGGCCAAGTCCGGCTGGTGGCGCGAGTTCACCTCGGTGTTCATGCAGAACGGCGGCCTCTTCGGCGGCCTGTGGAACCTCGTCACCCTCGCCGCCGTCGCCGCGCTCGCCCAGTGGTACTGGGGCGGCCCGCTCACGCTCGCCTTCTTCCTCGCCGGCATCGTGCTGCCCGGCCGGATCGACACCCTGCTCGGCTTCGGCGACGGCCCCAGCACCGACCCCCGCAACTTCGCCGGCAGCTCCGGCGCCACCTACTTCCTCGGCGCCACCCTCGCCCTCGCCTTCCTCACCCGCACCCGCCTGCCCAAGGAGATCGCCCTGGCGGCCGGCGTCCCCGCGCTCGGCCTGGCGGTGTGGCTCGCCCAGGACAACGGCCACGGCCTCGTGTCCGTCTACGGCTTCGCCCTCGCCGCCGCGGTCTGGGCCGTCCGCCGCCGACTGGTCCGCCCGGCCGGACAGGCGGCCTGACCCCGAGCGCCCTCGCCGCCCCGCTGTCCCCCGACGGGGGCGTGAGACGACGAAGGCCCCGACCGGCGAACCGGTCGGGGCCTTTCGTGTGCCCTGGCGGGCGGAGGCGGAGGATACGAGGTTCCGACTCGTGAGGGGTTGCCCCCGACCCGCTCTCCCGTTCTCCCGAACCCTGGGACGGCGACTTCGTGAGTCCTGCGTCACCCGTGTTCCGGTGGTCAGCCGACCTGGCCGTCGTCGTCCTGCAGGAGTTCGACGATGATCTCGATGCCGAGCGCGTAGGCCGGCGTGCCCGAGGTGATGAGCGCGGTCTCGGCGACCCCGATGAGGTCGGCGATGACGGCGCCCGCGTGGAGTGATCCGCGGGCGTGGATCCGCGCCGGTTCCGCCCGGCCGAGAGCCAGCAACTGCCCGAAGTGGACCAACTGTTGCACTCGACCGCCGAGTGGGCTGTCGGCCAGGACTATGTGGCGCAGGGCCGTGAACGCTTCCTCCGTGGGGAGCCGGCCGAATGCCTGGGCCACCCGCAGACGGTCCTCCACTGCGCGAGGGACGGCTCCGAGCGTCGTGCGGTAGCGGGCCCGCAGGACTTCGGAACGCTCGGCGAAGGTGTCGTCGGTCATGACGAGACCCGTGCGATCGAGGCCCGGACAGCCTCCAGGGCGCCTTCGGGGAAGTCCACGGCCCCGCCGATCGCCGCAGCGGCGATCTCGGCCTGGGCGCTCTCCTCGATCGCCACGACGAGGTGGGCGGCGGCCGCCGCGTCCGGGCCGAACACCAGCAACCCGTGGTTGGCCAGGAGGACCGCGGACGTCGTCGGGCGTCGTTCCAGGACGTCGGCGATGCCCCGGACCGACACGTCCGACCCGCGCGGGCCCCAGGGCACCACCGGTACGTCCTCGGGCTGTCCGAAGCGGAGCATCGGTTCGGTGCGGCACGGCAGCGGCCGGTGGGCCACCGCGAAGGCCGTCGCGGAGGGCGAGTGGGTGTGGATGATCGCGCCCACGTGCGGGCGGGCGCGGTAGACGGCGCTGTGCATGGTGATGATCTCGGCGCTGACGGAGCGCAGTTCTCCTTCCAGGACCTGCCCGTCGAGACCGACGGTCGCCAGCTGGTGGGGCTCCAGGTCGCGGACGAAGCCCGGGGTCAACAGGAAGCGGTCGGCGTCGAGCCTGACGCTCAGGTTGGCGTGCCCGGAGTGTGACATCACCCCGGCGACGAAGAGCTGCCGGGCAGCCTCGACGAGCTGATGGGCCCGGTTCTTCTCTTCGGGTGCGTCTGTCATCTCTTCATCTCCCAATTCCCTGTCGGCGGTGGCCGGTTCGCCGCCGCTGTACGTGCCGGCCACTCTGCGACTTGAACTAAGGTTCAAGTCAAGCGTCGGGCCGGCGGGACGAGGCGACGAGAAATGGAGAAGGGGCGGAGCATGCGCATGACGATCGGTCAGCTTGCCGAGATCACCGACGTTCCCGCGTCGGCCATCCGGTTCTGGGAGCGCCACGGCCTGCTGCCTGCGCCCGAACGCCAGAGTGGGCAGCGACGCTATCCGCCGCAGGCCGCAGAGCGGATCGTGCTGCTGCGCAAGTTCCAGCAAGCCGGGCTGAGCCTGGCCGAGGTCAGGGAGTTCCAGCAGGACCAGCCGCGCAGGCAGGCGATGATCCGCGCCAAGGTCGCCGAGATCGAGCAGCGCATGGTCGATCTCGACCACGCCCACCAGCTCCTGACCCATGCGCTCCAGTGCGGCAAGACGGACATCGTCAGCTGCCCGACGTTCCGGGATCAGATGGCGACGTGGAGCCAGTCCGGCTGACGTCCGTCGGCGGAACTCCGAACGCTGCTGGACGGAGGTGAATGCAACAGGAACTGCAACCAGGCGCCTCTTCGAGACGGTGCCGATCCCGCCCGGGGCTACGAGGGCATCACTCCGTGGATGCGGGAGAGGGTGAACACCCGCTCGTCGTTCCGCAGGTGGCACCAGGCGTGGAGGTAGGGGGCGTCCAGTTCGAGTCGGCTGAGCGTGCGGACAGTCGTGTTGCCCGAGGTGGCCACGTACTCGATCCTGACGGCTTGACCGTCGTTGACGGCATGGGCCAACTGGCGGACGTCGGTGAAGGAGAGGTTGCGCGCGTACCCGGCGATGATCTCCTCGGTGTCACTGGCGTAGGGGCGGCCGTCGTACGGGTCGGGCTCCGGAAGGTCCTGTGGGGCGTCCTGCAGACGGATGGCGAGGGCGCGCGGGTCGACGGCGGTCCGGACGCCCGTGGTGCGGTCGTTCGTCCGTCGCGGGCGGGACCGGATGTCGGGCGGGCGCGGGGGTGGGACCGGGCTCGCCGCGCGGGGGCGTTGGGCCCGCTCGATGCGGACGGACCCGTCGGGCTTCTCGGCAACGGGGGCGTAGCCGGCGGCCCGCAGTGCCACGAGCGTCTTGTCCGGTGGGGTCCGGCTGATCAGCACCGTCGGTGCCACCTGCCGCAGACCGAGCTGGGAGAGCTTGCGGTGGGCGGCCAGTTCGGCCAGCAGGGCGGGCTCCTCCCCGTGGATCACACAGGCCGCGGGGACGACGCGCACCCGGCCGTGGCTGCGCGCGGCGTCGTGGATCAGGTACGAGAGCGGCTGGGGAAGCGGTTCGACGGCGACGGCGCCCAGGTCGGCAGTCAGGGCGTCGGGGGTGAGGCCCGCGTCGAGGGCGCGGCGGACGCTGCCCGGGCTGAACCGCCACACCGACGCCGCACCGGCGGTCTCCCGGTCCGCGATGGAGTCCAGCAGCGCGAGGAGGTGCGCTGACGGCGTACCGGCGACCACGGCTGTGAGATCGCTGCCGAAGCGTGCGGTCCCGCTGGCGGCGGGCAGCAGCCGCCGACAGGCGTCGGTCAGGGCTTCGGCGTCGTCGGCGAGCAGGGCGGCCCCGATCGGGGACACGGCCCCGAGGGCGAGTGCGCCGAGCAGTTCCGCCTCCCGGATCAGGGTGGCGAACGGCGTGGTGTCCTGGGGGACTTCGTCGGCGAGCGGGCGGAGCCACACGAGCAGCGCCCCCAGGTCCGCCGGGTTCGTCGCGCCTTCGCCGGCCGGGAGCTGCGAGGCGGCTGTGAGTAGCCCGTGCCGGGCCTGTACGCAGCCTCCGCAGGGCGGAGCCCCGGCGAGCGCCGGCAGCGCCTTCCCGTCCTCGTCGCGGCTCCCGCCGGGGGTCAGCGGAAGCTCCCACCACGCCAGGAGCAGCGCGGCGAGCTGGTCGGCCGGTTCCTGCTCGGCCCAGGTGTCGTAGGACGCGGTCGCCGCGACCCGGTCGCCGTCCCGGGCCAGCAGCCCGGCCGCGCTCGCGGCCTCCAGCACGAGGCGTACCAGGAGGTCGTCGCACTGGGCCGCCTTGCCGATCCGGGACAGCTCGCGGGCGCCGATCCCGCCGGCCTTGAGCCGGGCCGGTGGAGCGGCGGCGCACACTGCGAGGACGGACACGGCGTGGGCGGCGAATGCCATCGAGGCGGCTGAGGCTTCCCGTTCGACGCCGACGACGGGGGCGGGCACCGACCGGACGCCGGGCGCGACGGGGGTGAACGGGGCGTGCCAGTCGGAGCCGCGCAGTGAGAGCGCCACCTCCGCGGGCATGCGGGCAGGCCCGTACCGGTGCCGCTCCCGGATCAGCAGCCCCCGTTCCACCGCCCACTGTTCGCCGGGCGAGGAGTCGGCCTGCGGAGTCCCGAACATGATGAAGCCCGGTCGCTCCGGAGCCTTGTGCGCCCACCGCTCAAGGAGTTTCCGGGCGGCTGTGGGCGCCTTGGCCACCAGCGCGGCGACCCGGGCCGGATCGCTGTGGTGGCCGACCAGCGCCGCCAGCCGCTCCGCCTTCCTGTTGGCGACGGGTTTGATGTCGATCTTCGCCAGCATGCGGCCCAGCTCGTCGGAGTTCGAGCCCGCGAGCAGTCGCACGAGCGGTGCGTCGAGCCCCAGCGGCGAGCCCCACGCATTCCGCAGCGGCGCGGCCATGTGCAGCAGGCCGTCGCCGTCCGACCACACCAGGGCGCGATCGGCCAGCACCTCCAGGGCGGCGGCCAACCCGTGGGCGCGATCACCGTGCGTCGCGCCCAGGAGGCCGGCCAGACCGTCCCGCGATGTGGTCGCCAGTGCCGCGACGGCCTCCGCCACCTGCAGGCAGGGCAGGGTGAGCCGGGGCAGGGCCAGCGCCACCGACGCCGGACGCTGGAGGCGGTCCGCCAGTTCACCGATCGACTGCGGCTCCGGAGCCGACGCGGCGTCCGGGCGCGCCGTCAGGGCCCGCTCCAACTCGGCCGCGTCCAGACCGCGCAGCCACGTGGCCAGTGCCGATCCGCTCTTCTTACTGATGGGGCACCTCGCCGTAGAGGAGGACGTCCATGCCCGTGCCGGAGCCGGCCGGGATCACAAGGATGACGTACCAACGAGGGCGGGAACGACGAAGGCCCGGACCGCTGAGCGGTCCGGGCCTTCGTTTGCCCTGGCGGGCGAAGGCGGAGGATACAAGATTCGAACTCGTGAGGGATTGCCCCCAACACGCTTTCCAATTCTCCTCGCCACCGTCCGCCGACGTCCGCCCCTGTCCTGACCAGCGCGGGAGCGTGCTGATGGTCGTTCCTTGAACCTGGCTGTAGGGAGTGAACGAGACCAGAAATGAGACCAGGGCACCCCCGACTTCGGTGGCCGACCAGTCTTGAGTTTCGGCTAGCTGTCGGTGTCCTTGGGATGTTTCGGCGAGGCGTCAACGAGGTGGACAGTTCGGCCGGGCTCGTCAACGAGGTAGCGAACGCGTCCGCCGGCGGTCACCTCGTACTCCCACTGCGGCAGTTCGGTCCCCCCGAGGGAGCGGGTTGCCAGGCGACCACGCAGCCGGTGCTGCCGATCCGGGTTGGTCAGCGAAAGGGGGTTGGTGCGGAGGGCTTCGAAGCAGCGCCGGGTGTTCCCGGGAGCCTCCGCGCAGAGATCGCCCCACCCTTTGGCCGCCTCGTTGGTGGCGAACCGCATTCGCCACTCGTCACCGATCGGGGGCGGCGGCACGTCGTCGCCGCGCTTGGGGCTCACGGGGCTGGCACCTCGCCGTGGTCCTCATCGGGAAGGGGCTCGGCGAGCTGTGCGGCCAGTTCGGGATCCGCCAGGATCCGGGCAGTGGCGCGCCACTCGACGATCACGCGGTGCAGGTTGGCGTGGACATCCAGCTCGACTGCGTCGCGGGTGGCGTTCACGAGGTCGACGACAAATTCTCGAACCTCCTCGGCCGACAGATGTCGAGTCCATGGAAAAACCTCAGGGAGCGCGAGAAGGACAGCGCGTGCTCCCTCGTCGCTGGTGATCAGTGCGGCGAACAGCCGCGCGGTGACAGCGGCAGTCTCCTCGCGCTGGCGGTCGTGACGCTCTGTGGTCAGATACAAATCCTCGCCGTCGCGACGCGTGACGTGAACGCGCTGGGCCTGCTCGACGGTGTCGGCGACCCGCTTGGAGTTCTTCGACAGATCGGAGAACGACACGGTGAGAGTGGACATGAGGCGACCCTACTTCGGAATACGTTCCGAAGTCAATCGCGATGGGTGCAAGCCGCCGCTGAAGGCGTGGCGATCAGATCCGGCGAGGCGGCGGGCCCGGGATCCGCAGGCCGAGCTGTCTTCGCGTGTAGGTGTTCACAGTGGATCGCGGGCCTGGACCGCTCTCGGCCATCTGATTTCGAAGCTCGCCTGATAAACACCCAGGTAGTGTGCAGTCAGTAGGGCGTGATGGCGCGTCAGCAGTGAGGCCGGCCGGTGATGAAACCAACTGCGCACTTCAGTGCGCAGTTGGTTTGCGAGTGGCAGGCACTCTACGTTCGCTTCATCGCATCCGATCGACGCGGAGAAAGCGGACCATGATGAGTGAACAGACTGCGGGCGGGCGGCTCGTCTCCCGGACCGAAATCGCAGCCATGGCCGGCGTTCGGCGGTCGGCGGTCACAAATTGGCAGCGCCGTCACCCGGACTTCCCTCGGGAGCTCCAGGCCGGCGGGAAGGAGCTGTTCCGACTCGCCGACATCGTCAGGTGGCTCGATGCCCGGCCCGTGCAGAACCCGGCACGTGGCGCGGCGGAGCCCGCAGGTGTCACCTACGGTGACCGGGTCCGTGCCTCCCTGGGGCAGTACGAGGGAGCGTCCGCGCCCGGCCAGGCCGCCCAACTCGCCGTTCCCGCCCCAAGGATCGAGCGCGGACGCTCGCAGTCCCGGCAGGCGCTGGCCGAGCTGCTGAAGCGTCCGATGGTACGGGAGTGGGGCGCACGATCTCCCGCGACATACATTCCGCTGCTCATGTGCCTGGTCTTCCTGAGATGGGGTGCCCGCGGGGAATGGTCGGACCTGGAGCGGCTGGTCGAGGCCCGTCCAAGGGTGAATCCCGGGGCATTCCTCAGGGAGGTCGGGGAGCGAACGGACCGGCAACTGTTGGAGTACGGCGTGACGCCGGCCATGAGGCCTGCACTGCGGGAGCTGGAACCCGGGCGCGACGCCGACGTGTCGCGGTTGCTGGCCCTGGTAGCCGGACTCGACCGGGAGGCCTTCCAGGATCTGCTCGATGTGTATGCCGACGTCGTGGCCATGGACAGTCGTGAAGCCTTCACGCCACGAGCGGTCGCGACGCTGCTGAGCCGGGTGGTCGTGACGGCGGATGCGGCGGGCTGGATCAACGACCCCTACCCGAGAGGGGGTGAACTGCTCGTGGCCGCGGTGGCGGCCGCCGACGTCACCCCAGCCCTGGCGGTATCGGCTGGGGCACCGAACGAGGCCATGCTGCGCAGCACCGCCATGAGCCTGCTGCTTCACGGCGTCGCGCCGCAGGTGGACGCCAACGCCGGCGCCCCCTGGCTCGCCGCCGGGGGGCAGTCGGAAACCAGGGCGGACTTCGTTCTGGCCAACCCGCCGTTCAACGCCGCATCCGGTCGGACTGGTTCCGGAGACTGGCGATACGGACCCCCACCTCCGTTCAACGACAACTTCGCCTGGCTCCAGCACGTGCAGTCCGCGCTAAGGACCGATGGCCGAGCCGGGGTCATCATGGCCGACAACGCGGCCGTGTCCGACCAGCCGCGGGAACGCGTGATCCGACAGGCCATGGTCGAGGACGGGGCCGTCGAGTGTGTCATCGCGCTGCCCCCGCAGCTTTTCACCGCTACGGCCGTCTCGGCCTGCGTCTGGATCCTGACGCCATCCTCAAAGCGCTCCGAGGTGCACTTCATCAACGCGCGTGGGCTGGGCACGATGGCCACCCGGACCCGTAGGGAGCTGGGTCCCGACGACGTGCGGCTCGTCGAGGAGATCTACCTGTCGTTGCGCAGGGGGACCCCGCTGCCCGACGACGTGCGGGCACTCGGCCGCTCCGTCTCCGTGGCGGAAATCGAGGCGCGAGGCTACTCCGTCAGCCCCGTCGACTACGTCAGCGTCGGAACATACGGAGTGGCGACGCTCTCGGAGGTGGAGGCCTCCCGCCACGGTCTCGACGAGGCCGAGGCGATGGCGGGATCGTTCGACCGGTCGGCCAGGTCGCTCTGGGGACAGGCCGCAGCAGCCGGCCAGCTTCGGAAGCACCCTCCGAGTGGATGGCGGAGCGTTCTTCTGGAGGAGCTGTGCCAGGTCAAAGCCGGTCCGTCACCTTCCATGCTGAACCCGAAAATGTACTCCGAGGACGGGGATGTTCCGGTGCTGCTCCCCAAGCACCTGCGCAACCGGCGGATCCACGGCGTCGAAGACAGCAGGGTCTCGTTCGACGACGCGCGACGGCTTGAGCGATTCCGGGTGAGCGAGGGAGACATCCTCTGCGCGCGCACCGGGACGGTGGGGCCCGTGGCCCTGGTCGGGGCGGAGGAGGCCGGCTACCTCTACAACGGCAATCTCCTCCGGCTGCACGACTTCGAGTGTGATGTGGACCCACGCTTCGTTCTCGCCTACCTCTCCCTCCCGGAGGTCCAGGCGTGGATCAAGGACCGGGCGGCGATGGCGACCGTCGACTCGATCAAGACCAGCGCGATGAAGCAGCTCCCGGTGTCCCTGCCCCCGTTCGAAGAGCAGCGCCGGATCGGCGAACTGCTGAACGCCCTCGACAGCCAGATCACGGCCCACCACCACGTGGCCGTCGCGGCCGAATCTGCGCGTGGCGAGCTGGCGACGCTTCTGATCGGTGGCGTGGCCCCATCGAGTACCCACTGGCCCGTCCAGGGCCGCTCCTCCCGGCTTGACCGACCCACAGCAAAGGAATCCGCTGGTGAGTAACCTGCCCGTCGTGATGCGAGTCTCGTGGCTGCTGGTGGCCGCGCTCGCTTCCGTGATCGTCGCGCTGTTGGCCTTCATGCTGAAGCGAAGCGCTGGCGCGAACCGATACGAGGCCGTCTTCGTGGCCGGCACGGCGTTCGCCGGCTGCATGGTGCTCTGCCTCGGAGTGCTGGCCGCCGCCGTGGGCGTCTGAACCAGGTGGTCGGAGACGACGAAGGCCCCGACCGCTGAGCGGTCGGGGCCTTCGTTTGCCCTGGCGGGCAGAGGCGGAGGATACGAGATTCGAACTCGTGAGGGATTGCTCCCAACACGCTTTCCAAGCGTGCGCCCTAGGCCTCTAGGCGAATCCTCCGAGGGAGAGCTTAGTACATGTTTCGGGGTGGTCGCGACCACCTATCCCGCAGGCCGGGGAGTGGGGGTGGCCTGTGGATCGTCGGGGCCGGGATCCGGTAGTGTGGGGGTCAGCCCCTCGTGTGGCGTTATCTCTCTGAACCCCCCCAGGGCCGGAAGGCAGCAAGGGTAGGAGGGCTCTGGCGGGTGCACGGGGGGTCTTTGCGTTCCCGGGGCCCGCTGGTGCGGGGGTCGGGGGGTGCGGGGCGACGCGTTTGTCGGTCCGTCCCGATATCGTCGGTGGTGTGTCCCTAGCCCTGTACCGCCGCTACCGCCCCGAGACCTTCGCGGAGGTCATCGGGCAGGAGCACGTGACCGCTCCGCTCCAGCAGGCCCTGCGTAACAACCGGGTCAATCACGCGTACCTGTTCAGCGGGCCGCGCGGCTGTGGCAAGACGACGAGTGCGCGCATCCTGGCCCGCTGTCTCAACTGTGAGCAGGGGCCGACGCCCACGCCCTGCGGGGAGTGCCAGTCCTGCCGGGACCTCGCGACCGGCGGACCCGGCTCGATCGACGTGATCGAGATCGACGCCGCCTCGCACGGTGGTGTGGACGACGCGCGCGAGCTGCGCGAGCGGGCCTTCTTCGCGCCGGTGCACAGCCGGTACAAGATCTTCATCCTGGACGAGGCGCACATGGTGACCTCGGCCGGCTTCAACGCGCTGCTCAAGGTGGTCGAGGAGCCGCCGGAGCACCTCAAGTTCATCTTCGCGACCACGGAGCCGGAGAAGGTGATCGGGACGATCCGGTCCCGGACGCACCACTACCCGTTCCGGCTCGTCCCGCCCGGCACGCTGCGCGACTACCTCGCGGAGGTCTGCGGCCGCGAGGGCATCCAGGTCGAGGACACGGTGTTCCCGCTGGTGGTCCGGGCCGGGGCGGGCTCGGTGCGTGACTCGATGTCGGTCATGGACCAGCTGCTGGCCGGGGCGGCCGAGGGCGGCGTCACGTACCAGATGGCGACCGCGCTGCTCGGGTACACCGACTCCGCGCTGCTGGACGAGGTGGTGGACGCCTTCGCCGCGCACGACGGGGCGACGGTGTTCCAGGTGATCGACCGGGTGGTCGAGGGCGGGCACGACCCGCGTCGCTTCGTCACCGACCTGCTGGAGCGACTGCGCGACCTGGTGATCCTCGCCACCGTGCCGGACGCCGGGGAGAAGGGGCTGATCGACGCCCCGGCCGACCGGGTCGCGGTGATGCAGGCGCAGGCGGACGCGTTCGGCGCGGCCGAGCTGAGCCGGGCCGCGGACATCGTCAACACCGGGCTGACCGAGATGCGCGGCAACGCGGCGCCGAGGCTGCAGCTGGAGCTGATCTGCGCCCGGGTGATGCTGCCCGGCGCGTACAGCGACGAGCTGTCGCTGCAGGCGCGTCTGGACAAGCTGGAGCGGCGGGCGACGGCCGGCGGGTTCGCCGCGCCGATGGCGGTGCCGGGAACGATGCCCGGCGCGGTGCCGGGTGCGGTGCCCGGGGCGGCTCCGCTGGGCGTACCGGGCACCGCGCCCGCTGCCGCGCCCGCGATGGAGGCGCCGGTGGCGGCTCCCGTGCAGGCCGCGCCCGTGGCCGCGCCGGTGCAGGCTCCGCCGCCTGCGGCCGTGCCCGCAGAGGCCGCCGCGCCCGCCGGGCCCGCGCCGGGTGCCTGGCCGATCCCGCGAAGCTTCCCGCCCGCCGGTGGCGGCGCCCCCGCCCAGGCGCCCGCTGCGCCGGTGGCGCCCGCGCCGCAGCCGCAGGCCGCGCCGGCCCCGGCCGCTGCTCCGGTGCCCGCGCCGGCCCCCGCGGCGGCCGTTCCCGGTGGGCAGCCGTCGGCCTCCGCGCAGCAGGGCGCGGCGCAGGTCCGGCAGCTGTGGCCGCAGATCCTGGAGGCGGTGAAGAACCGCCGCCGCTTCACCTGGATCCTGCTCAGCCAGAACGGCCAGGTGGCCGGGTTCGACGGCAGCGTGCTCCAGGTGTCGTTCATCAACGCCGGTGCCCGGGACAGCTTCGTCGGCAGCAACAGTGACGACGTGCTGCGCGCCGCGCTGGCCGACGCGCTCGGCGTGGACTGGCGGATCGAGTGCATCGTCGACCCGTCCGGCGGTGCCGGGGCCGCCCCGAGCGGTGGTGCTCCCGGGGGCGCCCAGGGCGGTGGGGGCTGGGGAGCCCCGACCCGTCCGGCCGCCACCCCGCCGGCCGTGGCGGCGCCCGCGCCCGCTCCGGCGCCCGTGGTGGCGCCCGCGCCGGTGCAGGCCCCGCCCGTGCAGTCGGCTCCCGTACAGGCCCCGCCGCCCGCCGCGGCGCCGCCGGCCCGTCCGGTGCAGTCGGTGGCCCCGGAGGACGACATCCCGGAGGAGGACGACCCGGACCTCAACGAGGAGGTGTTCTCCGGCCAGGAGCTGATCATCCGCGAGCTGGGTGCGACGGTGCTGGAGGAGATCCACCACCGGGGCACCTGAGCCGGCCGAGGCGGCCGGGCCACCGGGGCACCTGAGCCGCCGGGGCATCCGAGCAGGACACAGCACGTAGGCTCGGCGGTGACGAACGACTCACCGCAGACAGCCGTGACAGCAAGGAGAGAGCCGTGTTCCCCGGTGGTGGCCAGCCCAACATGCAGCAGCTGCTGAAGCAGGCACAGAAGATGCAGCAGGATCTCGCGAAGGCTCAGCAGGAGCTGGCCGAGACGAAGGTGAACGGTACGGCGGGCGGCGGCCTGGTCGAGGCGACGGTGACCGGTGCCGGTGAGCTGGTGGCGCTGACCATCGCCCCGGCCGCGGTCGACCCGGAGGACACCGAGACCCTGGCCGACCTGATCCTGGCGGCGGTCCGGGACGCGACCCAGACCGCGCAGAAGATGCAGGCCGAGCGCATGGGCCCGCTGACCCAGGGCCTCGGCGGCGGCATCCCCGGTCTGCCGTTCTGAGCCCGCTGCTCTGAGCCCGCTGTTCGGGCCCGCTGTTCGGGTCCGCTGCTCCGGCCCGCTGTTCCGAGCCCGCCGTTCCGGCTCCGCTGCTCTGAGTGACCGGGCCGAAAAGGGTCTGAAGTTCAGACGACGGACCCATGTGATTTATGTGGGAGTCGGGCGTCGGGCGCTGTGTCCGACGCCCGAATCGTTGGATGATGGCACCGGGCACCACCGACCATCCGAAGGAAGGCGCGACGTTGTACGAGGGCGTGGTTCAGGACCTGATCGACGAGCTGGGCAGGCTGCCCGGCGTCGGGCCCAAGAGCGCCCAGCGGATCGCCTTCCACGTGCTGCAGGCCGACCCGACCGACGTGCGCCGCCTCGCGCACGCGCTGCTGGAGGTCAAGGACAAGGTCCGCTTCTGCGTGGTCTGCGGCAACGTCGCGGAGGCCGAGCAGTGCCGGGTCTGTCTGGACCCCCGCCGCGACCTCGCCGTCATCTGCGTGGTCGAGGAGCCCAAGGACGTCGTCGCCATCGAGCGCACCCGCGAGTTCCGCGGCCGCTACCACGTGCTGGGCGGCGCGATCAGCCCCATCGAGGGCGTCGGCCCGGACGACCTGCGCATCCGCGAGCTGCTGTCGCGCCTCGCGGACGGCACGGTCACCGAGCTGATCCTGGCCACCGACCCCAACCTGGAGGGGGAGGCGACCGCCACCTATCTGGCCCGGCTCTGCAAGCCGATGGGCCTGAAGGTGACCCGTCTGGCGAGCGGCCTGCCCGTCGGCGGGGATCTGGAGTACGCGGACGAGGTCACCCTCGGCCGCGCCTTCGAAGGGAGACGACTGCTCGATGTCTGACCGGACGATCAACCAGCAGCACACCCACGCGCACGGCTCGGAGCCGGACGACTTCGCCGTGCAGATCGCCGACTCGGTGGAGAGCTTCGTGCTCGCCGTCACCGAGGTCGCCAAGGGCGACGAGCCGGGCAGCGCGGTCTCGCTGCTGCTCCTGGAGGTCTCGCAGCTGCTGCTGGCGGGCGGCCGGCTGGGCGCCATCGAGGATGTCGTCCCGGAGGACCGCTTCGAGCCCGACGCCGGTCCGGAGCCGGACAGCGAGCAGCTGCGCGAGCGGCTGGCCGAGCTGCTCGCGCCGATCGACGTCTACCACGAGGTCTTCGACCCGTACGGCCCGCCGGAGAAGCCCAACGCCTTCCGGATCTCGGACGACCTGGCCGGAGTGGTCAGCGAGCTCCAGCACGGGCTGACGCACTACCGCGAGGGCCGGGTCAGCGAGGCGCTGTGGTGGTGGCAGTTCTCGTACCTCTCCAACTGGGGCACGACCTGCACCGCGGTGCTGCGGGCGCTGCAGTCGTTGATCGCGCACGTCCGGCTGGACAGCCCGATCGGCGCCGCGCTCGACGGTGCGGACACCGACGACGACGGGCTCACCGACGAGCAGCTGGAGCAGCAGGCGGGCGACCTGATGGCGGCCGAGCTGGGGCTGCAGCGCTGACGCGGTGAGGCGTCCCGACGGCAGGGACCCGAGGGCGGGCGAAGCCCGGCCGGGGCGCGCGCGGCGTCGATTCCGACGCATGCTTGCGACGCATGGCTGGGACGCATGACTGTGACGCATGACTCAGCGATCCGCCCGGAAAGGAAATCCGGCCGGATCGCCGTCCGCGGATCCGCCGTTTCTCCGGACGCGTACCGAATCGCCCGCAGACCTGCCGGTCCGGCCACCCACCCCGCCGATCACCTGCTGAAACAGGTGTCTCATCATATGGAAAGCGCCGGTCGGGGCACCCCTGCTCGGTAGACTGGCGCCGACCGCACATCCCCCTCCCCGGGGGGTGCGGGGGCCCGGAGCCCCCGGAAGACGACACGAGTCGAGGAGCGCACGTGGGCCTTGTCGTGCAGAAGTACGGCGGCTCATCCGTTGCGGATGCCGAGGGCATCAAGCGCGTGGCCCGTCGAATCGTTGACGCCAAGAAGGCCGGCCATGAGGTCGTCGTCGTGGTGTCCGCGATGGGCGACACGACGGACGAGCTCATCGAACTCGCGGAGCAGGTGTCACCGATCCCTGCCGGCCGCGAGTTCGACATGCTGCTGACCGCTGGAGAGCGCATCTCCATGGCGCTGCTGGCCATGGCGATCAAATCCCTGGGTCACGAGGCCCAGTCCTTCACGGGCAGTCAGGCCGGCGTCATCACCGACTCCGTCCACAACAAGGCGCGCATCATCGACGTGACGCCGGGCCGCATCCGCACCGCCCTGGACGAGGGCAACATCGCGATCGTGGCCGGCTTTCAGGGCGTGTCCCAGAGCAGCAAGGACATCACCACGCTGGGCCGGGGCGGCTCGGACACCACCGCCGTCGCCCTCGCTGCCGCCCTCAAGGCCGAGGTCTGCGAGATCTACACCGACGTGGACGGCGTGTTCACCGCCGACCCGCGTGTGGTGAAGAAGGCCCGCAAGATCGACTGGATCGCCTACGAGGACATGCTGGAGCTGGCGTCCTCCGGCTCCAAGGTGCTGCTCGACCGCTGTGTGGAGTACGCCCGGCGCTACAACATCCCGATTCACGTACGCTCGTCCTTCTCGGGTCTTCCCGGGACGATCGTCAGCAACGACAACCCGAACAAGCCCGAAGGGGGCGAGATGGAGCAGGCCATCATCTCCGGAGTCGCCCACGACACCTCCGAGGCCAAGGTCACCGTCGTCGGCGTGCCCGACAAGCCGGGTGAGGCGGCCCGGATCTTCCGCGCCATCGCCGACGCCGAGGTCAACATCGACATGGTGGTGCAGAACGTCTCCGCCGCGTCGACCGGCCTGACCGACATCTCCTTCACCCTGCCCAAGACCGAGGGCCAGAAGGCCATCGACGCGCTCGGCCGGGTCAAGGAGGGCATCGGCTACGAGTCGCTGCGCTACGACGACGCGATCGGCAAGATCTCGCTCGTCGGCGCCGGCATGCGCTCCAACCCGGGCGTCACCGCGACCTTCTTCGAGGCGCTGTCCGCCGCGGGCGTCAACATCGAGCTGATCTCCACCTCGGAGATCCGCATCTCGGTCGTCACCCGCGCCGATGACGTGCCGGAGGCCGTTCGCGCCGTGCACAGCGCCTTCGGCCTGGACAGCGAGACGGACGAGGCCGTCGTCTACGGCGGCACCGGGCGATGACCCGGGAGCGGAGCGGGGGCACCGGGCGATGACCCGGCGGCCGAACCTCGCCGTCGTCGGCGCCACCGGCGCGGTCGGCGAGGTACTGCTCGGCCTGCTCTCGCTCCGGCAGGACGTCTGGGGCGAGGTCCGACTCGTCGCCTCCCCACGCTCGGCCGGCCGCAAGCCGGTCGTGCGCGGCGAGGCCGTCGAGGTCGTCCCGCTGACCGAGGAGGCCTTCAGCGGGATCGACGTCGCGGTGTTCGCCGTCCCCGACGCGGTCTCCGCCCAGTGGGCGCCGATCGCGGCGGCCAAGGGCATCGTGGTGGTCGACGACTCCGCCGCCTTCCGCACCGCCGAGGACGTGCCGCTGGTCGTCCCCGAGGTCAACGCGGCCGCGCTGCGGATCCGCCCGCGCGGCATCGTCGCCAGCCCGGCCAGCACCACCCTGGCGATGATCGCGGCGGTCGGCGCGCTGCACGCCGAGTACGGGCTGGCACAGCTCGTGGTCGCCTCCTACCAGGCCGCCGACGGCGAGGGCCGCGCCGGCGAGGCGGCCCTGCGCGAGCAGACCGCGCTGGTGGCGGGCACCGAGGTCGGCCGGCAGACCGGTGACCTGCGCGCGGTGATCGCCGACCACGGGCCGTTCGCCGCCCCGCTCGTGCTCAACGCCGTGCCGTGGACCGGCGGACTGCGCGACGGCGGCTGGGCCGCCGAGGAGCTGGGAATCCGCGACGAGTCCCGCAAGATCCTCGGCCTGCCCACCCTGAAGGTCTCCGCGACCTGCGTCCACATCCCGGTCGTCCGCACCCACGCACTGGCCGTGCACGCGCGGTTCGAACGGGAGGTCACCCAGGAGCACGCGCAGGACATCCTGCGGGACGCGCCCGGCGTCGTCCTCTACGACGACCCGGCGGCGGGCGAGTTCCCGACGCCGAACGACGTGGTCGGGACCGACCCGGTCTGGGTCGGCCGGGTGCGCCGGGCCCTGGACGAGCCGGACGCGCTGGACCTCTTCCTCTGCGGGGACAACCTGCGCAAGGGGGCGGCGCTCAACCTGGTGCAGATCGCCGAGTTGGTGGCGGGTGAGCTGACGGTGGAGCAGGGCGTCGAACCCTGACGCCGCTTCCGATGTGCCCCCTTGTGTCCACACCTGTGTCCGTACCTGTGTCCGCTCCTCGACACAATCTGTCCGGAATCCCGAGGGAATCCCCTGGAGGCCTCTTCCGCCCATGCGGAAGAATGGGCCCCGGGCTGGGCAACCATGACAGGGGATCGAGTGTCCAACGGGCGTGGCGAACGTGATGGTGGGGGCAAGGGCGGGCATCCCGGCGAGGGCCGCGGTGTCGTTCCCCTCGCGTGCCCCGTGGCCTGCGAGTAGGCCGGAAGACGACCAGATGACGGCGGCCGCACCCGGTGCGGCGGACTCCGGTGCCGGTACCGACGCGGGTACCAGCGAGGACCTGCTCACCGAGACCTACCAGGCGCACTACCGCTCGCTGCTGCGGCTCGCCGCGCTGCTCCTGGACGACCTCTCGACCTGCGAGGACGTCGTCCAGGAGGCGTTCATCCGGGTGCACGCCGCCCGGCGCCGGGTCCGCGAGCCCGAGAAGACCCTGGCCTACCTGCGGCAGACGGTCGTCAACCTGTCCCGCTCCACGCTGCGCCGCCGGATCCTCGGTCTGAGACTGCTGCAGAAGCCCATGCCTGACATGGCCAGTGCAGAAGAAGGTGCCTACGATGCCCTGGAGCGCGACCAGTTGAAGGCCGCGCTGCGTGGACTGCAACGCCGTCAGCGGGAGGTTCTGGTGCTGCGTTACTTCGTGGACATGACGGAGGCGCAGGTCGCCGACACCCTGGGCATCTCGCTCGGCTCGGTGAAGGCCTACGGATCGCGCGGACTCGCCGCCCTGCGCGCGCAGATGGAGGCCGGTCATGGCTGAGGCGGCGGCGGGCGGCGGGCGGCGGGGGACGGACGGCGTACCGTCGGACGGCCCGGGCTTCCCGGGGGCCTTCCAGGCCTCCCAGGCGGGCCGGGCCGCTGAGGCCTCCCCGGCCGGCCCGGTGCCCGCGGCCGCCCAGGCTTCCCCGGCCGGTACGGTGCCCGCGGCCGGCCCGGCCGCCTCGGTGACCGCGGCGCTCCCGAAGCGCTCGGGGCGCTCGGGGCGCTCGGGGCGGGCCACGGAGCTCACGGAACCGGTCGGGCTGTCGACCGACGAGCGGGCGGTGCGGGAACTGATGCACCACGCCGTCGCCGGGATCCAACCCTCGGCCGCCGGGCTGCCCCGGATCCGGCGGGCGGTCCCCCGTCGACGGACCGCCCGGCGCGGAGCCTGGACCGGCGCGGCCGCCCTCGCGTTCGCCGTCGCGATCGCCCTGCCCGTCCTGCACGAGGGAGAGCACCTCGGACTCTCCGGCGGCCCCGGCTCGGCCGACGCCAAGAGCCCGGCCGCCACCGCCCCCAGCGGCGCCGCCGTCGGCGTCACCGGCACCGGCAGCGCACCACCGGCCGGGCCGAGCGGCACCGGGGCCTCGCCGGCCGCCGGCACGGCCGCCTCCTCCCGCACCCCCGGCTCCGGGGCCTCGCACACCGACGGCACCGTCCCGCCCACCGGGACCTCCGGAGCCGGCGACGGCGGCATCATCCCGCTCTGCACCCGCACCGACCTCGGCGACGGCGCCGCGCAGGTCGGCTCGGCCGACGCGACGGGACGGATCTACGGCTCGTTCACCGTCTACAACGTCTCCGGGCACAGCTGCCGCCTCGGCGGGCCCGGTGCGGTCGCCGTCACCGGCGTCAGCGGCGGCGACCGCAACCGCATCCGCACCGCCGACCACGCCCCGGGCGACCCGGCCGGTGGCCTGACCGCGATGGACGCGGAACCGCCGGTGCTCGCCCCGCAGGGCGGGTACCGGCTGCCGTTCGCCTGGATCCCCGACCCGAGCTGCACCGTCACCGGCGGCGCCACCAGCGCCCCGACCGGCGCCAACCGGGTGTCCCTGACCACCCAGATCCCCGCAGCCTCCGGCGAGCCGGTCGCCGGCGCCACCGCCGCCCCCAGCTCCAACCCGCAGGCCACCTCGTCCCCCTCGGCGGGCCCCACCTCGGCCCCCAGCCCCACCGCCACGCCGACCACCGACCCCACCGGTCCGGCGCCCACCGCCACCATCGCCCACACCCCCGCCCCGGGCAGCCCCACCGCCGCCACGGCGACGCTGCCGCTGGCCTGCAGCGGGACGCTGTACCGGGGTGGCGTGCAGGCGGTGCCGGGTGCGGTGCCGCAGCCGTCGGGTTCGCCCTCGGCCGGGTGAGGGGCCTCCGCTTCCGCCGGGCGGGCGTGTCCGGGCGGGCGAAGGGGCGGTCCGACGGGGCCAGGACCGGGCCCGGCGGCCGGACGGGTGTGAGGAGTGGTTACCGTGGGGGGTGTGTACCGGTTCCTCCTGACTCCGCGGTGGCTGGGCGGCACTGCTTTGGCCGTGGCGGCCGTGGCGGTGTGCGTGTGGCTGGGCTCCTGGCAGCTCGGTCGGTTCGAGGACCGGGTGTCCACCCACAACGAGACCAAGCAGGCGGTCGCCGATTCGGGTGACGCCAGGCCGATCGACGCGTTGCTCAACCAGGTGACGCCGCAGGTGACCACGGAGACCGTCGGCAAGTCCGTCACCGTCACCGGCAGCTACGACACCGAGCACCAGCTCCTCGTCCCCAACCGGGTGGTGGACGGCAAGCAGGGCTACTACGTGCTCACCCCGCTGCGCACCGCCGACGGGCACGCCGTGGCCGTGGTGCGCGGCTGGGCGCCCGGGGCGCCGGGCGCGGGGGCGACCGCCGGGGCGACCGCGGGAGCGGCTGCCGGCGGGTCGGCGCCGGGCGGATCGGTGACGGTGTCCGGGCGGCTGCAGGCCAACGAGGCCGTGGGCAGCAACGGTGCCGTGGCCGGCGGTCTGCCGGCCGGGCAGCTCGGCATGATCAACCGGGCCTCGCTGCTGAACGTGCTGGAGTACGACGGCTGGTACGACGGCTGGGTGGCCGCCGACGAGGCGCCCACCGGGCTGACCCCCGTGCCGACCGTGCAGCCGCAGGGCGGGGACGGTCTGACCCTGCGCGCGTTCCAGAACCTGGGCTACACCCTGGAGTGGTTCGTCTTCGGGGGCTTCGTCGTCTTCATGTGGTACCGCCTGATGCGCCGCGAGGCGGAGGCGGAGCAGGACCGGGCCCTGGGACTGGACCCGGTCCTGGAGTGACGGCCGTCGGCTGACGGCCTTGACCTGCGGCCCGGACCGGCCGGGGGTGGGGTTGACCTCCCGGCCGGCTGCCGGCCTGACCTCCCGGCCGGCTGCCGGCCTCAGCGCTTGGTCGGCCTAGCGCTTGGTCGGCAGCGGCGGCGCCACCGTCGGCTTGACCGGCGGCAGGGTCGGCAGGGTCGGTTGCGCCGGGGCGGGCGTCGGCGTCGGTATCAGCGGTTGGGTCGGCGTGGTCGAGGCGGTCGGCACCGGCGTCGGGTCGCCGTAGCAGTGGCTGTGGCTGCCGCCGGTGTTGTCGTCCGAGTCGTAGTGGTCGATGTGGTGGTGCACGGTGCGCCCGGTCTTTGAGCCCTTGGACCCGGAGCCGGACGAGCCCGACGAGCCCTTGGAACCCGACGAGCCCTTGGAACCGCTCCCGCCCTTCGATCCCTTGGCGAGCTGGACCGTGCCGTCCCCGTCGGCCGGCTCGTGCGCGGTGTGGGCGGCTTGGGCGTCGTGCACCTCGTACGCCCCGTACGCCCCGTATGCCTCGTACGCCGCCGGTACGACGGAGGTCCCCGCCCCGACCGCGCTCGCCCGGGTTGCCGTGGCGAGTGGCGTGGCGAGCGGCGCGGCGGGTGGTGCTGCGGGTGGTGCAGCCGGTGGCGTGCCCGGGACGGCCGGTGCGGCCGGCACGGTCGGCTTGGCGGCCGAGGGGCTCGGCGCCGGCGGACCGGCCGGGGGCGGGCAGGAGGCGCTGTCGCCGTGCGAACCGGAGCAGCCGGTGAGCACCAGGGCCCCGGCCACCACCGCCCCCGCGAGCATCAGCACACGTCTCACGTCGACGCCCCGTCCCCGTCGTGCCCGGCCGGGGCCAGGTGCCGCCGGACGAAGTCGATCTCCAGCCGCAGCTGCTTGATCCGCTCCTCCACGACCAGCGACCCGTGTCCGGCGTCGTACCGGTACACCTCGTGCGGCTTGCCGAGCTGCTCAAGCCGCTCGACGTAGTTCTCGATCTGCCGGATCGGACAGCGCGGGTCGTTGACCCCGGCGCTGATGTACACCGGCACCCGCACCTGCTCGACGTAGGTCAGCGGCGAGGAAGCGGTGAAGCGGTCCGGGACCTCCTCCGGGGTGCCGCCGAAGAGCGTGCGGTCCAGCGACTTGAGCGCCTCCATCTCGTCGGCGTACGCGGTGCGGTAGTCCGCGACCGGCACGGCGGCGACGCCGAGCGCCCAGACGTCGGGCTGGACACCGAGGCCGAGCAGGGTCAGGTAGCCGCCCCAACTGCCGCCCGTGAGCACCAGCCGGCGCGGGTCGGCGAGGCCGCTGTCGACCGCCCACTCCCGGACCGCCGCGATGTCCTCCAGCTCGATCAGGCCGACCCGCTCGTGCAGGGCATCGGTCCAGGCCTGGCCGTAGCCGGTCGAGCCGCGGTAGTTGACCCGGACCACCGCGAAGCCGTGGTCCAGCCAGGCGGCCGGGCCGGCGGCGAAGGAGTCGCTGTCGTGGTGGGTCGGGCCGCCGTGGACCTCGAACACCGTCGGGAGGGGGCCGTCCTCGGGGCTGCTCCCGGCCGGCCGCTGCACGAGGGCGTGCACCCGGCCGCCGGGGCCGTCCACCCAGACGTCCTCGACCGGGACCGAGCCGGGCGGCACCGCGCCGGGCGCCCGCAGCACGACCGCCCCGGCGGTGGAGCGGACAGCCGAGGGCTCGGCGGCGGAGGACCACAGGTACTCGACGGTGCCGTCCGGACGGGCGGTGGCGCCGCCGACGGTGCCGCGCGGGGTGTCGAGGCGGGTGAGCCGGCCGTCGGCGAGCGCGTACGAGAACAGCTCGCTGCGCGCCTCGTACTCGTGCTCGACCAGCAGTTCCGCGGCGCCGGGGCGCCACTGCGCGGAGACGTCACCGGGCAGTTCGCGACCCTGCTCGTCGCGCAGCGGCAGCGCGGTCTCGGTGCCGGTGGCGACGTCCCAGATCATCGGCTCCCAGCGGCCGGTGCGCTGGTGGGCGACCAGCAGGCGGGTGTCGCCCTCGACCGGGGCGAAACCGAGGCAGGCCACGCCGCGGGGCTCGTCCCGGCCGGTGACCTCGTCCAGTTCGGCGACGGTCTCGACGGCGATGGTTCCGACGGTGCCGGTTCCGACGGTGCCGGTTTCGACGGCGACGGTTCCGACGGCGCCGGTCTCGACGGTGCCGGTCCCGGTGAAGCTTCCGGTGAGGCGGACGACCCGGATCGCGGAGTGCATCGCGTCGCCGTGCTCGGTGTGGTCGATGGCCAGCAGGGTGCCGTCGTGGCTGAGGTCGCCGACGCCGCCGTACTCCGCGTGCCGGTAGATCTCGACCGGCTCGGAGTCACCGGGGCGGCGCAGGTGCAGGGTGGTGCCGTCCTCGTCGGTGGAGCGTCCGACGACCACGGTGCCGTCGCGTCCGAGCGCCAGGCCGGCCGAGTACGAGGGGGCGAGGCCGGGCACGGCCTCCTCGTCCGGGCCGCCCGCGAACGGCTGGCGACGCCAGACGCCGAACTCGTCGCCGTCGTGGTCGTCGAACCACCAGACCCAGTCGCCGTCGGGGGACAGCTCGGCGTCGGTGGTGCCGTTCGGGCGGTCGGTGACCCGGCGGTGCTCGCCGGTGGCGCGGTCCCAGGCGTAGACCTCGTAGGTGCCGGTCGCGTTGGACACGTACAGCGCCCGGTCGGGGGCGTCCTCGGCCCAGTCGGGCAGTGACACCCGGGCCGCCCTGAACCGCAGCTCCCACGCCGGGACGGCGCTCTTCTCCTCGCTCATCCGACCATCCAACCCGATCGGGGGGAGGGAATGGAACGGGCGGGTGGGCCTGAGGCCCACCCGCCCGGTGGTTCGGGGGTGCTCACGAAGGGATGTGGCTGCTCGTGCGGGGCAGCAGCCGGACCAGGCCCACGAGCACCAGCTCCAGCACCGCCAGCGCCAGGACGCTGCGGCCGAAGGCGGCGGTCGGGTCGCCCGCGCCGTAGTAGACGAGGCCGATCAGCGCGATCCCGAGCGCCCCGCCGACCTGCTGCACGGTGGACACCACCCCCGCGGCGGAGCCGGCCAGCCGCGGCTCGACGCCCTCCAGGACGACGGCGGTGATCGGGGCGATCACCAGACCCATGCCGAGGCCGTCCACGAACAGGCCGGGGGCCAGCCACCAGACGCTGCCGTCCGCGACGCCGTACGCGGCGAAGGCGAGCAGGCCCAGCCCGGCGGCCATCAGCAGCCCCCCGACGGTGATCGTGCGGCGGCCGCCGAGGCGGGCGGTGACCAGGTGGGTGGTGTTGGAGGTGATCAGGTAGCCGAGGCCGATCGCGGTGAAGACCAGGCCGGCGCCGAGCGCGTCCAGGCCGCGGCCGAACTGCAGGTGCAGGGCGAGCACCAGGAAGAAGGAGCCCTGGCCGAGCCAGAAGGCGAGCTGGGCGAGCACACCGGCGCTGAAGGCGCGGCTGTGGAAGAGGCGGGTGTCGACCAGCGGGGTGGCGGTGGTCGTGCCGGTGGTGGGGGTGGGGGTGGCGGTGGTCGTGCCGGTGCCGGTGCCGGTGCCGGTGCCGGGGGTGGCGGTGGCCGTGGTGGTGGCCGTGGTGTCGCGCGGGGTGGTGCGGTGCTGGTGCACGGCGAAGGCGGCCAGCAGGACGATCGAGGCGCCGAGGCAGAGCACCGTCCACAGCGGCCAGTCCAGTTGGGGACCCTGGATGAGCGGGAGCACCAGGGTGGTCAGCGCGGTGGTGACCAGCAGCACGCCGACCGGGTCCAGCCCGGGCCGCCGCGGGGCGCGGGACTCCGGCAGGGAGCGGCGGACCATCGCCAGGGCGACCAGGCCGATCGGCAGGTTGATCAGGAAGCAGCTGCGCCAGCCCAGCCCGAGGAGGTCCGCCCGGATCAGCAGCCCGCCGATCAGCTGCCCGAACACCGCGCCGACGCCCATCGTCAGCCCGTACCGGGCGAAGGCCCGTGCCTGCGCCGCGCCGCTGAACGCGGTCCGCAGGATCGCCAGGACCTGCGGACCCATCAGTGCCGCCGACAGGCCCTGCACCACCCGGGCGCCGACCAGCGCGGCGGCGGTGGGGGCGAAGCCGCAGCCCGCGGAGGCCAGGGTGAAGAGGGCCAGGCCGAGGCCGAACACCCGGCGGCGACCGTAACGGTCGCCGAGGCGGCCGGCGGTGACCAGGCCGGCCGCGAGGGCCAGGCTGAAGCCGGCCATCACCCACTGGACGGCGGCCCGGCCGGCGCCCAGGTCGGCCTGGAGGGAGGGGAGGGCGACGTTGACGACGAAGATGTCGAGGGCGGTCATGAAGGTGGCGGTCAGGACGACCGGCAACAGGCCCTTGGGGGGCGTGACCACCGTGTTCGGGGTGGGCGGGGCCGGGGTGGGCGGGGCCGGGGCCGGCCGCCTGGCGTCCAGGGCGGTGCTCATCTCGGGCTCTCCTCAAGGGGTCGGTCGGGGGCGGCGGTCAGGGGGCCGTTTCGGGACGGGGCTGGAGACGGTGGGTTGGCGGCGGCGGGCCGGCGAGGGGGCTGGAGACGGTGGGTCGGGGGCGGCGGGCCGGCGAGGGGCGGGTCAAGGGGGAAGGGGCCCGCCCCTCGCGCAGGCGGGGAAGCGGTGGCTCAGGCACCCGGCACGCGGTCGAGGAAGCCGTACACCGCGCCGATCCGACCGTCCGGGGTGGCCGTCAGCACGTCGAAGCCGATCACCACCGGCTCCGCGCCGGCCGGGCCGAGGTTCCAGGTGAAGCGGGCGATGTCGTGGTGCGCGTCCACCGGGCCGAGGGTGAACTCCAGCCCCGGGAACTGCGCCTGGGCCGCGCCGATCAGCGCGTCGATCGCGTCCCGGCCGACGACCGCGGCCAGCGGGTCGGTGTAGCGGCCGTCCTCCGCCCACACCTCGTCGATCAGCTTGCGCCGGGCCGCCGGGTCGGTCTCGTTCCACACCGCGAGGTAGCGCTCGGCGAGCTGCTGGAGGGCGGCGGTGGTGATCTCGGTCATCGTCATCTCCTGTGGTCCGGTGGGTTGTTGGCCGGTCGTTCCCGGTGCTCACCAAGGTATGGAGCGGCGCGCGGCGGCGAATCAGTCACGTATAGGCATGGGGGTACGTAGGTCCGTGGCGCGTGGTCCGGTGCCTGGTCCGCGGTGCGGCGTGGGGGTGCCGCTGTCTCCGGTCGCCGCGGTTTTGCGCTGGGGCGGCGCGGGGCGGATGGGTAGGGTCGACTGCATGCTGTACGGGAGGGAACACGAACAAGCCGCCGTGGACGGACTGTTGGACGCGGCGCGAGCCGGCCGCAGTGGCGTCCTGCTGCTCCGCGGCGAGGCCGGCATTGGCAAGACCGCGCTGCTGGACGACGCCGTCGCGCGGGCGGGGGAGACGTTCCGGGTGATCCGGGCGGCGGGCGTCGAGTACGAGGCCGAGCTGCCGTACGCCGGGCTGAGCCTGCTGCTCGCGCCCGGCCTCGACCGGCTGGGCGCCCTGCCGGGGCCGCAACGACGGGCCCTGGAGGCGGCGTTCGGGCTGTCCGACGGCCGGGAGGCCGGGGGCGGCGGGGGAGCCGGGGCGGCCGGGGCGGCCGGGGCGGCCGGGCAGGCCACCGGCCGGCCCTCCGAGCGGCCGACCGACCGGCTGCTGGTCGGGCTCGCCACGCTCGCCCTGCTCGCCGAACTCGCCGCCGATCAGCCGCTGCTGTGCGTCCTGGACGACGTGCAGTGGCTGGACCGGGCCTCGCTGGACGCGCTGCTGCTGGCCGCCCGACGGTTCCAGGCCGAGGGGGTGGCCCTGCTGCTCGCCTCCCGCACCGGCGGAGGGGCCGGTGCTGCCGGCGCCGGGACGGGTGCTGCCGGAGCCGGGATCGGCGTCTCGGCGGAGCGCCGCCTCGGCCTCCCCGAGCTGGAGGTGACCGCCCTGGCCGAGGCCGACGCCACCCGGCTGCTGGCCCGGCGGACCGGCCCCGGCCTGCCCGCAGCCGCCCGCGACCGGCTGCTCGCCGAGGCCGCCGGCAATCCGCTCGCCCTCACCGAACTCCCCGTCGCCACCGGGCCGCAGGCGCACGGGCCGGGCGGCCTGCCACTCACCAGCAGGCTGCTGATCGCCTTCCACGGACAGGTCACCGGCCTACCCGCAGCCACCCAGACGCTGCTCCTGGTCGCCGGCGCCGAGGAACGCGGTGAACTCGACGTCGTCCTGCCCGCCGCGGCCGCGCTCGGCGTCACCGCCGAACACCTCACCCCCGCCGAGGAAGCCGGCCTGGTGACGGTCACCGGCGACCGCCGGATCGCCTTCCGACACCCGCTGCTACGCTCCGCGATCCTCCAACGTGCGCCGCATCACCAGAAGTTGACGGTTCACCGGGCACTGGCGGACGCGCTCCCGGACTGCGACCGCCGCACCTGGCACCTCGCCCTCGCCGCCACCGCCCCCGACACCGACCTCGCCGACGCCCTGGAACGCGCCGCCGTCCGCGCCGAACGCCGCGGCGGACACGGCGGCGCCGCCGCGTACGAGCGCGCCGCCCGGCTCACCCCGGACCGCGACGGCGCCACCCGCCGACTCGTCCTGGCCGCCGAAGCAGCCACCGAGGAAGGAGAGTTGGTGCGGGCCGAGGCGCTCGCCGACGAGGCCGCCGGCCGTACCGACAGCGTCCTGGCCCACGCCCTGCTCGACCAGGTCCGGGCCACCGCACACTTCTGGCGCGGCTCCTACCCGACCGCCTACCGGCTGCTGCTCGACGCCGCCGACACCGACATCGACCCGCAACACGCCGCCCGGATGCTGTTCCAGGCCTTCCACACCGCCTGGTACGCCGGGGAGGAACCGGTGATCGCCGTCCTCGACCGCCTCGCCGCCCTCCCCCTGGCCGACGGCGACCCCCTCGCCCCGCTCGCCCGCCACCTGCCCGCCGCCGTCCTCCCGGCCCTCGGCAGGCCCGTCGCACCGCCGCCACCCGTCCGGGAAGCCGCCGAGGCCGCCCGCCGGGCCGGCGCCGAAAGCCCCGTCGACCTCGTCCAGCTGTGCGGCGCCACCCTGATCCTCGGCCGCGACGAGGAGACCGCCGAACTCGCCGCCGAACTGATCTCCGAAGCCCGCGCCAAGGGCACCGTCGGCGTGATGCCCACCCTGCAGTTCTTCCTCGCCGAAGCCGAACTCTTCCACGGCCGCCACCGCGACGCCGAACTCACCGCCACCGAGGCCCTCGGCCTCGCCCGCGACACCGGCCAGCACCAGTGGGTCAGCCAACTCACCGCGCTGCTCGCCTACGTGGCCGCACTCGACGGCCGCACCGACCACTGCACCGCCCTCGCCGCCACCGCCCTCGCCACCACCGGCCCGCAGAGCGCCGCCCCCGCGGCCGGCCTCCCCTGGGTCCAGTGGGCACTCGCCCTCCTCGACCTCGGCCAAGGCCGCGCCGGCGACGCCGCCGACCGCCTGCACACCCTCACCACCGGCCCCCACCGGCACCACGTCAGCGCCACCCGTGCCGTCCCCGACCTGGTCGAAGCCGCCGTCCGCCTCGGCACCCCGGAACGCGCCGCCGAACCGTACGAGCGCTACGCCCGCTGGGCCGTCGCCGCCGACCGCCCCTGGGCCGAAGCCCTCCGACTGCGCTGCCAAGCCCTCCTCGGCCCCGACGAACTCGCCGAAACCGCCTACCGCGCCGCCCTCGACCTGCACGAACCCGGCCACCGCCCCTTCGAACAGGCCCGCACCGCCCTCCTCTACGGCGAATGGCTGCGCCGCACCCGCCGCCGCACCGACGCCCGCCCCCACCTGCGCGCCGCCCTCGAAACCTTCGACCGCCTCGCCGCCCACCCCTGGGCCGCCCGCGCCCGCACCGAACTCTCCGCCACCGGCACCCCGGCCCCCACCCCCACCCCCGCGGGCACCCCCCAGTCCCCCCTCACCCCCCAGGAACTCCAGATCGCCCGCCTCGCCGCCCAAGGCCTCACCAACCGCGACATCGCCGCCCAGCTCTTCCTCAGCCCCCGCACCGTCGCCCACCACCTCTACAAGGCCTACCCGAAGCTCAACATCACCTCCCGCACCGAACTCACCGCAGTCCTCTGAGCCCCCGGTCCGGGCTGGGTCGGTCCGGCAGGCTGCGGCACCCGGCTCCGGGTGGAGAAGGCCATGGCCGATCTCGGCTACGTCCGCTGGCAGGCGTCCGGGGAGAACGCGGCGCACTGGCGGAGGAACGGGTTCGCCACCTGGCTGTTCCACCCGGCGGCCACCGGCTGGTACCCGAAGAAGGCTCCGGAGGAGGCCCGCCCGGTGCCGGTGCTGGCCGAGCCGTGGCCCGGCATCCCGGCCCGCGGCCGGGGAGCGGCCGGCCGCGCGCAGGCCTGCTGGCTGCCGATCGCGCCCGGTCTCACCCCGCACGGGTTGCGGCACGCGCACAAGACGATGATGGACGAGCTGCGGACGCCGCCGAAGCTCAAGGACGAGCGGATGGGGCACGAGGACGGCTCGGTCCAGGCCCGCTACTCCCACATCACGGCGGAGATGCGGCGGGACCTCATGGAGGGGCTGACCCGGATGTGGCTCGCGTCACTCGGCGCCCGCCGGCGGATGTCGCCCGGCTCGCCCGTGGCGGTTCTCGACGCCTTGCTGAGGGTGCCTCAGCGGTAACCCCGGGAGATCGGTTTTCCGGAGGATTTCTCCCAGGATTCTCCCGAGAGTGCCCGGAAAGCCAGTCAGGGCCGGTCTCCCTTGCGGGAGACCGGCCCTGAGCTGGTCTTACTGGGTCGGGGTGGCGGGATTTGAACCCACGGCCTCTTCGTCCCGAACGAAGCGCGCTACCAAGCTGCGCCACACCCCGGTCTTGCGGTTTGTCGCTCCGTCTCCTTCGCGACGAGTAGAACTCTACCGGACGCTCGCCGAGACACGAAATCCGGTTTCGGGCGGGCGTCCGGTGGGGGTCAGTGGGGGGCCGGGGTGAGGGTGAGGAGGGTGGCTTCGGGGGGGCAGGCGAAGCGGACGGGGGTGTAGCGGTTGGTGCCGCAGCCGGCGGAGACGTGGAGGTGGGAGCGGTGGCCGCCGGCGGTGTGGGTGGAGAGGCCCTTCACGCGGCGGGTGTCGATGTCGCAGTTGGTGACCAGGGCGCCGTAGAAGGGGATGCAGAGCTGGCCGCCGTGGGTGTGGCCGGCCAGGATCAGCGGGTAGCGGTCGGCGGTGAAGGCGTCGAGGACGCGCAGGTAGGGGGCGTGGACGATGGCGAGGGAGAGGTCGGCGTCGGGGGAGGGGCCGCCGGAGACCTCGCTGTAGCGGTCGCGGCGGATGTGCGGGTCGTCGAGGCCGGTGAATTCGAGGTCGAGGCCGTTCACGGTGAGGCGGCCGCGGGTGTTGGTCAGGTCGAGCCAGCCGGCTGCGTCGAAGCCGTCGCGGAGCTTCTCCCACGGGTTGTGGACGGCGCCGCTGATGCCGCGCCCGGCCGTGCCGTCGGGGTTGTTCATGCCGTGGATGCCGCTGCGCATGGCCTGGAGGTAGCGGGCCGGGTTCTTGCGGGCCGGGCCGTAGTAGTCGTTGGAGCCGAAGACGTAGACGCCGGGGAACTCCATGAGCGGCCCGAGCGCGTCGAGGGTGGCGGGGACGCCGAGCGGGTCGGAGAGGTTGTCGCCGGTGTTGACCACGAGGTCGGGGCGCAGGGCGGCCAGGCTCTTCAGCCAGCGCTGCTTCTTGCCCTGGCCGCTCACCATGTGGATGTCGGACACCTGCAGGATCCGGAGGGGGCGGGCGCCGCGGGGGAGGACGGGGACCTCGACCCGGCGGACGCGGAAGGCCCGCACCTCGTACCCGGCGGAGTAGGCGAGGCAGGCGGCGCCGGCGGCGGCGATGCCGAGGGGAACGGAGTACAGCGGTCGCATCAGCCCATGCTCTCAGACGGTCGATCAGCCGGTGACGTCCGGCTGCGGCGGCGGCGAGCGGGGGATGAGCGGCGGGGTTGTCGGGCCGGGGCGGCACCTCGTGGCGGGCGTACGCGCCGGGGCCGCCGGTGGTGAGCGGGCGAGGCGGCGGTGTCGGGGTCGAACCGGCTCGACGGGTTACGGCATCCGGGGGGCGGGGGGAAGCAGAGGTGCCCGCCGGAGTGTGTGCGGCGGGCACCCGGGGACGGGGCGGCGGTCAGGACGCCGGGTCGACGCCGACCTTCACCACCGCGTTGGACTTGTCCACGAAGACGACGGCCGGCTTCAGGTCCGCGGCCTCGTCGTTCTCGACCGAGGCGTAGGCGATGATGATCACGGTGTCGCCCGGGTGGACCAGGCGGGCCGCGGCGCCGTTGATGCAGACCACGCCCGATCCGCGCTCGCCCTCGATGACGTAGGTCTCCAGGCGGGCGCCGTTGTCGACGTCGACCACGTGGACCAGCTCGCCGGGCAGCAGGTCGGCGTTCTCCATCAGGACCGGGTCCAGGGTCAGGGAGCCGACGTAGTGCAGTTCGGCCTGGGTCACGGTGGCGCGGTGGATCTTCGACTTCAGCATGGTGCGTCGCACGTTCTCAACCTCACAGTGTGGTTTTCGGCAGGGCACGGAACAGGGCGGTACGGAGGTACGGAGGTACGGGGGCCGGCGGTCCGGCGGGTTTCAGCGGGTGAAGGCGAGCGACACGTTGTGACCGCCGAAGCCGGAGGCGTTGCAGAGGACGGCGGCGGGCCCGGCGGGCAGCTCGCGCGGGGCGTCCCGGACCAGGTCCAGGTCGAGGCCCTCCTCCGGGTGCTCCACGTTGACGGTCGGCGGGACGACGCCGTCGGACAGGGACAGGACGGCCGCGACCGCCGCGAGCCCGCCGGCGGCGCCCAGCAGGTGGCCGGTCATCGACTTGATCGCCGAGACCGGGACGGCCCCCGGCCCGAACACGGTGCGCAACGCCGCGGCCTCGGCCGCGTCGCCGGCCGGGGTGGACGTGGCGTGTGCCTGGACGTGCCGGACCTCGGCCGGGTCGAGCCGGGCGTCGGCCAGGGCCCGGCGCAGCGCGGCGGCGAGGCCGCCGCCGTCCGGGCGCGGGCCGGTGGGGTGGTGCGCCTCGGAGGACTGGCCGGCGCCCGCGAGGACGCCGTACCGGTGCGCCCCGCGGGCCCGGGCGTGGCGCTCGCTCTCCAGCACCAGGACGCCCGCGCCCTCGCCGAGGACGAAGCCGTCCCGGTCCCGGTCGAACGGGCGGGAGGCGCGGTGCGGCTCGTCGTTGCGGCCGGAGAGCGCGCGCATGGCGGCGAAGGCCGCGGCGACCAGCGGGTGGACGCCCGCGTCCGCGCCGCCCGCCACCACGACGTCGGCGCGGCCGAGCCGGATCAGGTCCAGCGCGGTGGCGATGGCGTCGGCGCCGGCCGCGCAGGCGGTGACCGGGGCCGACGCCTGCGCCCGGGCGTTGACGTCGAGGGCGGCCAGCGCGGCGGTGTGATTGCCCATCAGCATCGCCACGGCGTGCGGCGAGACCCTGCGCGCCCCGCGGGTGCGCAGCTCCTCGTGGTTGTGCACGACGGTGTGCACGCCGCCGATGCCGGTGCCGAGCACCACCGCGACCCGCTCCGGGTCCGGCGTGTCGGGGGTGCCGGCCGGCCCGGCGTAGCCCGCGTCCGCCCAGGCCTCGCGGACGGCGGCCAGGCCGAAGGCGCCGACCCGGTCCACCCGGCGGGCGAGCACCCGGTCCAGCAGCTCCCCGGGTTCGGCCGCGGCCCGCGCCGCGATCCGGACCGGGAGCTCCGCCGCCCAGGGGTCGTCCAGGGCCGCAACGGCTCCGCGCCCGGCGAGCAGCGCCGGCCAAGTGTCCTTGACCGTCGCTCCGAGGGGGGTGACCGCGCCGAGTCCGGTCACCACCACGGCTCCACCGCTGCGGTCGTCCGTCATGCCGGCTCGGACTCCATGGCGGCGACCAGGCTCTGCGGCCGGATGTCGGTCCAGTTGTGCTCGATGTAGTCCAGGGCCTCCTGGCGCCCGGCCTTCTCGTGGGCCACCGTCCAGCCCGCCGGGACCTCGGCGAACGCCGGCCAGAGGGAGTGCTGCCCCTCCTCGTTGCGCAGGACCAGGAACGTGCCGTCCGGGTTGTCGAAGGGGTTCTGCATCAGACTCGTGCCTTTCGTTGCGGGTCGCTCTGGGGGCTTGTCGCGTTGCGGGGCTTGTCGCGTTCCGGAGGGTGCGGTCTGCCGGTCTGCCGGTCTGCCGGTCTGCCGGAGTGCCGGAGTGCCGGAGGTGCCGGAGGGGACGGTGGTGCGGTCAGTCGGCTTCGGGGTCGGTGAAGCCGGGGGAGGCGGGGGAGCCGGAGGGGACGGCGGCCGGGACGCACAGTGCGGCCAGGCGGCGCGGGGTGCGCTGCTGGAAGACCGCGCGGATGTCGACCGGGGAGCCGAACGCGGCCTGGATCCGGCCGGACAGCCGCAGCGCCGCCAGCGAGTCACCGCCGCGGGCGAAGAAGTCGTCGTCCGCGTCCAGGGGTTCGACGTCGGCGGTCGGGCCGGACGTGGCCGCGATGGCCTCGGCCGCCAGCACCGCCAGGGTGTCCCGGGCGGCCCGCAGGGTGTCGGAGTCCGGCAGCAGCTCGCCGACCTTCGCCGTCGGCCGCTCCGCGATGGCGTGCAGCAGCGCGAGCAGCAGTTCGCCGGCCCGCTCCGCGAGCGCGGTCGGGACCAGCTCCGGCCGGTGGCTGAGCGCGAGGTGCAGCCGCTGCTCCGGGGTGACGGTCAGCCGGACCGGGTAGTGGTACGGGTCGTGGCCGTGGGTGTCGGTGATCCGCAGGCCGCCTGACGGGCCGGATGAGCCTGCCGAGTCCGCCGACCCGCCTGATACACCGGACGAGCCCGCCGACCCGCCGGACCCCGACCCGACCGGCTCGGCGGCCGCGTAGTTCTCGAACACCAGGCAGCTGTCGAAGAGTTCGCGCTGACCGGCGCGACCGGCGGCGCGCAGGATCTCGCCGAGCGCCAGGTGCCGGTGCGGGGCCAGTTCGGTCTGGTCCCGGTGGAGGTCACGCAGCAGGGCGTCCAGCCCGGAGTCCGGGTCCAGCCGTACCGGGACCGGCGTGGTGTTGACGAGCAGGCCGACCAGGTCCTCGTGTCCGGGCAGGTCCGGGGTGCGGATCGATCCGGTGGCGCCGAAGACCGGCCTGCGGGCGCCGGTGAGCCGGTGCAGGGTGAGCGCCCAGGCCGCCTGGACCACGGTGTTGAGGGTGACGCCGTGGCCGCGGGCCGCCCGGCGGAGCGCCTCGGTGGTCTCCTCGGGGAGTTCCGCGGTGCGCCGCAGCGGCTGGGCGTGCACCCGTGCGGGGTCGGCGTCGGGGGCCAGCAGGGTCGGTCCGGCCCCGGACAGCGCCTTCTGCCAGGCGGCGCGCGAGGCCTCGCCGTTCTGCCGCTCCAGCCAGCCGAAGTGCCGCCGGTAGGGGACGGTGTCGGGCAGGCCCGTGTCGTCGCCGCGGTGCCGGTACAGGTGCGCCAGGTCCCGCAGCACGATCGCGCTGGACCGGCCGTCGACCAGGATGTGGTGGAGCGTCAGCACCAGCAGGTGGCGGCGCTTGCCGAGGCGCACCAGCAGGCCGCGGACCAGGGGGGAACGGGCCGGGTCGAACGGCTGCCGCCGTTCCGCGGCGAGCGTCTCCCGCCGCCGGGCCGCGTCGGCGCGGCGCAGGTCGAGTTCGCGCCAGGGGGCCTCGACGTGCTCGTCCAGGACCTGTACGGGCTCGCCGGAGGGCAGGAGCTCGAACCGGGCGCGCAGTGCCTCGTGGCGCCGCACCACCGCCTGGAAGGCGGTGCGCATCCGGTCGGCGTCCAGCTCGCCGTCGAGCTCCAGCACGGTCTGGACGGTGTGCAGGTCGGGGGCGCCGTGCTCGTAGCGGGCGTGGAACAGCAGGCCCTGCTGGGTGGGGGTGAGCGGGAGGACGTCCGCGACCGGGCCGTTCTCGGCGAGGGCGTCCAGCTCGTCCTGGGTGATCCGGACCAGCGGTACGTCCGAGGGGGTGATCCCGTGCGCGGCGGGCCGGCCGGCGAAGGCGGCCAGGGCGCGCAGTGCGGCGGTCCACTCCTCGGCCAGGGCCCGGACCTCGGGTTCGGCCAGCAGACCGGGGGCCCAGGACCAGGTGGCGGTCAGCCGCAGACCCTCGCCGCCGTCCTCGGCCACCGCGTTGACCTCCAGCGGGTGGGCCATCGGCTGGTCGGGGTGGACGGGCGGGGCGGCGGTCTCGCCGGCCGGGCGCCAGTCCGCCTCGGGGCCGGCGGTGAACCGGCCGAGGTAGTTGAAGGCGAGCTGCGGGTGGGGGAGGCCGCCGAGGGCGGCGCGGCCCCGCTCGTCCAGGTAGCGCAGCAGCCCGTAGCCGAGGCCGTGGTCGGGTACGGCGCGCAGGTGTTCCTTGACCGCCTTGAGGGCGCGGGCCAGGCCGGCGTCGTCGAGTGTCGCGGTGCCGGGGTAGGCGTCGGTGTCGGTGCCGGCGGCGCCGGGGGTGAGCAGGACGGGGTGCAGGGTGGTGAGCCAGCCGACCGTCCGGGTGAGGTCCAGGCCGTCGAGGTCCCGGCGGCCGTGGCCCTCCAGGTCGACCAGCAGCCCGTCGGTGCCGCGCGCGCGGGCGGCGGCCAGCGCCAGCGCGGTCAGCAGGACCTCGTCGGGGCCGGCCCGGAAGGCCGCGGGCAGCGTGGTGAGCAGCGCTTCGGTCTCGGCGGGGGTGAGCTCGACGGTCAGGCTCCGGGCGGTGCCGTGCACGTCGCGGGCCGGGTCGGCGGCGCGGTCGGTGAGCTGGGGGCCGGCCTCGGCGAGGGTGCGCCGCCAGTGCTCCAGCTGCGCCGCGACGTGCGGGCGTCCGGAGGCGTCGGCCAGCGTCTCGTACCAGCGCCGCAGCGAGGTCGGCACCGGGTCGAGCCGGGCCGGGGCGCCGGTGCCGGCGGCCAGCCAGGCGGCGTGCAGGTCGGGGAGCAGGACGCGCCAGGAGACGGCGTCCACGGCCAGGTGGTGGACGACGACGAGGAGGCGGCCGGAGGCGGTGCCGGCGTCGAACCAGATTGCCTGGAGCAGGTTCCCGGTGCGCGGGTCCAGTCGGCCGGCGGCGTCGGCGGCGTGCTCGGTGACCGCCGCGGCCAGGGCGTCGGGGGCGAGCCCGGCGACGTCGACCCGGCGGACCCGGTCGGCGGCGATGTCGGCGGCGGTGCCAGTGCCGGCTCCAGTGCCGGCTCCAGTGCCTGCGCCGACCGCCGGGACGGTCAGCGACCAGTCCTCGGTCAGTCGCATGCGGAGCGCGCCGTGCCGGTCGAGCAGGGCCTGCACCGCGCCGGTCAGCCGTTCCAGGCCGAGCCCGGCGGGGACGGTGAGCAGCGTGGACTGGTTGAACGAGTCGACGGGGCCGCCGAGTTCGCGCAGCCGGTGGACGATGGGCGGCGCCGGGAAGTCGCCCACCCCGTCGTCGTGGGTGACCGGGGCCGCCGTGCCGGCCGTGGTGCCGGACAGCGTGGCGAGCGCGGCCGCCGTCCGGTGCTCGAAGACCTGCTTGGCGGTGAGTTCGAGGCCCGCACCGCGCGCCTTGGCGACCAGCTGCAGCGAGGTGATGGAGTCGCCGCCGAGCTCGAAGAAGCCGTCGTGGACGGAGCGCACGTCGCGGTTCAGCACCTCGCCGAACAGCTTGACCAGCAGCTTCTCGACCGGGTTGCGCGGCGCGCGGCCGGTGGTGCGGTCCTCGGCCCGGTCGGGGACGGGCGGCAGCGCGGCGCGGTCCAGCTTGCCGTTGGGCGTGAGCGGGATCTCCGGGACGGCGACGAAGGCGTCCGGCACCATGGCGGCGGGCAGCCGTGCGGCGACGTGCTCGCGCAGCTCCTCGGCCCCGGGCGCGCCGCCCGAGCTGCCTGTGCCGCCCGAGCTGCCTGTGCCGCCCGAGCTGCCTGTGCCGTCCGTGCTGCCTGCGCCATCCGTGCTGCCCGTGCCGCCCGCGCCACCCGCGCCGTCCGTGCTGCCCGTGCCGCCCGCGCCGTCCAGGACGAGGTAGGCGACCAGCCGGTCGGCCTGCGGGCCGCTCCGGACGACGACCACGCAGTGCCGCACCGCCGGGTGGCGGCAGAGCTCCGCCTCGATCTCGGCGGGTTCCACCCGCTGGCCGCGGATCTTGACCTGGTCGTCGGCGCGGCCGAGGTAGACGAGTTCGCCGTCGGCGCCCCACCGGGCGATGTCGCCGGTGCGGTACATCCGCTCGCCCGGCGCGCCGAAGGGGTTGGCGACGAAGCGCTCGGCGGTCACACCGGGGCGGCGGACGTAGCCGCGTGCCAGGCTCGGCCCGGCGATGTACACCTCGCCGGGCACGCCGACCGGGACGGGGCGCAGCCAGGTGTCGAGGACGTGCATCGCGGCGCCCGGGATCGCCCTGCCGATCGGGACGGCGCCGGGGGCGATCCGGTCGTCGGGCCCGCTGCGGAACTCCATGCAGCCGACGGTGGCCTCGGTCGGGCCGTACTCGTTGACGGCGGTGGCGGTCGGGTTGCCGGTCCGCCAGGCGCTCAGCATCGCGCCGGACAGCTGCTCGCCGCCGACCACCAGGTCACGGGTGGGCGAGAGCCAGGCGTGGGTGTCGGCGAGCAGCGGCATCTGGCTGGGCGTCACCTTGGCGAAGGTGGCCGGGCCGAGGTCGGTGGGCGCGGCCTCGGTGAGCTCCGCCATGTGCACCCGGCCGCCGGCGGTGAGGCCGCCCCAGACGCCGGTGACGGTGAAGTCGAAGGAGATCGGCGACTGCACGATCGCGGTCCCGGCCAGGCCCGGGTAGGTGTGCCGGGCGAACTCCAGGTAGACGCCGACGGAGCGGTGCTCGACCTGGACGCCCTTGGGGCGGCCGGTGGATCCGGAGGTGTAGATCAGGTAGGCGCCGTTGCCGGGGCGCAGCGGGCGGACGCGCTCGGCGTCGGTGACGTTCCCGTTCGGGTGCGGCTCGGCCAGCAGGTCGGCGGGCCGCAGGTGGGCGATCGGGGGGTCGGTGGCCGGCGGGTCGGTGGGCCGTGGGTCGGCGGGCTGCGTGCCGTCGGCCGGGAGGTCGGCGGGGTCGGCGGGGTCGCGGTCGGTGAGCACCGCGGCGGGCCGGGCGTCCCGGAGCATGAAGGCGACCCGCTCCGCCGGGAGCGCCGGGTCGATCGGCAGGTAGGCGGCGCCGGACTTCAGCACGCCGAGCAGCGCGACGACCAGCTCGGCGTCGTGCGGCAGCAGGACGGCGACCACGGACTCGGGGCCGATGCCGCGGGCGATCAGGGCACGGGCGATCCGGTTGGCGGCCGCGTTGGCGTCCCGGTAGCTGAGTGCGCGGTGCCGGTCGGAGAGCGCGACGGCGTCCGGTGCCCGGTCGACCCGGGCCTCGAACAGTGCGGGCACGGTGGTCTCGGGTGCCGGGCCGCGGGCCGGGACACCGGGGACGGGCAGGGCGGCCCGGGCGGCGTCGTCGAGCAGGTCGAGGGCGGCCACCGGGGTGTCCGGTGCGGTGGCGAAGGCGGTGAGCGCGGCCTCCAGCCGGCGCAGCACGCCGCGGGCCGTGTCGGCGTCGAACACCTCGCGGCGGTGGGTGAGTTCGAGGATCAGCCGGTCGCCGGGGACGACCACCAGGCTGAGCGGGTAGTGGGTGGAGCCGTGGGCGCCGTCCGGGTCGGCGGCCGCCGGGTCGTCGGCGAGCGGGGAGATCCGCAGGCCGGCCGTCGGCCGGGCGGCACCGTCGTCGCTGCCCGGGTCGGCGAGGGCCAGGAAGGTGTCGAAGAGGGTGCCGTGCCCGGCGGACCGCTGGATGTCGGGCAGCGGGAGGTGGTGATGGTCGGTGAGCGCCGACTGCTCGCGCTGCACCCGGTGCAGGAGGGCGTGCAGTGGCTCGGCCGGGTCCAGGCGCACCCGCACCGGGACCGAGTTGATGAGCAGTCCGACCATCTCCTCGACCCGCGGGGCGGCGGCCGAGCGCACCGAGACGGTCTGCCCGAAGACGACGTCGGTCTTCCCGGTCAGTGAGGCGAGGGCGAGCGCCCAGGCGGTCTGGGCGACGGTGTTGAGGGTCAGGCCGCGGGCGCGCGCGGCGTCCCGGACGGCCGCGGTGAGCTCGGCGGGGAGTTCGGCGGCGACCAGGTCGGGGAGGTCCTCGGCCGCGCCGGTGTGCTCGGGGCCGGTCAGGGTGGGCGCTTCGAGCCCGGCGAAGGCCTGCTGCCACGCCTGCTCGGACGCCCGGACGTCGCGGTTGGCGAGCCAGGCCAGGTAGCCGGTGGGCGGGACGGCCTTCGGCAGGGCGGTGTCGTCGCCGCCGGCCGCGTAGATCGTCACCAGGTCGCGCAGGACGGTCGACAACGACCAGCCGTCGAGCAGGATGTGATGATGCGTCAGGATCAGGACGTGCGACTCTGGGGCCGTCCGGACGATCGAGAAGCGGATCAGCGGCGGGGCGCCGAGGTCGAAGCCGCGCAGCCGCTCCGCGGCGAGGTGCCGGGCCAGTTCGGCGTTCGTCCCGCGGGCCGGCTCGGCGTCCGCGCCGGCGTCCGTCCCACGGCGTGCTTCGGCGCCCGCCTCGACGCCCACCGCGGTGCCCGCCTCGACGCCCACCGCGGTGCCCGCCTCGACGCCAGGGCGGCCACCCGCTGCGGCCTCCGCCCCACCGGACAGGTCGAGTTCGGTGATCGGCACGGTGACCTTGCGGTGCACCAGCTGCACGCCCTGCCCGTTCTTCCGCTGCTGGAAGGAGGCGCGCAGCGCGGTGTGCCGACGGACCACGGCCCGGCAGGCGGCGCGCAGGCGGTCGCGGTCGAGCGGGCCGTCCAGGCGCAGCGCGGCCTGGCTGACGTACTCGTCGATGCCGCCCTGGCCGAGCAGCGAGTGGAAGAACAGCCCCTCCTGTAGGGGCGCGAGCGGAAGGACCGCTTCCAGCGGTGAGTCGTGGGCAGGCACTGGGTGATCTCCAACCGGGGCGGGTTGCGGTCGCACGGTCCGCGGGCGACGTCCGGCACGGACCGGCCGGGATCGCCGGGGGGACGGGAACTGCAGGGCCGTCCGGCCGGCCCGCGTCGGCCATGCTTCCGGCTGTCGTGCGGCCCGGCCAGGCAAGTGCCCGGCAATCGAAATTGCATTCCAGCTGCCGATCGGGTGTAACGGTCTCCACCAGGGGAATTCGGTTCTGCGGAGGCGTCCGGAAGGCCTTTGCGAGGCCTCCGGGAGGCGTTCGGAAGACTTCCGCAGGACGTCCCTGTCCCACCGGCGGGGGCTGCAGTAGGGTGCCTCTGCGCCGTTCCGGCCGATGTTCCGGCCGCCGCTTCGATCGCCTTTCCGATCGCCTTTCCGATCGCTTTCCGATCTCCGTTCTGACGAGGCCGCGCCCGTGCTCACGGCGCCGGCGCCGCCGCGGGCGCCTCACACACGATGGGATTTCCCCGTGAAAGACAACATGGTCGAGATTCTGACCGCAGCCGTTCTGGTGTTCGGGCTTCTCCGCGAGTTCCGGGATCAGAGACTGACCCTCGCCCCGTGGCTGCTTCCGGTGATTCCGATCGTGGTCGGAGCCCTTCAGGACGACCTGATCGACCACGACAGGAGCGGCGCCTCGATCGGGCTCGGCGCCGCGATCACCGGCGTCGGTCTGGTGCTCGGCGTGGCGTACGGCGCGCTGCTGCCGCTGAGCCGGGACGCCGCCGGGCACACCGTGTTCAAGGGCGGCCTGTACGCCGTGGCGGTCTGGGCGGGCCTGTTGGTCTCCCGGACGGCCTTTTACAAGCTCGGGCAGAACCAGGACATCGAGACCGGGTTCGGCTTCCTGGCCATCTCGTTCGGCGCAATGCTCCTGGCGCGCACGCTGGTTGTGGCCGTCCGGTCCCGGAAGGGCCTCCCCGCCGGCTCGCCGGCCTGACGCGGCGGGCCGGCGCCCAAGGGTCGGCGTTCACGGCCCACCCGGGGCCGGCGGCTCACGTCGCCCCCGGGGCCGGCCGCTCACGTCGCCCCCGGGGCCGGCCGCTCACGTCGCCCCCGGGGCCGGCCGGTCGAGCCGCCCCGGGGGTCGGCCGGTCAGGCCGGCGTGAGGCTCCGGATGTCGCCGCCCAGCTCGCCGGCGGTCAGCGCCGCCCACATCACCCGGCGGCGCGGCTTGCCGCTGGAGGTGACGGCGAGGCCGCCGCGCGGCACCTCGACCGCGAGCAGGTCGGCCTCGTTGCCCAGGGCCTCGGAGAGCACCGTGTGCGCGGCGGCCTGCCACTGCGGGTCGGGCTTCTCCAGCACGACCACGCCGGTCGCGCGGTCCTCGCGGTGGCCCAGCAGGACCGCCACCCGCCGCTGGGGGATGCCGAGTTCGTGCAGCCGGGCCTCCAGGCTCTCGGCGAAGACCATCTTGCCGCGGACCTTGACGCCGTCGCCGAGGCGGCCGACCACGTAGAGCTGGCCCTCGTGCAGGAAGCCGGCGTCGCCGGTGTGCAGCACCCCGCCGTCGAGCACCGTGCCGGAGGCCGTGCCGGCGGCGCCCTGGTAGCGGGTGCCCAGGGTGTTGCCGCTCACCAGCACCTCGCCGACGACGCGGTCCGGCACCTCGGCGCCCTCGTCGTCCACGACGGTGACCCGGACGCCGCGCAGCGGGCGGCCGCAGCCGACGAAGCGTCCGGCCTGGTCGCCCTCCAGGGTGACCTCGCTCCAGCCCTCGCCGATCGGCAGGCCGGTGACCGCCAGGGTGGCCTCCGCGCCGCCGTACGCGGGCAGCAGTGCGCGCCGGTCGAAGCCGTGCGGGCCGAGCAGTGCCTCGAAGCCCTCCAGTACCTGCGGGTCGATCCGCTCGGCGCCGAGGATCAGTGAGCGGAAGGACGAGAAGTCCAGGCCCTCCAGCTGGGCCGGCTTCACCCGGTGCAGGATGTACGCCAGGCCGAAGTTGGGCATGGCGGTGAGGCCGACCCTGTTGTCGCTGATGCACCGCAGGTAGCGCAGCGGGGAGCGGATGAAGTCCTCCGGCTGCATCATCCAGCCGTCGCAGCTCATCGTCACGAAGTTGACCATGCAGCCGATCAGGCCCATGTCGTGGTGGACCGGCAGCCAGGAGACGCCCGAGTACTCCGGGAACCACTCCAGCCAGCGGTGCATCGCGTTCACGTCGTTGGTCAGCGCCTCGTGGCCGACCAGCACGCCGCGGGAGCGGCCGCTGGAGCCGGAGGTGAACTGCAGCAGCGCGAACTCGGCCGGGGGGTACGGCTTCGGGGCCGGCTCGACGCCGTCGATGAACGCGTCGAAGACCACCGGCTCGGGCAGGTCGAGGCCTTCGGTGACGGTGCGCACCGAGGCCTGCGACTCCTCGTCGCAGACGATCACCCGGGGCTGGGCGGTGTCGAAGAGGGCGCGAGCGTGCTCGGCGTACTCGCTGCCGCGCTGGAACGCGAACGGCGGCGCGATCGAGCACGGCGTGCAGCCGGCCGCGATGGCGCCGAAGAACGTCGCCACGAAGCCGGGGCTGCAGCGCTGGACGACCGCCACCACGTCGCCGTCCTGCGCGCCGGCGGCGCGCAGCGCCTCGGCCGTGCGCAGCACCTTGTCGGCCAGCTCGGCGTAGCTGTGGAACTCCCAGGAGTCACCCGGACCGGCGAAGTGCAGGCCGCGATCCTCCGAGGCCTCCTCGACCCAGTCCAGCAGGGCCCTGTCGGGGATGCTCATTGACCGATTCCTCCCAGATCCTTGCATTCGTCGGAGCAACGTGGCTGCCGCCCACGGCCGCATCCTCCGGTTCGTACGGGCCGGAGGCCAGGAATCGAGCGGGCAACTCCGGTCCGCCGCACGGCCGGTACCAGCAAGGTCGATTGCCGGTCAGTTTCCTGGCCGTATCACTGCGCGCGCGCAAGCATCGGCGGCGAGAACCGTCAGCGCGGTCCCCGGGCAGCGGCCGGGGGGCCGCCCGCGCCGCCGGCCGACCGCCGTGGAGAGGAGCCAGGTGTGTACCGGGAAAGCGATCGAGAAGGATCCGGTTCGCACTCGTCGACCCGCGGGGCCGGGAACCGCACACCGCTGACCGCCGCCGGCCGGGCGCTGTGGCTCGCCCAGCAGTTCGCGCCGGACTCGCCGAGGTTCAACCTGGTTCGCCGCTTCGAGATCCGCGGCCCGCTCGACCCCGAGCTGTGGCACCGGGCGATCCGGCAGGCGCACGCGGAGAGCCAGGCCTTCGAGGTGCGCCTGGGCGAGGGCGCCGACGGCCCGTACCAGGAGCACCTGGGCCGCTCGAACGCCGGCTGGGACGTCGTCGACCTCTCCGACCGGGCCGACCCCGAACTGGCCGCCCACCGGTGGATCGCCGACCGGATGAGCACCACCTACGACCTGCGGCGCGGCCCGGTGGGCGAGGACGTGCTGCTGCGGCTCGGGGCCGCCCACTGGTTCTGGTACAGCAGCTACCACCACGTGCTGACCGACATCCAGGGCCTGGCCATCCTCACCGAGCGGATCAACGAGCTCTACAAGGCGATGGCGGCCGGCGCCGAGCCGGGCGGCCGCCCACTGCCGTCCTCCCTGCTGCTGCCCCTGGAGGAGGCCGCCTACCTGGCCTCGGAGCAGTACGAGGCGGACCGCGCGTACTGGCTGGAGCGGATGGCCGACCGGCCCGAGCCGGTCACCGTGGCCCCCCGCGCCGCCGACTGGGTGGGCGACGTGCTGCGCGCGCAGACCCTGCTGACCTCGACCCGCGCGACCGCCCTGCGCAAGCTCGGTCGGCGCCGGCGCACCGACTGGACAGCGGTGGTCGCGGCCGGGGTCGCCGCCTACCTCGGCGGGCTGAGCGGCCACCAGGACCTGGTCCTCGGCCTGACCGCGACCGTCCGGCGCACCGACACGGCCCGCGCCACCCCGGGCATGCTCGCCAACGAACTGCCGCTGCGCGTCCGGCTGGAGCCGGACATGACGGTGGGCGAGCTGATCGACCACACCTCCGCGCGGCTCGGCGAACTGCTCACCCACCAGCGCTTCCCGCACGAGCACATCCGCCGCGAGCTGGGCATGCGGGACGCGGGCGACCGGCTGTTCCACGCGGCGCTCAACCTGGTGCCCACCGGCGACCGCACCGAGCTGGCCGGCTTCCCGGCCACCGTGACCGGCCTCAACGCCGGCCAGGTCCCCGACCTGGTGCTCACCCTGTTCCCCGACCCGGCCGGCGGGCAGCACGTCCGCCTGGAGGGCAACGAGGCCCGCTACGACCAGGCGGACCTGGACGCCCACACCGTACGGCTGCTGGCCTTCCTGCACCGCCTGGCCGAGGCCGACCCGGACACCCCGCTGGCCCGGCTGCAGCTGGCGACGGCCGTCGAGCAGGACCGGGTGCTGAACGACTTCAACGACACCGAGTGGCCGACCGAGCGGATCACCCTGCCCGGGCTGTTCGAGCGCCAGGCCGCCCGCACCCCGGACGCCGACGCGGTGGAGTTCGAGGGGCGCACCCTCACGTACCGGGAGCTCGACGCCCGGGTGAACCGCCTGGCGCGGATGCTGCTCGAACGCGGGGTGCGCCGCGGCGGTTTCGTCGCCGTCGCCCTGCCGCGCGGCCTGGACAACCTGGTGGCGCTGCTCGCGGTGATGAAGGCCGGCGCCGTCTACTTCCCGGTGGACCCCGGCTACCCGGCGGACCGGGTGGACGGGATGCTCTCCGACGCCCGGCCCGACCTGATGGTCACCCGGCACGCCGACGGGCTCCCGGTCCGCGACGGCCTGGCCGCGGTGCACCTCGACGACGCCGGGGTGGCCGCCGAGCTGGACGCCGCCGACCCCGCCGAGCCGGCGCCGCCGACCGCGCCGACCCCGGCCGACATCGCGTACATGATCTACACCTCGGGCTCCACCGGCCGCCCCAAGGGCGTGCTGGTGCCGCACACCGGCCTGGCCGACTTCGCCGAGTCCCAGCCCGGCGTGCTGGCGCTGCGCGCGGGCGAGCGGGTGCTGATGATCAGCTCGCCCAGCTTCGACCCGTCGATGTGGGAGCTGTCGGTCTGGCTGATGAGCGGCGGCTGCGCGGTGATCGCCCCGCCGAAGCTGCTGCCCGGCCCGCAGCTGGCCGAGTTCATCGCCGAGCACCGGGTCGGCTGCGTGGGCACCGTGCCGTCGGTGCTGGCCGCCTTCCCGCCCGGCTCGCTGCCGGACGACCTGGTCATCGCGGTCGGCGCGGAGGCGCTGCCCGCCGAGCTGGTCCGCCGCTGGGGCGGCGCGCACCGGCTGCACAACGTGTACGGCGCCACCGAGAGCACCGTGTTCACCACCATGACCGGGCCGCTGAGCGGCCCCGGCACGCCGTCGATCGGCTCGCCGCTGCACAACGCCCGGGTGTACGTCCTGGACGCGCTGCTGCGCCCGGTGCCGCCCGGTGTCACCGGCGAGATCCACCTGGCCGGCCCCGGCGTCTCGGTCGGCTACCACCGCCGGCCCGACCTCACCTCGCAGCGCTTCGTCGCCGACCCGTGGGGCCGGCCCGGCAGCCGGATGTACCGGACCGGCGACAACGGCTCCTGGGGCCCGGACGGCAAGCTGCACTTCGTCGGCCGCAGCGACCACCAGGTGAAGATCCGCGGCTTCCGGGTCGAGCTCGGCGAGGTGGAGTCCAGACTCGCCGCGCACCCCTGCGTCGCCCGGGCCGCGGTGGTGGCCCGCGCCGCGCAGGGCAGTGCGCGCCGCCTGGTCGCCTACGTGGTGCCCGCGCCCGACGCCGAGGTGGAGCCCGCCGAGCTGCGCGCCTGGGTCGGCCGGACCCTGCCGGAGCACATGGTGCCCGCGGCGGTCGTCGCCCTGGACGCGTTCCCGCTCACCTCCAACAACAAGATCGACCGGGACGCGCTGCCGGAGCCCGACATCCGCGGCGGCGCCACCCGCCGGCCGCCGCGCACCCGCACCGAGACCGTGCTGTGCGAGCTGCTGCACGAGGTGCTCGGCGCGGAGGAGATCGGCATCGACGACGGCTTCTTCGACCTGGGCGGCGACTCCATCGCCGCCGTCCAGCTCGCCGCCCGGGCGGTCAACCGCGGGCTCGCGCTCACCCCGCAGGACGTCCTGACCTACCGCACGGCCGCCACCATGGCCGCGGTCGCCGACGGCGGCCGGGCCGCGGACCTCGACCGGTCGCTGCTGACCGACGCCGGCGGCCCGGCCGAGGGCCTGCCGCTGACCCCGCTGCAGCGGGGCATGCTGTTCCACTCGCTGTACGCCGACGACACCGGCGCCGACCCGTACATCGGCCAGATGGTGTTCGACCTGACCGGCGGGATCGCACTCGACCGGCTGCACGCCGCCTGCGACGCCCTGGTCGCCCGGCACGACGCGCTGCGCGCCCGCTTCGACCTCGACGAGCTGGGCGAGGCCCGCCAGACCCTTCCGGCGCGGGTCACGGTGCCCTGGGCCGAGCACGACCTGCGCGGGCTCGACGCCGAGGAGCAGCGCACCCGCACGGCCGAGCTGCTGGCCGCCGACAAGGCGACCCGCTTCGACCTGGCCCGGCCGCCGCTGCTGCGGTTCGCGGTGATCAGCACCGCCGACGACCGGCACCTGCTGGTCTTCACCAGCCACCACGTGCTCTTCGACGGCTGGTCCGTCGGGATCATGCTGAAGGACCTGTTCGCGGCCTGCTCCGACGGCTCCGAGCCGTCCGAGCAGGTGTCCTTCGCGGCCTACCTGCGCTGGCAGGACCGCCAGCCGAAGGAGACCACCGCGGACGCCTGGAAGCGCGCGCTGGCCGGGGTCGAGCAGCCCTGTCTGGTCGCCCCCGGGGCCGCGCTGACCACCGAGATGCCCGCGCTGACCCGCCGGGCGCTGTCCGAGGAGCTCTCCGCGGACCTGGCCCGCACCGCCCGGACGGCCGGCCTGACCGTCAACACCGTCTTCCAGGGCGCCTGGGCGGCCCTGCTCGGGCAGCTGACCGGCCGGGACGACGTGGTCTTCGGGACCTCGGTCTCCGCCCGGCCGCCGCAGCTGGCCGGGATGCAGGACCTGGTCGGCCTGGTGATGAACACCGTCCCGGTGCGGGTCAGGCTCTCCGCCGAGCGGGCACTGGCCGAACTGCTCACCGAGGTGCAGGCCGAGCAGGCCGCGCTCGGCGCGCACCACCACCTGGGCCTGGCCGACATCCAGCGCGGCCTCGGTCTCGGCGAACTCTTCGACACCACCATGGTGTTCGAGAACGCGCCGGCCGACCGCGAGGCGATCCGCCGGGCCCTGCCGGGGGTGGAGATCGCCGTCGCCGAGTCCGACCGCACCGGTGTCACCCACTACCCGCTCAGCCTGATCGTCCACCCCGGTCCGCGGCTGCGCCTGGAGCTGACCCACCGCCCCGACCTGTACCCCGCCGAGCAGGCCGAGGCGCTGCTGGAGCGGTTGGAGCGGTACCTGACGGCCTTCGTCGCCTCGCCCGAACTTCCCCTCGGGCGCGTCGAGTTGGTCGACGCCGAGGAACGCCGCGCGCTGGTCGGGGCCTGCAACGAGACGGCCGTGGCGCACGAGGAGGGCACCCTGCACGGGCTGTTCACCGCGCAGGCCCGCCGCACCCCGGACGCCGAGGCCGTGGTGTACGGCGAGCGCCGGGTCGGCTACGGCGAACTCGACGCGCTCTCCGGCCGGTTGGCCGCCACGCTGGCCGCCGACGGGATCGGCCCGGGCGACGTGGTCGCGGTGGCGCTGCCGCGCGGCGTGGACCTGGTCGTGGCGCTGCTCGCGGTGCTGCGCACCGGCGCCGCCTACCTCCCGCTGGACCCGGAGTACCCGCCGGAGCGGGTGCGGGCGATGACCGAGGACGCCCGCCCGGCGCTCACCCTGGACGAGCGCACCTTCGCCGAGCTGTCGGCGCGCGAGACCGCGGGCCCGGCGCCGGACCGCGCGGTCGACCCGGCGCACACCGCGTACGTGATCTTCACCTCCGGCTCCACCGGCCGCCCCAAGGGCATCGTGGTCGCCCACCGCGGCATCGTGAACTACCTGCGCTGGATGCAGCGCCGCTTCCCGCTGGCACCCGGCGACCGGGTGCTGCAGCGCACCTCGATCAGCTTCGACCCGTCGGTGTGGGAGATCTTCTGGACCCTGCACGTCGGCGCGACGATGGTGGTCGCGCTGCCGGAGGCCGACCAGCACCCCGGCTACCTGCCGGAGCTGATCCGCACCGAGCGGATCCACACCGCGCAGTTCGTGCCGTCCACCCTGGAACTGTTCCTGCTGGAGCCCGGCGCCGCCGCGTGCGACAGCCTGCGCCAGGTGTTCTGCGGCGGCGAGAAGATGACCGCCGGTCTGGTGGAACGTTTCCGCAAGGCCAGTGACGCCGGCCTGCACAACCTGTACGGCCCGACCGAGGTCTCGATCTACACCACCACCTGGCAGGCCGGGTCGGAGACCGGCACCGCCGACGTCCCCGTCGGCAGCCCGGCCGACAACCTGCGGGTGTACCTGCTGGACGGCGCCCTGCGCCCCGTCCCGGCCGGCGTGCCCGGGGAGATCTACATCGCCGGCACCGGCGTGACCGACGGCTACACCCGCCGGCCGCTGCTGACCGCCGAACGGTTCGTCCCCGACCCCTTCGGCCCGCCCGGCACCCGGATGTACCGCACCGGCGACCTCGGCGTGCGCCGCCCCGACGGAGCGGTGCGCTACCTCGACCGCGCCGACCACCAGGTGAAGATCCGCGGCCACCGGATCGAACTCGGCGAGATCGACTCGGCGCTGTCCGCCGTGGACGGCATCCGGCAGGTCGCCACGGTGGTCCGCGAGGACGTCCCCGGCAGCCCGCGGATCGTCTCGTACGCGGTGCCCGAACCCGGGGCGCTGCCCGACCTGGAGACCGCCCGCAAGCAGGTCGCGGAGCACCTGCCCGAGTACATGGTCCCGACCGCGATCGTGTCGCTGACCGCCCTGCCGCTCACCCCCAACGGCAAGCTCGACCGGACCGCCCTGCCCGCCCCGCAGGCCGGCCGACGGGAACGGCGCGAGCCGCGCACCGACCGCGAGCGCCTGCTGTGCCGCCTCTTCACCGAGGTGCTCGACGGACAGCAGGTCGGCATCGACGACAACTTCTTCGACCTGGGCGGCGACTCCATCGCCTCCACCCGGCTGGCCGGCCGGGCCCGGATCGCCGGCCTGTCCCTCACCCCGCGGGACGTGTTCCGGCACCGCACCGTGGCCGCCCTGGCGGAGGTCGCCACCGGGATCGAGCCCGAGACGGCCGCCGCCCCGCCGGCGGCCCCGCAGCTCGAACTCGACGCCGACGAGCTCGCCGAACTCGAAGCGCACTGGAGAAGTGGGAAATGAAGCCGACCTCGTTCGACGCGATCTGGCCGTTGACACCGCTGCAGGAGGGCATGCTCTTCCACGCCCTGTACGACGGCGGGCAGGAGGGCGTCGACCACTACAACATGCAGCTCCCGATCGAGCTGACCGGAACGCTGGACCGCGCCGCGCTGCGCCGAGCCTGCGAACTGGTCGTGGCCCGGCACCCCGCGCTGCGCGTCGGGTTCCTGCAGCGCCGCTCCGGTGAGCCGTTCCAGGCCGTGGCGTCCCGGGTGGAGCTGCCGTGGGCCGAGGTCGACCTCACCGGGCTCGACCCGGCCGACCGGCAGACCCGGCTGCGGGAGGTGCTCACCGAGGAGCGCCACCGCCGCTTCGAGATGACCCAGCCCCCGCTGCTGCGCTTCACCCTGTGCGCGCTGGCCGCCGACCGGCACGTCCTCGTCCTCACCAACCACCACATCCTGATGGACGGTTGGTCGATGCCGGTGGTCGTCGAGGACCTCTTCCGGATCCTCCACCACGGCGGCGACGCCACCGCCCTGGACCCGGCGGCCTCCGTCGGCGACTACCTCGGCTGGCTGGGCACCCGCAACCGCGAGGCCACCGAGGCCGCCTGGGGCAAGGCACTGGCCGGCCTGGAGGGCCCGACCCTGCTCGGCCGCGGCGCCGAACTCGCCGGCGGCGACGTCGCCCAGCACCGGATCCGCCTGGAGCTGGACGAGGAGCGCTCCCGCGCGCTGGCCGCGGCCGCCCGCGGCCGCAACCTCACCGTCAACACCGTGATCCAGGGCGCCTGGTCGCTGCTGCTCGCGCTGATGACCGGCAGCGACGACGTGGTCTTCGGCTGCACCGTGGCCGACCGGCCGGCCGCCGTCCCCGGCGTGGACCGGGTCGTCGGCCTGCTGATCAACACCGTCCCGGCCCGCGTGCGGATCGACCGCACCGAGCCGTTCGGCGCGCTGCTCGACCGCGTCCAGGACGAGCAGGCCGCACTCGCCGAGCACTCCTGGCTCGGCCTCGCCGACATCCACCGGATCAGCGGGCACGACAGCCTCTTCGACACCACCGTCGCCTTCGAGAACTTCCCGCTGCCGGCCTCCGCCCGCGGCGTCGAGGTTGCCGGTCTGCGCCTCGCACTTGCCGGTGACGCCGTCGACGAGGTGCCGGAGGGCACCCACTACCCGCTCAGCCTCGCCGTCTTCCCCGGCCCGACCACCGTCTTCGAACTCAACTACCGCGCCGACCTGTACCCGAAGGCGCGGGCCGAGGCGCTGCTGGAGCGCCTGAGCCTGCTGGTCGGGCACGCCGTCGAGCGGCCGGACACCCCGGTCGGCCGGCTGCCGCTGCTCACCGAGCAGGAACGGCACCGCATCGAGCGCGCCGCCGCCCCGGCCCCGGTCGCCACACCGCCCGGCACCCTGGTCGAGCTGTTCGAGCAGCAGGCCGCCCGCACCCCGGACGCACCCGCGGTCAGCTGCGGCGCCGAGCGGCTCACCTTCGCCGGGCTCGACACCGCCGCCAACCGGCTGGCCCGGCAGCTGGTCGCCCGCGGCGCCGCCCCCGAGCGGCCTGTGGTGATGGCCCTGCCGCGTACTGCCGAGGCCGTCGTCACCCTGCTGGCGATCCTCAAGTCCGGTGCGGTGTACGTGCCGGTGGACCTCGAACAGCCCGCCGAGCGGATCGCCGCCGTCCTCGCCGAGCTGCGCCCGCACCTCGTGGTCACCACCGGCGTGTCCGCCGCCCGGCTGCCCGGGGGCACCGAGCGGGTACTGCTGGACGAACTGCCGCACGAGCCGAACGGCACCGCCCTCACCGACGACGAGCGGCTCGCCCCGCTGCGCCCGGAGAACCTGGCCTACACCATCCACACCTCCGGCTCGACCGGCCGCCCCAAGGGCGTGGCGATCGAGCACCGGTCGCTGGCCAACATGTTCCACAGCCACCGCAACCACCTGTTCGAGCCCGAGCAGGCCGCCGCCGGCCGTCCGCTGCGCGCCGCGCTGACCAACTCCCTGGTGTTCGACGCCTCGTGGAGCCAACTGCTGTGGATGGTCGGCGGACACGAGCTGCACATGATCGAGGAGGAGCTGCGGGCCGACCCGCACGCCCTGCTCGACCACGTCACCCGGCACGGCATCGAGGTGCTCGACACCACGCCGAGCTTCGCCCGCCAGCTGATCGCCGAGGGACTGCTGGACGAGGGCCGTACGGTCCGCGTCCTCGCGCTCGGCGGCGAGGCCGTCGACGAGCCGCTGTGGCAGCGGCTGCGCGCCGCCGAGGGCCTGTCCGCGTACAACCTGTACGGCCCGGCCGAGTGCACCGTCGACCCGATGTACGCCCGCTTCGCGGCGCACGAGCACCCGGTGATCGGCGGCCCGGCCGACAACCTGCGCGCCCACCTGCTGGACGACGCGCTGCGGCCCGTCCCGCCCGGCGTCACCGGCGAGCTGTACCTGGCCGGCGCCGGCCTCGCCCGCGGCTACCTCGGACAGCGGGTGCTCACCGCCGAGCGCTTCGTCGCCGACCCGTTCGGCGAGCCGGGCGCCCGGATGTACCGCACCGGCGACCGCGCCCAGCGGGACGACGACGGCACCCTGGTCTTCCTCGGCCGTACCGACGACCAGATCAAGATCCGCGGCTTCCGGGTCGAGCCGGGCGAGGTCGAGGCCGTGCTGGCCGCCGACCCCGGCGTGCGGCACGCCGTCGCGGTGGCCCGCGAGGACGGCCCCGGCTCCCCGATGCTGGTCGCCTACGTGGTCGCCGCGCCCGGCGCCACCGCGGACGGCGGGGCGCTGCGCGCCCGGGCCGCCGAGGTGCTGCCGGGCTACATGGTGCCGTCCGCCGTGGTCGTGCTGGACGAGCTGCCGGTGACCGTCAACGGCAAGGTGGACAAGGCGGCGCTGCCCGCGGTCCGCTTCGACGGCGGCGGCGAGGGCGGCGAGCCGCGCGACGAGCAGGAGGAACAGCTCCGCGGGCTGTTCGCCGAGGTGCTGCGGGTCGAGCGGATCGGCATCCACGACAACTTCTTCAACCTGGGCGGCGACTCGCTGCTGTCGATGCGGCTCTCCGCGCTGGCCCGCCGGGCCGGGCTCGCGCTGAGCCCCCGGGACGTCTTCCTGCACCGCACGGTGGCCGCCCTGGTCGCCGCCGCCCGGGACGCCGATGCCCGCGCTGCCGACCCCACGGACACCGGTGCCCGGGACACCGGCGCCGGAGAGGCCGCCGAGCCGCCGTCCGAAGGCACCTTGCCCGAGGGCCCGCTGCTCGAACTGGCCGCCGAGGAGCGCGCCGAGATCGAGGCCGCCCACCCCGACGCCGTCGAGGTGTGGCCGCTGACCCCGCTCCAGCAGGGCATGAGCTTCCACGCCCTGCTCGCGCCCGACCGGGTCGACCCGTACGTCACCCAGCAGGTCTTCGACCTGGACGGCGAGGTGGTGCCCGCCGTGCTGCGCGCCGCCTTCGACACCGTCCTCGCCCGGCACGCCAACCTGCGGGCCCGCTTCGTGCGGCTGCGCTCCGGCCGGGCCGTGCAGGTGATCCCCGAGCGGGTCGGGGTGCCGTGGCAGGAGGTCGACCTCGGCGCCCTGGCCGCCCCGGAGCAGGCCCGCCGGGTCGAGGAGCTGGTGGCCGAGGAGCACGACCGCCCGTTCCCGCTCGGCTCCGCCCCGCTGCTGCGGGCGCTGCTGGTCCGGCTCGCCGACGACCGCCACGTGCTGGTCGTGACGGACCACCACCTCCTGTTGGACGGCTGGTCGGTGCCGCTGTTCTTCCGCGAGGTCTTCGCCGCGTACGCCGCCGGCGGCTCTGCCGAGGGGCTGCCGGAGCCGGTGCCGTTCCGCCGGGTGCTCGCCTGGCTGTCCGGCCGGGACGGCGCGGCGGCCGCGCTGGCCTGGGCCGGGGCGCTGGCCGGTCTGGACGAGCCCACGCTGGTCGCCCCGCACGCCGACCTGTCGGTGCTGGCCGGGCAGGGCACCGTTCACGAGGTCCTGGACGCCGGGGCCTCCGCCCGGATCACCGCCGCGGCCCGCGCCGCCGGGATCACCGTGAACACCCTGGTGAACGGCGCCTGGGCGATCGCCCTGGAGCGGCTGACCGGCCGCGGCGACGTCGTCTTCGGCGCCGCGGTGTCCGGGCGCGCGCCCGAGCTGCCCGGCGTCGAGGACGCGATCGGCCTGGTCATGAACACCGTGCCGTACCGGGCCGTGCTCGACCCGGCGGAGCCGCTGGACGCCGCGCTGGTCCGGATGCAGACCGAGCAGTCCGAGCTGATCGCCCACCACCACCTCGGGCTGCCGGAGATCCAGCGGGCCGTCGGCCTCGGCGAACTCTTCGACACCATCGTCGGCTTCGAGAACGCCGGGATCCACCACCCCGAGGTGCGCCGGCCGGTGGCCGGACTCGGCATCGGGCTGCGCGAGCCGTCCGTCGCCGGCTCCGCCCACTACCCGCTGCGCCTGCTGGCGCGCCCGGGCGAGCACCTGGACCTCAAGCTCCACTACCGCACCGACCTCTACGGCGAGGCCGAGGCGGGCGACCTGCTGGCCTCGGTGCTGCGGGTGCTGGAGACCTTCGCCGAGGCGCCGCGGACCCCGCTCGCCGCGCTGGACCTGCTCTCCGCGACCACCCGGGAGACCGTCCTGGAGCGGTGGGCCGCGACCGCCCCCGCCGCGCCCGCGGCCACCATCCCGGCGCTGTTCGCCCAGCGGGTCGCCGAGCACCCCGAGGCGCCGGCCGTGCTGACCGGCACCGAGGAGCTGAGCTACGCCGAACTCGACGCCCGGGCCAACCGGTCGGCGCGCGTCCTGCTGTCGCACGGGGCCGGCCCGGAGCGCATCGTCGCGGTCCTGCTGCCCCGCAGCGCCGAGCTGGTCACCACCATCCTGGCGATCTGGAAGAGCGGCTCCGTCCACATGCCGGTGGACACCGACTACCCGGCCGACCGGATCGCGTTCATGCTCACCGACGCCCGGCCGGACCTGATCCTGGCCGCGCCCGACGCCGTCGCGAAGGTCCCGGCCGAGCTGCGCGACCGGGTCGTGACCACCGACCGGCTCACCGCCCCGGCCGACACCCCCTCCGGCGAGGTGACCGACGCCGAGCGCGGCCGCCCGCTGCTGCCCGCCTGCGGCGCGTACGTCATCTTCACCTCGGGCTCCACCGGCCGCCCCAAGGGCGTCCTGGTCACCCACGCCGGCCTGGCGAGCTTCCTGGCGACCCAGCGGCGGCACCTGGACCTCGGCCCCGGCCGCAAGGTGCTGTGGTTCGCCTCGCCCAGCTTCGACGGCGCCATGGGCGAGCTCAACACCGCGCTGCTGAGCGGCTCCTGCGTGGTCGTCGGCAGCTACGAGGAGATGCTGCCCGGGCAGCCGCTGGCCGACTGGGTGGCCCGGACCGGGGTGCAGACCCTGACCGTCCCGCCGTCCTCGCTGGCCGCGATGGCCGACGGCAGCCTGCCGGAGGGGATCACGATCGTCACCGGCGGCGAGGTCCTGCCGCCCGAGCTGGTGGCCCGCTGGGCCCCGGGCCGGCGGATGCTGAACATCTACGGCCCGACCGAGACCACGATCATCGCGACCGTCGGCGGGCCGCTGGAGCCCGGCGTCGCCGTGTCGATCGGCGTCCCGGTCGTCGGCGCCCGGATCCGGGTCCTGGACCACTGCCTGCGCCCGCTGCCCGCCGGGGTGCCCGGCGAGGTGTACATCTCCGGCGCCGGCCTGGCCCGGGGCTACCTGCACCGCGCCGACCTCACCGCGAGCCGCTACGTCGCCGACCCCTTCGGCGGGCCCGGCGCCCGGATGTACCGCACCGGCGACGTCGCCCGCTGGCTGCCGGACGGCCGCCTGGACTACGTGCGCCGGGCCGACGACCAGGTGAAGCTGCGCGGCTTCCGGATCGAGCCGGGCGAGATCGAGGCCGTGCTGGCCGCCGACCCGGGCGTGCGGCACGCCACCGTGCAGCTGCGCGAGGACATCCCCGGCGCACGGCAGCTGGTCGCGTACGTCGTCCCGGCCGGGCCGGACGGCACCGACCCCGCCGCGCTGCGCGACCTGGTCGCCGCCCACCTGCCCGAGTACATGGTGCCGGCCGCCGTGGTCGAGATCCCCGAGCTGCCCACCACCCCGCACGGCAAGCTGGACCGGGCCGCGCTGCCCGCCCCCCGCTTCGCCGCGGCCGAGGGCAGCCGGGCGCCGCGCACCCCGCGCGAGGAACTGCTGCGGCAGCTGTTCGTCGACGTGCTCCGGGTCGAGCGGATCGGCATCGACGACAGCTTCTTCGCGCTCGGCGGCGACTCGATCACGTCGATCAAGCTGGTCACCGCGGCGCGCGAGGCCGGGCTGGAGATCTCCCCGCGGGACGTCTTCACCCACAAGACCGTCGCCGAACTGGCCGCCGTGGTCACCGAATCCGCGCCGGAGGCCGCCGTGGAGGAGGAGGGGGAGCCGCTCGTCGACCTCGACCAGGACGAACTCGACGAGTTCATCGCCAGGTTCGCCGAAGAGGACTGACCGACCCGGGCGGAGGAGCCGGCCGGGACCCTGCTCGGCCCTCCGCCCGTGACACCACCCCGCCGCCCGCCCCGCGCGGACGGCACAGGACCATCCGCCCGCCCACCCGGCCGAACCGGTCGGAGAACAGCAAGGGAACACCTGATGATCCGTCAAGAATCTTCCACTGCAACCGCTCCGACCCCGTTCGAAGGCCGGCCCGCCGAGTACGTCCTGAGTCCGGACGAGGCCGCCGAGCTCGCCCGGGCCGCCCACAAGATCGCCGACGACTGCGGCAACCCGCTGGACGAGGAGTTCTACGACCGCGCCTGGCAGTTCGACCGGATGCTGCCGGTCGGCCTGCAGTCCTTCCTGGCCGACTTCCGCCGCCACGAGCCCGCCGCCGCCTGCCTGGTGCACGGCCTCCCGGTGGACGACGTCGAGCTCGGCCCGACCCCGGCGCACTGGCGCGACGCCATCGCGGCGGAGACGGCCCGCACCCAGGAGGCCATGCTGGCGCTGGTCGGCCTGGCGCTGGGCGAGCCCTTCGGCTGGGCCACCCTCCAGGAGGGCAGCATCATCCAGAACGTCCTGCCGATCCGCGGCGACGAGGACCGGCAGAGCGGCTACGGCAGCGAGGCCCTGCTGGAGTTCCACACCGAGGACGGCTTCCACCCCAACCGCTGCGACTACCTGATCCTGCTCGGCCTGCGCAACGCCGACCGGGTGCCGACCATCGTCGCCTCCGTCCGGGACGTCGAACTCGACGACCGCACCCGGGAGGTGCTCGCCCAGGACCGCTTCCACATCCTCCCGGACACCGAGCACATCCGGCAGCTGGAGACCTCCGACCCGGACCACCCGGCGCTCGCCAAGCTCCGCCGGATGGCCGACGACCCCACGGCGACCAGCGCGCTGTTCGGCGACATCCTCTCCCCGTACCTGCGCATCGACCTGCCGTTCATGCGCTGCGTCGGGGACGACCCGGAGGCCGTCGAGGCCCTGGACCGGCTGATGGCGGAGCTGACCCGGGTCCAGCAGGAGGTGGTGGTCGGCCCCGGCACCCTGCTGGTCGTGGACAACTACCAGGCCGCGCACGGCCGGCGCTCCTTCAAGGCCCGGTACGACGGCACCGACCGCTGGCTGAAGAAGATCACCGTCAGCCGCAACCTCCGCCGCAACATGGCCGGTTACGCCCCCGACCGGCACCGCGTCATCGTCTGATCGCCCCGGGCCCCGGTGACCCCGGGCCCGACCGCACCCGCACACCCGGCACCCCGCACACCCAGCCGGGGCCCGGCCGCCCCAGAGCGCCCGGGCCCCGGCGTCCTCTGAAAGGCCCCCGCCCATGCGCACAGTCATCGTCTCCGGAGCCTCCAGCGGCATCGGGAAGGCCACCGCCGAGCGGTTCGCCGCCTCCGGCGACCACGTGGTGAACCTCGACGTCACCAAGCCCGCGGCCCCGGCGGCGGGCCTGGACGGCGGCCCCGGATCGGTGAGCCACCTGGAGGTCGACGTCGCCGACTGGCAGGCCGTCAAGGAGGCCGTCGACACCGTGCACACCACCCGCGGCGGCCTCGACGTGGTGATCGCCAACGCCGGCATCAGCATCCGCAGCGGGGTGCTCGAACTGACCGAGGCCGACGTGCGCCGCGCCATCGACGTCAACCTGGTCGGCGTGCTGGCCCTGTGGCGGCACTCGGCCCCTCACCTGCTCGGCCAGGGCCACGGCGTGCTGCTCGCCACCGCCTCGGTCAACGGCAGCCGCGGCTACCCGCTCTACGCGCCGTACAACGCCACCAAGGCCGGCGTCGCCTCGCTCTGCCAGACCTTCGCCATGGAGCTCAGCCCGCTGGTGCGCACCGCGTGCGTCACCCCCGGCGCGGTGCTGACCCCGATGCAGCGCGCCGAGTACACCGACGCGATGCTGGACGAGGTCAACGAGCGCATCCCGGCGCGTCGGCACGCCTCTCCGGAGGAGATCGCCGAGGTCTTCCACTTCCTCGCCTCCGACCAGGCGAGGTTCGTCACCGGCCAGGAGTTCGTGGTGGACGGCGGCGAGACGGCCGGCGCCACCACCGCGTTCTTCCCCGGCCCGCTCGTGCCCGGCCAGGCGCAGCGGTAGGGCAGTCCGCCGGACAGGAGGCGGCGCCGGCCCCGGCGCCGCCTCCTGCGGTTCTCCCGTCGTCCTGCCGCCGTCCTCCGCCGGCCCGGATCAGACCCGCGCGCCGTGCTCCAGCACGGCCTCCAGGCCGAAGTACCGCCGGCTGACCCGGCACTCCTCCATGACGGCCTCCAGCCCCGGCAGGTACGTCTCCCGTTCGTCCGGTACCACGTCCCGGTCCAGCCGCTGCAGCAGTCGGCGGAGCACCAGGACGAGCCAGCCCGCGTCCGGTGCGGAGTCCCGGTTGTGCAGCCAGACGTGCACGCAGGAGGAGGCGGCGTGGAAGACGCAGTGGTCCTCCGCGATGCGCGAGCCGGCCACCGAGGCCGCGTCGATGCCGTGCTCGGCGACGCGGCCGTAGAGCGCGGCCCGGCGGCGGTCCAGCTCGGCGACCACCTCGGCCAGGTCGCCGGCCTGCCCGGGGGCGCACTCGGCCGCGGCCACCCGGGCCAGCCGCTCCACGGCGGTGCGCCAGCCCCGGGTGATCTCGTCCTGCCCGTTGGTCGCCAGGGCCAGCCTGTTGCCGTCCGGCTCCCAGACCGGGGCCTCGACGGAGAGGTCGAACAGCCGCTCCAGCAGTTCCCCGGAGCCCTCGGCGGCCCGGTCCGCGAGCGGGGCCAGCGCGGCCAGCTGGGTCGCGATGTTGAACAGGTTGACGTGCGTGGTGCCCTCGAAGATCGAGGTGATGCAGTGGTCCCGGCGGATCTTCTGGAAGGCGCCGGAGGCGACCAGTTCGCGCAGGTAGCCGCGCGCCGCGAGCACCTTGGACATCTGCTCCATGGTCTCCTCGCCGATCACCGGCACCAGGTACTTCACCACCGAGGACCAGAGGGCCAGCCGGGCCGGGGCGAGGGTCAGCGCCCGGGCCACCGGGATCGTCACGCAGTCGGCGACCAGCAGGTCCAGGTGCGCGTCGACGAGGTGCCGGCGGACCACCGGCAGCCGGTGGATCGGGGCACCGTACAGCCGGCGCTCGTGGGCGTAGTCCAGCCCGATCCGCAGCACGGCGTCCATGCTGCCGAGGGACATGCCGCCGATCGCGGTGCGGGTGATCTGCAGGGTGCGGACGGTGTCGATCAGCGCGCGGCCGGGCCGGCCGACGACCGCGCCGGCGGCGGGCATCCGGGAGCCGGTGAACCGGATGCCGCTCACGTCGTGGCCGCGCAGGCCGAGGGCGCGGACGATCGGCTTCGGCTCGACGCTGTCCGGGTCCAGCTCCCGCCGGTCGACCAGCAGCAGCACCGGCCCGCGCGGGCCCTGGGCCAGCACCGTGTAGAACCGGGCCCGGTTGCCGTTGCCCACCGGCCACTTCTCGCCGTCCAGCACGTAGTCCTCGCCGTCGGGCACGGCGGTGGTGGCCGTGGTGGTGAGGTCGCTGCCGACCTCGGCCTCGGAGACGGCGAAGCACAGCTTGTCCCCGGCGGTCACCGCCTCGGCGATCCGCTTCTGCTGGTCGGGCGTTCCCCACAGCCAGACCGGCTGGCAGCCGAGCATGCTGGAGCCGAACATCACCGCCATGGTCAGGTTCCGCCGGGCCAGCGAGCGGGTCACCGCGAGCACCGATTCCAGGTTGAGCATCCGCCCGCCGGCCACCGCCGGGACGAGGCGCTCCGGCAGGCCCCAGTCCAGCAGCAACCGTTCGGCGCCGGGCGGGACTTCGCCGAGTTCCTCGTGCTCCACGACCTCGGCGAAGGCGAACGGTCCGGACGCGGCCAGCGGGTCTCCCAGCAGCGCCTCCAGCTCGGCGGTCAGCCGACGGGTCGGGCGGGGAACGGAATTCGGCTCCATACGACTGGCTCCTGTGCACGGGAATACGGAACGCCCAGCGTGTTCCGGTGCAGTGTCGTCAGGAGGCCTTCCGCACTTCCAGGCAGCGGCGCAGGCAACTCGTCATGCCTGCAAGTTGCCCAGTGAGTGCCTAGGTTCTGCGGGTGTTTCGCCCGAGAGTATCCGGTGTGGCAGTACGTCAATCCGAAGGAGCCCGGCGGCGATGAACACCGAATTCCACGACGAACGGGAAACCGTGCTGTTCACCCTGGACCGGACCAGGGAGAGTCTGATGGAGGTCGACGCCGCGTTCAAGGCCAATCTCAACTGGAACTACGGAGAGCGCAACAATCGGCTCTGGGCGCTCTACGAGAAGAGCAAGATCGCGCAGTGGAATGCCGCGACCGATATCGACTGGAACCACGAGGTCCGGTTCGGTGCGCGCCTGGACGAGGGCCAGAGCACCGGTCTGCAGAACTTCCGCGGCCCGGGCAGCCCGGTGCCCGAGGAACTGATCAACCAGTTCCGCTGGGAGTACCTGTCCTGGATGATCAGTCAGTTCCTGCACGGTGAGCAGGGCGCCCTGGTGACCACCGCCCGGCTGGTGGAGACCGTGCCCGACATGGAGGCCAAGATCTACGCGGCCGCCCAGGTCGCCGACGAGGCGCGGCACGTCGAGGCGTACGCCAAGTACATCGACGAGAAACTGGGCAACTGCTACCCGATCAACCCGGGTCTCAAGTCGCTGCTGCGCGACCTGCTCTCGGAATCCGACTGGGACATCGTCTACCTCGGCATGCAGGTGATCGTCGAGGGCCTCGCCCTGGCGGCGACCCGACTGGCGGGCACCGGATTCGGTGAGCCGATCATCACCCAGATCACCCGGATGATCGCCCGCGACGAGGCGCGGCACATCGGTTTCGGCGTGGTCTCGCTCACCGGCATGTACGAGCAGATGAACAGCAAGGAGCGCGCGGAGCGGGAGGAGTTCCTGCTGGAGTCGATCTTCCTGATGTCCCGCCGTTTCCTGCTGCGCGAGGTGTGGGAGCGGATGGAGCTGGACGTCGAGGCCGGCATCACCTTCGCGATGAACGACCCGATGATGTTCGGCTACCGCCAGCTGCTGTTCCAGCAGGTGATCCACATCCTGCGGCAGGTCGGCCTGCTCAGCCCGAAGCTGCGCGACCTGTTCCTGAGCGAACAACTGGCCAAGCCGGAAGCCTTCGTCGGCGTCAACTGACCCGGAACGACGAGAACGAATCGGAGGAGCCGCGTGCCTGCGCAGCGCGACGACGTCGTCATCACCGGGCTCGGCGCCACCACGCCGCTGGGCGGCGACGCCCGGTCCACCTGGAAGGCACTGCTCGACGGGGTCTCGGCGGCGGTCGCGATCACCGACCCCTGGGCCGAGGGCCTGCCGGTGCGGATCGCCGCCCCGGCCGCCGTGGAGCCGGGCCCGCTGATCGACCGGGTCCAGGCCCGGCGGACCGACCGCTCCGCGCAGTTCGCGCTGCTGGCGCAGCGGGAGGCCTGGCAGGACGCGGGCTTCAGCGCCGCCGCGGGCGCACCGGGGCACCCGGAGTCCGAGCGCCTCGCGGTGGTCGTCGGCAGCGGCATCGGCGGCCTGGGCACCCTGTTGCCGGCGCACGACCTGATCCGGGCCGGGGACACCCGCCGGGTCTCGCCGTTCACCCTGCCGATGCTGATGAACAACGCCGCGGCCGCGCTGTGCGCGCTGGAGCTGAACGCCACGGCGGTGGCCCACGCGCCCTCGACGGCCTGCGCGGCCGGCGCCGACGCCATCGCGGCGGGGCTGGACCTCATCCGCCTGGGCCGGGCCGACGTGGTGGTGGCCGGCGGCACCGAGGCGGTCATCAACCCGATGGCGATCACCGCCTTCGCGGCGATGAAGGCGCTGTCCCGCAACAACGACGCCCCGGCCTGCGCCTCCCGGCCGTTTGACAAGAAGCGGGACGGCTTCGTCCTGGGTGAGGGTGCGGCGGTGCTGGTGCTGGAGTCCGCCGAGCACGCCCGGCGGCGCGGCGCCCGGATCTACGCCGGGTTCGCCGGGGCCGGGGCGAGCGCCGACGCGCACCACATCACCCGTCCGCATCCGGAGGGCGAGGGGATGGCGCGGGCCATCCGGCGCGCGCTCGCGGACGGGGGGGTGGAGCCGGCCGAGGTCGGCCACGTCAGCGCGCACGCCTCCTCCACCTCGGTGGGCGACGCGGCCGAGGCGCTGGCGATCCGGACCGCGCTCGACGGCGTGCGGCCGGCCGTGTCGGCCGTCAAGTCGTCCGCCGGGCACCTGATCGGCGCCTCCGGCGCACTGGCCGCGCTGACCACCGTCCTGGCCCTGCACCACCGCACCGCGCCGCCCACCATCAACCTGGACGACCTGGACGACGCGATCGACCTGGACGTGGTCCGGGTCGCGCCCCGCCCGCTGCCCGCCGGGCCGCTGGCGGCGCTCACCCAGAGCGCGGGCTTCGGCGGCCACAACACCGTGCTGGCCTTCCGCGCCGGGGCGTGATCCCCGCCCCGCGCGTGAGTCCGCGGGTGCGCCGACCCGGGGCGTGAGCCCGTCCCGCGCGCGAGTGCGCCCCCGGGCCAGGTCGGCTCCTGGCCCGGGGGCGGTGGCGGGGCGTGCGGGGGCGTGCGGGTGCTCGCGGTGTCCCGCGGTCAGGACGCCGGCGGCCAGTCGCCGCCGAGCGGGACGACGATGGACTGCAGGTGGTCGACGGTCGGCAGGGCGCCCTCGCCCTCGTCCAGCAGCTCCCGGACGAGCTCGACGATCTCGTGGACGGTCTCCAGCGACGAGGCACGCTCCTGGGGCAGGCTGTCGAACTCGAAGACGTCCTCGATGGTGAGGCCCAACTGGACCATCGCGAGCGAGTGGTAGCTCAGTTCGCTGACGAGCTTGGTGTCCGGACCGATCGGGTCCTTCTTGGTCGGCGCGATGAGGAGGACCAGTTGGCTGATCACATCAGGGATCTGGTCGGAGGCGATGTCGGTCATACATGGATCGTCGCCGCGCGGGGGTCCGACATTCCAGGCATCGCCTCCGGCAACGACTCGGCAAGATCGCACCTTGGGTGACCGCGCCGACCCGTCGAGTGACCGGATTGCCCTCGGTTTGCCTGGAGATCGGCCGGGTCGGCCCCCTATGCTCGGAGCATGGGCACCCGTGCTTCATCTGAGTCACCGTCAACATCATGGACGGTCAAAGGTGTTGAGACTCGGCGGCGCCGACTGCGGGGGGTCCGTCTGCCGCACGGCACGTGGCCCGATCATCATCCCTGACACCACCGAGGTGGCTCTATGACGCTGTTGGCATCCTGGGGATCCCTGGCCGCTCAGCACTCGCCCACGGACGACACGCTCTTCGCCGTGATCAACGTGGCGTTCATCGTCCTCATCACGGCGATCGTCCTCGTCTCCCAGTTCAGCGTCCGCGACGTCAGGGCCCAGACCTTCCTGTGGGTCGCGATGCTCGTGCTGCGCGGTTTCCTGCCGCCGGGTCCCGCGGAGGCGACGGCGAGCAGCGTCGTCTTCCTGGTCGTCGGCCTGGCGTTCTCGCTGGTCTTCGGCTACTACCGCGGCCTGACGATGCCCATGTGGCGCGACCAGACCGGCCGGCTGCTGCGCAAGGGCGGCCGGACCACCGCCAAGCTGTGGGTGGCGAACCTGGCCGAGCGCCTGATCGTCGGCGGCGTCGAAGTGGTGTTCTTCCACGGCCGGTTCAACGGCAACGGGGTCTGGCTCGGGGTCGGTGTGACGCTGGCCGTCCAGCAGGCCGTGATGATGCGCCGTGCTCCCGGCATCACCGAGGTGCGGCCCACCGGTCCGGGCCACACCATGCCCGCGATCGAGCAGCCCGACGCCCGTACGAGCTGATCGGGGGCCCGGCCGGCCGCGGGCCGGATTCACCGCGCGTAGCGAGAAGTGCTCCGAGGCCCACGGCCCCGGAGCACTTCCGTGTCGTCAGTCGGCGAGCGGTTCGAGCTCAAAGATCACGCTGTCCGCCGGGGTCACCACGCGGTGCGCCTCGACCAGGCGCCAGCCGCCCTCCTCGAACACCCCGTTCCATTCCTGCAGGGTCGGCAGGTAGGCACCCATCATGCGGTGCGCGACCTCGAAGCCCAGGGTGAAGACCGGGATCTCGGAGTCCGGGATGTCGGTGGTCATCGCGGTGTCACCGAGCAGGAAGCGCTTGACGTTGGGGAACGCCTTGCGCAGCCCGCGCAGGGAGGTGACGCAGTTCTCCCGCGGCCAGAAGTCGTGGCCCATCAGGAAGGAGGTCAGGAGGTCGACGTCGGCGAACTCCGGGTGCGGTTGCGGGTTGGTGGCGTCGTCCTTGACGAAGGACACCTTGCCCTCGAAGCCGGCCTCCTTGGTCGAGGCCCGGGCCACGCCCAGCGCGCCCTCGGCGATGTCGATGCCGAGGCCGGTCGCGTTCGGGTTCTGCCGCAGCACGCTGATGATGCGCTCGCCGCTGCCGCAGCCGAGGTCGGCGATCTTGCTGAACTCGCCGACCGAGCCGAGGGCCTTCCTGAACACCGGGTCGAAGAAGTTGGCGTTGATGTCGCGGCAGGCGATCGCGATGGCGGCGGAGTCACGGCGGTAGAAGCTGCCGACCCGGTTCTCGTTCTTCAACACGGCGGGCATGTCGGCGAAGAGCGCCGCGCAGCCGCGGGACAGCCAGTGGTAGAAGGCCTTGGCGCGGTACACCTCGGCGAAGTTCACATCGCTGGTGATCAGGGCGTCCTGCCGCTGGACGATGCGGACGCTGGCCAGGGCCTGGAACATCCCCTCGACCGCGTACTGGTCGAGGCCGTTGCGTTCGGAGAACTCGGCGACGTCCAGCTTGTCCAGGTCCGCCAGCTCGTCGAGCGCTCCGACCTCCCAGGCGGCGCCGATCGCCGAGGAGGCCACGGTGGCGTTGAAGATGTCGGCAGCGGTCATTCTCGCCGCGCCGAGCACGAGGTTGTCGGTCACGTGCTTGTCCCCTCTGAGGAATGGAATCCGGCAGGCCGGACGGGAGGTCCGGCCGGGCTGGTGGTGATCACGGGCGCCGGGCGAGCAGGATCCGGTGCATCGGGGTGTCGACCAGCGCCGTCCTCACCAGGCCGGCCCGGTCGAGCCATTGGTCGTAGTCCGCCAGGGAGAAGGAGTCTCCGCCGCCGGTGACGAGCATCGACGCGGCGAACAGTCGGAAGAAGCGGTTCTGGATCGACTGGGCGTCGGTCTCGTCGTCCACGATGTGGTCGACGACGGCGACCACACCGCCCTCGCGCACCGCCTGCGCCGCCCGTCGCATGAGCTCCTCGGAGCCCTCGGCGGTCTGCAGGTGGAAGATGTTCACCAGCAGGACGAGGTCCTGACCGGTGTTCCACTCCTCGGTGAAGAAGTTGCGCTCCACCGGTTCGAACCGGTCCCGCACGCCCAGCCGTTCCGCCTGTCCGCGGGCGATGGGCACGATCCGCGGGTGGTCCAGGCCGGTGGCCCGCAGTCCCCGGAAGCGCTGCAGGAGCAGCTGGCTGTAGATGCCGGTGCCGCAGCCGACGTCGAGCATCGAGCGGTCCGCCTCGCCCTTCCAACCCTCTTCTTCCGCAAGGAGGTTGGCGAGTGATTCGACGATCGGCGGGGCCCAGAAGTTGATGCCGCGGGCCACCTGCTCGTAGTCCTCGGCGGACAGCTGGTTGGCCTGGTAGTCGCCGTCCGCGCCGCGGGCGGGCCGCTTGACGTGGTCGGCGAGGTTGCGCCACACGTCCCAGCCGATCGCCCGGTCGTAGCCGATCCGGCCGGCCAGGCTGTAGAGGCCGCCGGGCAGCAGGCACTCGGCCATGCCGTCCACCAGCCGGTAGACGTCCTGACCGTCCTCGGTGCGTTCCCGCTGGACGATCTCGTAGCAGTACAGGCCGTCGAGCAGCACCCGCAGGCCGTGGGTGTCGGCGTCGAGTCGGGCGGCGAGGTCGGCCGGGGTGGCCGGCCCGTCCGCCAGGGCGACGAAGACGCCGAGGTCGAACGCGGCCTCGATCATGCCGGGCGCGAACATCGCGATCAGGTGTTCGTAGACGCGATGCGAGGCCCGGACGACGGCGCCGTCCCGGGGATCACCGATCAGTTTCGAACCGTCCACCAGGGGCGCCACACCGGTGTCCGGCAGCGGAGTGTTCTCGTCCGACGTTTCGCCGGTTCTGTCGTCGTGGACGGAGGCGTCTATCGTGGTCATCGATCCCCATTTGCGCTCAAGGCATTTAGCCGGGCAGTGCTGAATGACCCGCGGAGGAGTTTCCCGAATGGACCGGAGAAGTTAACCCGTCGATTCGATCGAATTCGATCGCCCGTCGGCCGGGTCGTTACCCGGAACCGATTCCGGGCACGACAGTGCGGCCGACGCGACGGAAAACTCCCCGACGAGCGGACGGTGTGAGTGTGTGGGTCGGCCTCAGGCCGGAATGGCGTTGACGTACTCGCGCATCATCCGGGGGACCCGGTACGCGTACTGGTGGCCGCGTTTCACCTGGACGACTGAGAAATCCACGAGATCGGCCAGCACATCGATATTGCGGGAGGGCTCCCGGCCGCCGTCGACCGGTTCCTGCCGGACATCGTCGATGGAGAATTCGTCGGGAAAGCGGGAGAGTTGTCTGAGGGCTCGGCGCTGCCGGTCGTCGAGCAGTCCGTAGGCCCAGGCGAGGCTGCGGTGCAGCGAGCGGTGGTGGGACAGCCCGCCCACCTCGTCCTGGCCCAGGATCGGCAGCACCTGGCACTCGTCCACCAGGACGTGCAGGGGCACCGAGCGCATCCGGAAGGCGGCGTTCTCGATGGCGAGCGCGAGACCGCCCAGCCGGCGGCAGAGCTCGACCACCTGCGGCATCTGGTCGCCGAGGTCGAGCGTCGGGACGACCGAGTGCACCCGGCGGCAGAACAGCTCGGCGGCGGGCGGGCAGCCGTAGCTGCCCTCGGGGTAGTCGACCGACAGCGGCGACACCTCCCACAGGTCCGCCGGGATGGAGGCCGGCGCCCGCAGCGAGGTGATCAGGATGTGGAGCGCCGGATGCCGCTCCAGCATCATCCTGACCTGCCTGGTCACCGCGCCGATGACGTGCTCGGCGTTGTCGATGACGACCATCATCTGCAGCTCGGGGTTGGTCCGCGGGTCCCGTTCACAGCCGTGCAGCAGGGTGTCAAGCGAGCGCTGCACCTCCGCCGAGGCCGCGGCGGCGTCGACGCTCTCGGGGGTCACCGAGCCGAGTTCGAGCACCACCACGCCGTCCCGGAAGCGGTCGAGCAGGTGCGCGGCGGAGTCCAGTGCCAGCCGGGTCTTCCCGACGCCGGCCGGCCCGGTGAGCACCAGCGGCCGGCCCGGCCGCAGGGTGGTCACCACGTGCAGCAGGTCGGCCTGGCGTCCGACGGTGATGTCCGTCTTGGGGCGAAGCCCCTGCCACCGGGCGTTGTCCGGGACCTCGACGACGTTGGTCAGCAGACCGGGCTCCAGGCGGGAGGAGAGCATTCCGGTCGGGGTGCCCGCATTGGCGACGTGGGATATCAGCGTGTCCTGGCTGGTCGCCGCGGACAGCAGGGCGCCGACCAGGAGTTCCACGGAGCTGCGCCGCGGATTCTTGATGGCGCCGGTTTCCAGATTCCGAATGGTCCGCACACTGACATTGGAATGCTCGGCTAACTGCTCTTGGCTCCAGCCGACCATCTTCCGTTGGGTTACTAACATGGAGCGAAGCTGATTGTTGTCCATTCCCCCGCGCTTCCTGCTGTTGTGAGCAGAATTCAAGTCAGAACTTAACACGCCGACTTGCGGCGCCAATCACTCCAAAAACGATCATTACGTGCCACGCGGTCATGGCGGAGCGCATGCGAGAGCGCCCGCGCCGAGCGTGGGTCGTGATGTGTCAGAACCGTGGAAAAATGAGTTGGGGACGTTGCGCTGCTGCTTGGGAGCGGCCTTTGGCGGTGAGGTGACCACAGCCCGTTAGGCTACTCAAGCTACATGTGAACGAGTGTACTACGCGGACTATTTCTGCGAACCTGCCGCTACGTTCGATTTGCCCCTTTTGGCACCGGCAACTCCTCGGTGCTCCCGGCAATTTCCGGCTGTTCTGCCGAGAGTGTGCAGGCATTACCGGCCAGGTTGGCCGGATCCCACTGCCCTTTCCCGGCCGCGATCGACCACCGGCCTGACGCTGCGTCACGCGACGACCGCCCGCTCTTGACACGGCATACTCGTTCACCTGCGCAGACCGCAGTGGATACCCGGTGGAAACCTGGTTGAGACCGCCCACAGCCGAAGGATAAGAAGAGGAAATGACAACGCTCAAGGAGCAGCTGCAGGAGGACCTCACGGCTGCCATCAGGGTCCGGGACGAGCTCCGCTCGTCCACCATCCGGCTCACGCTGGCCGCCGTCACCAGCGAAGAGGTGGCGGGCAAGCAGAAGCGCGAGCTGTCCGACGCCGACGTGCTGAAGGTGATCGGCCGCGAGGCGAAGAAGCGCCGGGAGGCCGCCGAGGCCTTCGACGGGGCCGGTCGCACCGACCAGGCCGCCCGGGAACGGGCCGAGGGTGAGGTGCTGGCGACCTACCTGCCCAAGCAGCTCTCCGACGAGGAGCTCGCCGCGATCGTGGCGGCCGCCGTGGCCGAGAGCGGTGCGACCGGCCCGCAGGCGATGGGCGCCGTGATGAAGCTGGTGAAGCCCAAGGTGGACGGCCTGGCCGAGGGTGGCCGGGTAGCCGCCGCCGTGAAGGCCGCGCTGTCCTGACCGCGGACGGCCCGGGTCCGTCGGGTCAAGCCGGCTCTGGCCGGAATCGAGTGGCCCTGTAGGGCCCCGTGAGGGGCTCTCGCGGCCCCGACGGACCGTCACCCGGCAACACGGATGCCGAAGGGGCGCCCTCCGAACCGGAGGGCGCCCCTTCGTCACTGCTGCGCGGGCTCGGCCCGGGCGGCGCGGTCAGCCGTTGCCGTTGCCGCCGCCGTGCCTGCCGCCGTTCCCGCCGCCGATCATCCCCGGCGGGAAGGTGAACCCGCCGCCGATCATCCCGCCGGGGCCGCCGCCCCCGGGGTTGCCCCCGCCCTGCTGCGGCGGGGGGTTGCCCGCGGGCGGCTGGGGGTTCGGGTCGGCCGGCTGCTGCGGTGCGGCCGGCGGGGTGGCCGGCTGCGGGTCCGGGATGTCGATGGTCTGGATCGGCTCCATCGGCGTGCCCTGGAGCGCCTGGTTCATCGCCATCTGCCAGATCGGGCCGGGGCCGTCCGCGCCGAACACCTCGTCGAAGTGCTTGCCGCCGATGTTGATGTTCTTCATCTTGACGCCGCCGGCCGGGCCGCCGAGCCAGACCGAGGTGGCCAGCGACGGGGTGTAGCCGCTGAACCAGGCGGCCTTCTTCTCGTCGGTGGTACCGGTCTTGCCGGCGATCTTGCGGCCCCCGTCCAGGCCGAGCGCGGCCGCGGTGCCCTTCTCGGTCACGTTCAGCAGGACGGTGTTGAGCTTGTCCGCGGTGTCCTCGGAGAAGGCCTGGCCGCACTGGGTCTGCGGGACCTGGAGTTCCTTGCCGTCCACCGTGCTGATCTTGTTGATCGCGATCGGGGTGCAGTACTTGCCGCGCGCGGCGAAGGTCGCGTAGACGTTCGCCATGGTCAGCGGGGAGAGCTCCAGGGTGCCCAGGACCATCGAGGGCACCTCCTTGAAGGCGTCGCCCTTCGCGGACTGGGTGATGCCCAGCTTGTTCGCCATCTGCTTCATCGCGCAGAGGCCGACCTGCTGCTCCATCTGCACGAAGTAGGTGTTGACCGACAGCGCCATGGCCTGCTTCAGCTGGTACGGGCCCTTCTCGGACTCGGACTCGTTCTTCACCGTGGCCTTGCCCTCGCCGGGCGACGGGACGTTCTTCCAGGTGCCCGAGCAGGTGGACATCTGCGGGTACTCGATCTTGTTCTCGGACGGGAACGCCTGGGTGGGCGCCATGCCCGACTCCAGCGCCGCCGCGGCCAGGATCGGCTTGAAGGTCGAACCGGTCTGGAAGCCGTTGCCGCCGCCCATCGAGGCGTCCACGTTGAGGTTGACGACGGTCTGGTTCTTGTTCGAGTCCAGGCCGTACGGGCGGGTCTGGGCCATCGCCAGGATCTTGCCCGTGCCCGGCTCCATCATGGTCGCGGCCGCCGACACCTGGTCGGTCACGTTGACCTTCTTGGTGACGGCGTTCTGGGCCGCGGCCTGCTTGTCCGGGTCCAGCGTGGTGTAGATGTTCAGACCGCCGGTGTCCCAGAGCTTCTTGCGCTCGTCGGCGCTCTTGCCGAACGCCGGGTCCTGCTTGACCACGTGGCGGACGTAGTCGCAGAAGAAGCCCATCCCGGCCTGGGCGGTGATGCAGCCGTTCTGCGGGTCCTTGTACTTCAGACCCAGCGGGGCGGCCTTCGCCTCCTTCGCCTGGTCCGCGGTGATGTGCTTGTTCTCCAGCATCTTGTCGATCACGACGTTGCGGCGCTTGACCGTGTTCTCGGGGTAGCGCACCGGGTCGTAGGACGACGGGTTCTGCACCATGCCGGCCAGGGCGGCGGCCTCGGCGATGGTCAGGTCCTTGTTGCTCTTGCTGAAGTAGCGCTGGGAGGCGGCCTCGACCCCGTAGGCCTGGTGGCCGTAGAACGTGATGTTGAGGTAGTTGGTGAGGATCTGATCCTTGCTCAGGTCCTCCTCCAGCTTGATCGCGACCTTGAGCTCCTGGATCTTGCGGCCCAGGGTCTTGCGCTGCGCCTCCAGGACGGCGGCCTGGTCGTCGCCGGCCTTCTCCACGTTGACGTTCTTCACGTACTGCTGGGTCAGCGTCGAGGCGCCCTGGGAGGCGGTGCCGCTCTCGGCGTTCTTGCTGGCCGCGCGGAGGACGCCCTTGAGGTCGACGGCGCCGTGCTCGTAGAAGCGGGCGTCCTCGATGTCCACCTGGGCGTGCCGCATGAACGGCGACATCTGGTCGGCGGTGAGGACGGTGCGGTCGCGCTCGTAGACCTTGGCGATCAGGCCGCCCTTGGCGTCGAAGATCTGGGTGGCCTGGGTGAGCGGCGGGGTCTTGAAGTCGTCGGAGATGTTGTCGAAGCTCTCCGCCGTGTCCTTGGCGGTCAGCCCGATGGCGCCGACGGCGGGCAGGGCGAGCCCTGCCAGCAGGACTCCGGAGAGCACGCTGACGCCCAGGAACTTCACGCCGTTGCCGATGTGGTCCAACGGTGATCCGCCGCTCCCGCCGCGCGGAGCTCCGGTGTTGCCTGGGGGCTGGGATGCCTGTGGGCGCTTCGGTGCCATGGGGAGAACCCTACGTCGCGGATTCCCATACATAGGGGCACCTGTTCGCCTAGGCTTGTCACAAGCTTGGTACAGCTTCGGTGCGTCAACATCATTCACTCTTGTGGGCGAGGAGAGTTGCCCGAATCGCCCAGGAATGTCCGGCTTTTGAGGCAGCTGGGGCCTGCTGTGCCCGTGTGAACGGTTGCGCTCCGTGATGACGCCTGCGGTGAGAGTGGGGGCTCCGCCCCTGGCAAGGTGTGCGACCTGCGATCACTCCAACGAGTGAGCTGACCGATACCCATAGTCCAATCGGGTCATTCGAGATTGAGCCCGAAGGGGCTGTTGCAAGCTGTCGTTCTTCCGTAACGTCCTCAACTGGCAACGGTGAATATGCCGTTGCCGCCGTGGGGGAGCCTCGATACGGGAGAGGACGGCGCCGGCATGGGCTGGGTTGACGACTGGAGTGCGCAGGCCGCCTGCCGCACGAGTGATCCGGACGAACTGTTCGTCCAGGGGGCGGCGCAGAACCGCGCGAAGGCGGTGTGCAGCGGCTGCCCGGTGCGGACGGAGTGCCTCGCGGACGCCCTGGACAACCGGGTGGAGTTCGGAGTCTGGGGCGGGATGACGGAGCGCGAGCGCCGGGCGCTGCTGCGCCGCCGCCCGACGGTCATGTCGTGGCGGAGGCTGCTGGAGACGGCCCGCACCGAGTACGAGGAGTCCCTCGCGACCGGTGTGATACTGACGGACTACGCCCAGGCCGGCTGAGCCGGGTACACGGGCTGTACAGGCCGAACCGGCCGCACCGGGGGGTCCGGGCCGGTCGGCCCCGGGCGGGCTCCCACACCGCACCGCCCGTTGCCGTCCCTACGCCGTCCTACGCCGTGCCGCTGAGCCGGTCGCCGATGGCCCGCAGGCCGTCGAGGTCGTGCACGTCGCCCGGCAGCGCGGGGACCTCCACGATCGGCACGTCCGGGTAGACCGAGACGAAGCGGTCGCGGGTGCGGCGCTCCCGCCCCATGATCTGCATCCGCTCGGCGTGCAGCCGCAGCAGCCCGGCCGCGAGGAGCTCCGCCTCCGGCGAGGAGTGCTCCGAACCGTTCTCCTCCAGCGCCTCGGCCGCCGCCCGCGCCCGCTCCGCCGTCAGCTGCGGGGCGCCCGTGCCGTGCACCCGGTTGAGCACCAACCCGGCCAGCGGCATCCGGTCCGCGGCCAGCCGGTCCACGAAGTACGCCGCCTCCCGCAGCGCGTCCCGCTCCGGCGCGGCCACCACCAGGAACGCCGTGCCCGGCGCCTTGAGCAGCTGGTACGTGCGGTCCGCGCGCTCACGGAAGCCGCCGAACATCGAGTCCATCGCGCTGACGAAGGTCTGCACGTCGGTGAGCAGCTGGGCGCCGAAGATCTTGCCCAGGGCGCCGGTGAGCAGGCCCATCCCGGCGTTCAGGAACCGCATGGCGCTGCGCCCGCCGACCTTGGCCGGGGCGGTCAGTATCCGGATCACCCGGCCGTCCAGGAAGGACCCGAGCCGGTTGGGCGCGTCCAGGAAGTCCAGCGCCGAGCGGGAGGGCGGGGTGTCCACGACGATCAGGTCCCACTCCTCGGCGTCGCGCAGCTGCCCGAGCTTCTCCATCGCCATGTACTCCTGCGTGCCCGCGAAGCCGGCCGACAGGGACTGGTAGAACGGGTTCTCCAGGATCGCCCGGGCCCGTTCGGGCTCCGCGTGGGCCAGCACGACCTCGTCGAAGGTCCGCTTCATGTCCAGCATCATGGCCTGGAGCTCCCCGTCGCCGGTCACCCCCTTGACCACCCGGGGGGTGTTGTCGAGCTCGGTCAGGCCCATCGACTGGGCGAGCCGGCGGGCCGGGTCGATGGTCAGCACCACGACCTTGCGGCCGCGTTCGGCGGCCCGCAGGCCGATCGCCGCGGCGGTGGTGGTCTTGCCGACGCCGCCGGAGCCGCAGCAGACGATGATCCTGGTCCCCGGATCGTCGATCAGCTCGTCCACCGCGAGCCGCTTCCCGGTGCTCCGCACCCCGTTCGAGGTCATGCCGCCCCCTGCCGCTTCAGGTCGCCCGCCAGCCGGTACAGCCCGCCGAGGTCCACGCCCTCGCCCAGCAGCGGCAGTTCGTACGTCGGGATCCGCAACTGCTGCAGGTCGGCGCGCTGCTCGCGCTCCAGCTCGACCCGCTCGGCGTGCTCCCTGGCCTGCTCCAGCAGCGGGTCGATCAACGGCTCCACCGCCGCCCGGACCGTCTCCGGCTTGCGCGAGCGGCCGCCGAGCCCGGCCTCCCCGAGCGCCAGTGCGACCTCCTCGCGGTGGTTGCCGTCCACCGCGGCCACCGCGGCCGCGTCCAGCACCGGCGGGCGGACCATGTTGACCATCACCCCGCCCACCGGCAGCGTCGCCTCACGCAGCTCCGCGATGCCGTCGACCGTCTCCTGCACCGGCATCTCCTCCAGCAGGGTCACCAGGTGCACCGCGGTCTCAGGTGACTTCAGCACCCGCATCACGGCCTGCGCCTGGGTGTGTATCGGGCCGATCCGGGCCAGCCCGGCGACCTCGGCGTTGACGTTCAGGAACCGGGTCAGCCGCCCGGTCGGCGGGGCGTCCATCACCACCGCGTCGTAGCGGCGCCGGCCGTCGGGGTCCTTGCGCCGGGTCGCCTCGCAGGCCTTCCCGGTGAGCAGGACGTCCCGGACGCCGGGTGCGATGGTGGTGGCGAAGTCGACGAAGCCGACCTTCTGCAGCGCCTTGCCGGCCCGGCCGAGCTTGTAGAACATCTCCAGGTATTCGAGCAGCGCCAGCTCGGTGTCGATCGCCAGCGCGAACACCTCGCCGGGCTGTGGCCCGTCCGAGGGCGCCTCACCGGCCGGGAGCCCCAGCTGCCGACGGGAGACCGAGGCGATCCGGCGCTCCTCGTAGGGCAGTGCGGCGATCCCGAACAGCTCGGCGATGCCCTGCCGGCCCTCGACCTCGATCAGCAGGACCCGACCGCCGTCGGCGGCGAGTGCCAGGGCCAGCGCGGCGGCCAGCGTGGTCTTCCCGGTGCCGCCCTTGCCGCTGACCACGTGCAGCCGGACGCCCTCCCAGTCGGGGTCGCGCCGGTCCGCCTGGCCGGGGGTGCGTGCCACGCTCCGTCTCCGTCCGTCTCCGTCCTACGGGCGTCCCCTCCTGGCGAGGGTGCCCCTCGCCAGGGTGCCCTCCCGCGAGGGTAACCAGGGACCGCGCCGGATGCCCGGAGCACCTGGGGTTGCCAGGCCTGATCATGCCCTCTTTGTGCCCCACCTCACACGCCGCCCGCCGCACGGCGCCGATCCTCGCGGCGGCTCGTCTAGAGTCTGGCCATGACCAAGTGGGAATACATGACGGCGCCCCTGCTCGTGCACGCCACCAAGCAGATCCTGGACAACTTCGGCGAGGACGGCTGGGAGCTCGTCCAGGTCGTGCCCGGCCCGAACCCGGAGCAGCTGGTGGCCTACTTCAAGCGGGAGAAGAACGCATGAGCACCGTCGAGTCGAAGCTCGCCGAGCTGGGCCTGACCCTGCCGCCGGTGGCCGCGCCGGTCGCCGCGTACGTGCCGGCCCTGCAGTCCGGCGAGTTCGTCTTCACCTCCGGCCAGCTCCCGGTGGTCGGCGGCAAGCTGCCGAGCACCGGCAAGGTCGGCGCCGAGGTGTCCCCGGAGGAGGCCAAGGAGCTCGCGCAGATCTGCGCGCTGAACGCCCTGGCCGCCGTGAAGTCGGTGATCGGCGACCTCGACCGGATCGAGCGGGTCGTGAAGGTCGTCGGCTTCGTCGCCTCCGCCCCCGACTTCACCGGCCAGCCGGGCGTCGTCAACGGGGCCAGCGAGCTGCTCGGCAAGGTGCTCGGCGCCGCGGGCGTGCACGCCCGCAGTGCCGTCGGTGTCGCGGTGCTCCCGCTGGACGCCCCGGTCGAGGTCGAGCTGCAGGTCCGCGTCAAGACCGTCTGAGTCCGATCACGAAGGCGGGATCGGCCCTGGCCGAGCCCGCCTTCGTGCGCTTAGCATCCGGGCATGGACCATCGAGCAACGACGCTCCCGATGCCGCCCGGCTGGCCTGCCCGGATCCGGGCGGTCGACTCCGGCGTGCTGACCCCGCCGGTGCCCAGGCAGGCGGCCACCGTGGTGCTGCTGCGCGACGCCGCCGCCGGGCCGGAGGCCTACCTGCTGCGCCGGCGCACCTCGATGGCCTTCGCGGCCGGGATGTACGCCTACCCGGGCGGCGGGGTGGACCCGCGGGACGCCGAGGTCGAGCCGGGCTGGGCCGGGCCCTCGCCCGAGGAGTGGGCGGGCCGGCTCGGGGTCGACGTCCGGACCGCCCGGGCGGTGGTCTGCGCGGCCGTCCGCGAGACCTTCGAGGAGGCCGGCGTGCTGCTGGCCGGCCCGGACGCGCGGAGCGTCGCCGCGCCGCGCGACTGGTCCGCCGAGCGGGCCGCGCTGGAGGCGCACGAGCTGTCCTTCGCCGAGTTCCTCCGTGACCACGGCCTGGTGCTGCGCAGCGACCTGCTGGGCGGCTGGGCGCGCTGGATCACCCCGGAGTTCGAGGAGCGCCGCTACGACACCTGGTTCTTCGTGGCGGCCCTGCCGGCCGGCCAGCGCGCGGCACTGGAGGTCGGCGAGGCCGACCGGGTCGCGTGGCTGAGCCCGGCCGAGGCGGTCCGGGGCTACCGGGAGGGCCGCTTCGGCATGCTGCCGCCGACCGTGACGGTGCTGCGCGAGCTGTCGCCGGTGCGTACCGCCGCCGAGGCGCTGGCCGCGGCCGCCGGCCGCCGGCTGGAGCCGGTCCTGGGCCGGGCCGAGGTCCGCGGGGACCGCATGACGGTCCGCTGGCCCGGGTACGACGAGCTGACCATCGACGGGGAGTTCCCCGAAGACCCCGAGCACCCCGAGGACTCCTGAACCGTCGGTCCTGAAGACGATCCATCCGGACAGGACCCATCCGAACAAGACCCACCGCGCCACCGCAGAGAAAGGACCGACGCCCGATGACCCACAACGACGTGGCTCGCCGGACGGCACCCGAGATGCCCGCCCGCCGCCTGACCCCCCGTATCCCGGCCTGTGACAGCCCGGTCCCGTTCGTCGAGGTGGCGCAGCGCGCCCTCGTGCGGGCGCTGCCGCTGCGCGCCCTCCATCGCGACGGCGAGGGCAGCCGGTGAGCGAGCGTAGTGAGCGGACCACCGAGCGCAGCGAGGTGGGCGCGTGAGCGGACTCCTGCCGGGTGACCCCGCCGCCGTCGTCGGCGGCGAGGCCACCTCCCGGGCGCTGTGCGTGCTGGCACCGAACCCGTCGCCGATGACGCTGGACGGCACCAACACCTGGCTGCTCTCCGAGCCGGGCTCGGACCTCGCCGTGGTGATCGACCCCGGTCCGCTGCACGAGGAGCACCTGCGCCGGGTGATCGACCTCGCCGAGGAGCGGGGCAAGCGGATCGCGCTGACCCTGCTCACCCACGGCCACGCCGACCACTCCGAGGGCGCGGCCCGTTTCGCCGAGCTCACCGGCACCGAGGTCCGGGCCCTGGACCCGGCGCACCGGCTGGGCTCCGAGGGCCTGGTGGGCGGCCAGCGCCTGGACGTCGGCGGTCTGGACCTGCGGGTGGTGGCCACCCCCGGCCACACCTCGGACTCGCTGACCTTCCACCTGCCGGACGACGGCGCGATCCTCACCGGGGACACCGTGCTCGGCCGCGGCACCACGATGGTCGCCCACCCCGACGGGCGGCTGGGGGACTACCTGGACTCGCTGCGCCGACTGCACACGATGGCCTCCCGGCACGGCGTGCGGACCGTGCTGCCCGGGCACGGCCCGGTGCTCGCGGACGCGCTCGGCGCCGTCGACTACTACCTGGCGCACCGGGCCGCCCGGCTCGCGCAGGTGGAGACGGCGGTCGAGGCGGGCTGCCGGACCGCTCCCGAGGTGGTCGCGCGGGTCTACGCCGACGTGGACCGGGCGCTCTGGCCGGCCGCGGAGCTGTCCGTCCGGGCCCAGCTGGAGTACCTGGAGGACCACGGGCTGACCCCGGAGCCCGACTGACCGGGGCCCGGATGACCCGGTGCCCGGCTGACCCGGTGCTCCGCCGGAAGGCCGGTGAACGCCGAAGGGCCCGTCCGTCCGGACGGGCCCTTCGCGGTGTTCGGGGTGTCAGCGCGAGCGGCGGGACAGCCGCTCGACGTCCATCAGGACCACCGCGCGCGCCTCCAGCTTCAGCCAGCCGCGGCCGGCGAAGTCGGCGAGCGCCTTGTTGACCGTCTCGCGGGAGGCGCCGACCAGCTGGGCCAGCTCCTCCTGGGTGAGGTCGTGGGCGACGTGGATGCCCTCCTCGGACTGCACGCCGAAGCGGCGGGAGAGGTCCAGCAGGGCCTTGGCGACGCGGCCGGGCACGTCGGAGAAGACCAGGTCGGACATCACGTCGTTGGTCCGGCGCAGTCGGCGGGCGATGGCCCGCAGCAGTGCGATGGAGACCTCGGGGCGGGCGTGCAGCCACGGCTGCAGGTCACCGTGGCCCAGGCCCAGCAGCTTGACCTCGGTCAGCGCGCTGGCGGTCGCGGTGCGCGGGCCCGGGTCGAACAGCGACAGCTCGCCGATCATCTCGCTGGGGCCGAGGACGGCGAGCATGTTCTCGCGGCCGTCCGGGGAGGCGCGGTGCAGCTTGACCTTGCCCTCCGCGACGACGTACAGCCGGTCGCCCGGGTCGCCCTCGTGGAACAGCGACTCCCCACGGGCGAGGGTGACCTCGGTCATGGAAGCGCGCAGCTCGCCGGCCTGTTCGTCGTCGAGTGCCGCGAAGAGTGCGGCGCGCCGCAGAACGTCGTCCACGTGCTTCCTCCTTCTCGGCCGTACGGCGGGTGGGCCGTCCGGCGCAAGTTCCGTTCAGTGTTCTGCATCACCAAGCATGGCGCATGTCGCTCCGATCATATGAGGAGGGGGTGTGCCGAGGTGTGCCGTGCGGGGCCATTCGTACCGGTTGGTCATCGGGCGGGGCGGGCCGCGGGAGCGCCCTCACACGCTCAGGTCGAATGTCTGTTCGTCTTGAGCGAACAGCGAATCGCCGACCGCGGTACGGGCGTGCAGGACGGCGTGGCCCGCGCGGTGGGCGCTGGTGAGGCCCGCCGTGCGCAGCGCGGTGAGGTGCTGCGAGGCCCCGGCCGGGGAGAGCCCGGTGCGGTCGGCCAGCTCGGTGGTCGAGGCCGGGGAGCCCAGCTCGGCCAGCAGCCGGGCGCGGGAGCGGCCGAGGACGCCGGCCAGCGCCTCCGTGCGGGCCGGCGTGCCCGGCCGGCGCTCCCACAGGACGGCCGTGCCGCGCGCCGGGTAGATCAGCTGCGGCGGGTCGGGCGGCAGCACCCGGGTGAGCACCCGCGGCCAGGCGAAGGCCGAGGGCAGGAGCACCAGCCCGGAGCCGGCGGTCAGCCGGGTGACCGCGCAGTGCCGCTGCTCCAGCAGCAGCGCAGCGCCGTCCCAGCGGACCGTGTCGTGCAGCTCGCCCAGCATCCGCGCGGTGCCGTGCTCGGCGGCCTGCCGGGAGCGGTGGAAGACGTCCGCCGAGAGCACCGCCCGGATCCGGGCCCAGTAGGGGGCGAGCGCCAGCTCCCAGTACACCCGGAGGTCGGCGGCCAGCCGGGGCAGCTGTGCGGCCGGGTCGCGGTGCAGCGGCGCGAGGACGGCGGGCAGCCGGCCGCCCGCCTCGGCGGCCATGATGTCGAGGTCGGCCCGGACCTGTTCGGCGCCGGTGGCGGTGATCGCGGCCAGCTCCTCGGCGAGCGTGGCGGAGAAGCGGGCCGGGGTGGGGTTGAGGAAGTCCGGCAGGTGGCCGGTGGGCGGCACCAGGGCGGCCAGCCGCTCCAGGGCCGGCCCGGCGGCGGCCAGTCGCTCGCGGACCTCCCCGGCCCAGCGGCGGTGCAGCGCCGGCACGGGGTGCCGCGCGAGGGCGCGCAGGCTGGTCACCACCTCCTGCATCGGCGAGACGGCGAACCGGGTCAGCGCCAAGTCCTGCGCGGAGAAGTGCAGTTCGGATCGCATGTGGCCCCCTCCGGGAAAGATTCGGCCTCAGCTTAATCACTGGTCGGGGCGGGGGAGCCGGGCGCAGGATGCCTGCGTTCCCACCGATCCGTACGAAAGCCGGTGACACCCATGTCCACCACCCCCGAGTCCCGCGAGCGGGCGCTGCGGCTGCGCGAACTGGTCGCGGACGGCGTGCTTGTCCTGCCCAACGCCTGGGACGCGGGCAGCGCCGCCGTGATCGCCTCGGCCGGTGCCCCGGCGGTCGCCACCACCAGCGGCGGCGTCTCCTGGTCGCTCGGGCGCGGCGACGGCCAGCGGCTCGACCGGGCGGCCGCGGTCGAGGCGGCCCGCCGGATCGTCGCGGCGGTGGACCTGCCGGTCACCGTCGACGCCGAGGGCGGGTACGGGCCGCAGCCGGCCGACGTGGCCGAGACCGTGACCGCCCTGGTCGGCGTGGGCGCCGTCGGCGTCAACCTGGAGGACTCGACGACCGTCGGCGGCCCGCTCTTCCCGGTGGCCGAGCAGGCCGAGCGGCTGCGCGCGGCCCGTACGGCGGCCGCCGCCGCAGGGCTGCCGGAGCTGGTGGTCAACGCCCGGACCGATGTCTTCCTGTTCGGACTGGGCGGCCTCGACGACGTGCTGGTCCGGGCCGAGGCCTACGCGCAGGCGGGTGCCGACGGCCTGTTCGTGCCCGGGCTGCTGGACCTCGAAGCCCTCACCGAGCTGTGCGGGCGCTCGGCGCTGCCGGTGAACGCGATGGCCGTTCCGGGCGGGCCGACCGTCGCCGAACTCGCCGCCACGGGGGTGCGGCGGATCAGCCTCGGTACCGGTCTCGCCCAGCTCGCGTACACCGCGGCCCGCCGCGCCGCCGCCGAGCTGCTCGGCGCCGGGACACTGACGCAGCTCGACGGGGCGCTGGGCTTCGGGGAGCTGAACGGGCTGTACCGGGGCTGACGGCGCCGGTGGGGGCCGGTCCGACGCCCCCCGACGCGGGCCCCTGCCGCGGGCCGGCCCGCGGGCCGGCCACCGCGGGCCGGCCTGCGGGTCAGCCACGGGTCAGCCCTGGAAGCCCAGCTCGACGAGGGTCCGCTCGATCCGGTCGCGGTGCTCCGCCGCCCACTCGTCCAGGGTCTGGGCCGCCTCCTTGGCCAGCTTCGCCCGGGCCGCCTCCAGGACCCGGTCCCGCTCGGCGGCGGGCACCGCCACGACACCCTCCTCGTCGGCCACCACGATGTCGCCGGCCGCCACCAGCACGCCGCCGCAGCGCACCGGGGCACCGTGCGTGCCCAGCGCCTTCTTCGCCCCGGGGATCGGGATGACCCCGCGGGCGAAGACCGGGAAGCCCGCCTCCCGGACCTCGCCGAGGTCCCGGATCAGGCCGTCGGCCACGAAGGCCACCACGCCCCGGCGCTGCGCCACGGCGCACACGTTGCCGCCGGCCAGCGCGTAGTCCAGGTCGCCGGACTCGACCACGATCACCGAGCCGGGCTCGGCCCGGTGGATCGCGGCGTGCAGCATCAGGTTGTCCCCGGGCGGGCACTGCACGGTGAAGGCCGGGCCGGCCACCCGGGGCATCCCGTCCCAGAGCGGACGCAGGCCGATGTCCATGACCCGGTCGCGGCCCAGGAGGTCGGCCAGGGTGGTGGTGGGGATGTCCTTGAAGTCCGCGTCCATGCTTCCTCGTTCTCCGATCGTCGGTTCGTCACTTCGTCGGTTCGTCGGTTCGTCGGAAGACTAGTGACCCCGGGGCCGGGCCCCGGGCCGACGGTCAGGCGAAGAACGTCACCAGTTCCGGCACCAGCGCCCCGGCCGCCACCTCGTGGGTCTGGTCGGCCAGCGTCCGGTACTCGGCGCCCGGCACGGCCGCGGCCACCGCGGCGGACGGTGCCCGCAGCAGCTCAGGGCTGGCGCCGCCGTCCAGTACCAGGGTCGGCGCCGCGATCCGGGCCAGTACGTCGACCGGGACGGTCCCCCCGGTCCGCGCGCCGAGCGCCGCCGCGTCGTACGCCAGGGTCGGCGCGACCGCCTCGAACAGCGGCCACACCGGGGCGGCGCGCATCCCGTCCACCGCCTCGGCGGGCATCCCGACGAAGGTCATGAAGGCCGCGACGGCGTCCCCGCGACGTCCCTCGGCGAGCGCCTCCTCCAGTTCGCCGACGTACCCGACGAAGCGCTCGCTCTGCCCCTCCTCGGTGCTGAACGGCGGCTCGTAGACGGCGAGTCGGCGCACGCCGACCCCCGCGGCGGCCGCCCGCAGCGCGAGCGCGGCGCCCGAGGAGATGCCGAAGACGGCCGCCGAGCCGCCGGCCGCCGCGATCACCGCGGCCAGGTCCTCGATCTCGCGCTCCACCGCGAACGGCGCGGTGTCCCCGCTGCCGCCCCGGCCGCGCCGGTCGTACGCCCACACGGTGTGGTGGGCGGAGAGCTGCTCGGCGACGGCGACGCCCGGGTCGAAGGCCCGGTGGCCGATCGCCCCGTCCACCAGCACGACGGCCGGGCCGGAGCCGGTGACGGTGCAGGCGATGGTGGTGCCGTCGGTGGAGACCACGGTGCTCATGGGAGTTCCTTCTGTCGTCGTGCGATCCGGTCACAGGGGTAGACCGGCGCCCGCCGCAGAACTCATCGCTCCCGCCGAGGATTCTTCCGAGGAACACGCCCTGCCGGGTCTGCCGGCCCGCATGATCGCCCCCGAGTCACCCCCCGGTCGGCGTAGCCTTCGTGCATGGCAGAGAGCAAGGTCCGGAAAGCGGCGGCGCCGAAGGCCGAGCCGGCGGTGAAGCGGGCGGCGAAGAGGCCCGCCGTGAAGCCGAGGAAGCCCGAGTCGCACCTGGCGATGGTGCGGCGGGCCCGGAAGATCAACCGTGAGCTGGCGGAGCTGTACCCGTACGCGCATCCGGAGCTGGACTTCGAGAACCCCTTCCAACTGCTGGTGGCCACCGTGCTGTCGGCGCAGACCACCGACCTCCGGGTGAACCAGACCACCCCCGCGCTGTTCGCGAAGTACCCGACGCCGGAGGACATGGCGGCGGCGAACCCGGAGGAGCTGGAGGAGATCATCCGTCCGACCGGCTTCTTCCGGAACAAGGCGAAGTCGCTGATCGGCCTCTCGATCGCGCTGCGTGACGGGTTCGGCGGAGAGGTCCCCGGCCGCCTGGCCGATCTGGTGACCCTGCCGGGCGTCGGCCGCAAGACCGCCAACGTCGTGCTGGGCAACGCCTTCGGGGTCCCCGGGATCACCGTCGACACCCATTTCGGCCGCCTGGCCCGACGGTTCGGCTGGACGGCCGAGGAGGACCCGGTGAAGGTCGAGGCCGCCGTCGCGGAGATCTTCCCGAAGTCGGAGTGGACGATGCTCTCGCACCGCGTGGTCTTCCACGGCCGCCGGATCTGCCACTCCCAGAAGCCGGCCTGCGGCGCCTGCCCGATCGCGCCGCTCTGCCCCGCGTACGGCGAGGGCGTGACCGACCCGGAGCAGGCACGCAAGCTGCTCAAGTACGAGATGGGCGGCCGGCCCGGACAACGGCTGAGGCCCCCGGCGGACTACCCCGGCGAGGCGGCCGCCCGCGCGGACGCCGCCGCCCACCACGGGCAGGTCGCGGACCTGGCGGTGGCGGAATGATCACGCGCGGGATCGAGCGGGACGACCTGCCGGCCTGGCTGGAGCCGGTCCGGGAGGCGGCCGAGCGGGTGCTGCCGGAGCAGCTGAGCCGCTTCCTGCCGCCGGCCGACGGCGGCCGGGCGGCGGCCGTGCTGATGCTGTTCGGCGAGGGCCCGGAGGGGCCGGACCTGCTGCTGATCGAGCGGGCCCGCTCATTGCGCTCGCACGCCGGCCAGCCGTCCTTCCCCGGCGGCGCGCTGGACCCGGAGGACGGCGACCCGGACGGTCCGGGCCCGATCGCCGCGGCGCTGCGCGAGGCGTGGGAGGAGACCGGCCTGGACCCGGCCGGGGTGCAGGTGTTCGCGGCGCTGCCGCGGCTGTACATCCCGGTGAGCCGCTTCGTGGTGACCCCGGTGCTCGGCTGGTGGCGCGAGGAGTCGCCGGTGCACCCGGTGGACCAGGGCGAGACCGGCGCGGTGTTCCGGGTGTCGATCGACGACCTGGCCGATCCGGCGAACCGGGTGCGGCTGCGCCACCCGTCGGGGCACATCGGTCCGGCCTTCGCGGTCGCCGGGCGGCTGGTCTGGGGCTTCACCGCCGGGGTGATCGACCGGGTGCTGCACCACAGCGGACTGGAGCTGCCCTGGGACCCGTCCCGGATCGTCGACCTCTCGGACGACGCGCTGGCGCTGGTCCAGGGCGACCTCGAGCACTCCCGCGTGCTGCCGGGCGGCGACGCCGGAGCCCCGTGAGGCGGCGGCGCCTCGTGACAGGTCGTCGGTACACCCGGCCGCCGGGCCGTGGGAGGGTGTCGTGGTGAACGTCCTGGATGTCCTGCTGATCGCCGCTGCCGTCGGATTCGCCGTGTCGGGCTACCGGCAGGGCTTCGTGGTCGGTGTCCTCTCGCTGGTCGGTTTCCTCGGCGGCGGCCTGCTGGCCGTCGAACTGCTGCCGCTGCTGCTGGACCACCTGAGCCCCGGCACCACCGCCTCGGTGGTGGCGGTGGTGGTGGTGATCGTCTTCGCCGCGATGGGCCAGGCGATCACCGCGCACTTCGGCTGGAAGCTGCGCGGCCACATCGACCGCCGTCCGGCCCGGGTGCTGGACGCGGCCGGCGGGTCGGTGGTGAACGTGGTCTCGATGCTGCTGGTGGCCTGGCTGATCGGCTCGGCGCTGGCCGGTGCCTCGCTGCCGACGGTGTCCAAGCAGGTCCGCTCCTCGGCGATCCTCGGCGGCGTGCAGAACGCGCTGCCCTCCGACGCGCCGAACTGGTTCTCGGACTTCTCCAAGGTGCTCGCCCGCAACGGCTTCCCGCAGGTCTTCAACCCGTTCGAGCACGAGCCGATCACCCAGGTCGACACCCCGGACCCGGCGCTGGCCGCCAGCCCGGCGGTGGCGCGGGCCAAGCAGAGCCTGGTCAAGGTGGTCGGCACCGCGACCTCCTGCGGCAAGACCCTGGAGGGCAGCGGCTTCGTCTTCGCCCCGCACCGGGTGATGACCAACGCCCACGTGGTCGGCGGGGTCAACGAGCCGACGGTGCAGATCGGCGGCGTCGGCCAGCTGTACGACGCGACGGTGGTCCGCTACGACTGGCAGCGCGACATCGCGATCCTGGACGTGCCCAAGCTGAACGCGCCAGCCCTCACCTTCGCGGGCGAGGCGAAGACCAACGACAGCGCGATCGTGGCCGGCTTCCCCGAGAACGGCGCCTTCAACGTCCAGCCCGCCCGCATCCGCGGCCGGATCCAGGCCAACGGCCCGGACATCTACCACCGCGGCCAGGTGGTGCGCGACGTCTACTCGGTGCGCTCGACGGTCCGCCAGGGCAACAGCGGCGGCCCGCTGCTCACCCCGGACGGCCAGGTGTACGGCGTGGTGTTCGCCAAGTCCCTGGACAGCGCCGACACCGGGTACGTGCTGACCGCGGCCGAGGTCCGCGAGGACGTCCAGCAGGGCAGCGCCGCGACCGCCCGGGTGGACACCCAGGGCTGCGCGCTCTGACGGGGGCGCCCCGGCGCGGGACCGGCGGCGATCGGGCCGGTCCCGCGCCGGGCCGGGCCGAGCGATATCCGTCGTCCCGTCAGCCCGCCCTGGTAGCGTCGGCCGCGCTCACCCGTTCGGCTCAACCGGGTGCCGTCCCGGAGTGGGCCGACGGGAGGACGTGGCAGTCCGATGATGGGTCATTCGCACGCGGTGAGCGGGGCGATGCTGTACGCGGCGTCGGCCCCCTTCCTGCCCCCGCTGCTGCTGCACACCACGCTGCAGCCGGCGGACATACTGATGGGCACGGTGCTGTGCGCGGGGGCGGCCCTGCTGCCGGACCTCGACCACCACGACGGCTCGATCGCCAACTTCCTCGGCCCGGTCTCCAAGGCGCTCTGCCGCGTCGTGGCCTGGGCCTCCGGCGGTCACCGGCACGCCACCCACTCGCTGCTGTTCGTCGGGCTGATGGGCGCCGGCACCTGGGCCGGCGTCACCTACCTGGGCCGCAACTTCACGCTGGCACTGACCTTCTTCCTGCTGGCGCTCGCGATCCGGGCGCTGCGGCTCTGCCCGCCGGGCGACGGCCCGCAGACCTGGATCACCGTCATCGGGCTCTCCGCGCTCGGCACCTTCGGGATGAACACCTGGATGCCCAACTCGCCCGGCTGGCTGCCGTACGCGGTGGCGCTGGGCACGCTGGCGCACCTGCTGGGGGACTGCCTGACCAAGAAGGGCGCGCCGCTGCTCTGGCCGCACAAGGAGCGCTACGAGGTCGTGCTGATCAAGCGCAGCGGCAACAGCGTGGAGACCAAGGTGCTGGTGCCGATCATGTCGGTGGCGACCTTCGTCCTGCTCTGGTTCACGGCGCTGTCGCCGATCACGAACTGAGCGGTGCGGGCCGGGCGGCCGCCGACCGGCCGCCCGCCACTGCCGACTCACGCGGCGCGAGGCCTCAGGTCTCGCGCCGCAGTCGTGCGCCCACCCAGCGGGCGCGCCGGCCGAGGATGCGCGGGATGCCGAGCTCCCGCCGCTCCGTGCGCTGACGGCCGTCGAGGCCGTCGAAGCCGAGGTCGTCCGCCCGGTCGGGGCGGTGGGCGGAACGCTGGGGGCTGTTCTGGCGTCGGCCGCGCGGGGCGGCGCCGCGATCGGGCATCCAACTCATACCGGAATGGATGCCCCTGGGCCGGTGGGGGTAACCGCCCGGGCTGTGCCGAAATTGGCCTATGCGATTGTCATATGAACCCAACGTCGGGGCAGTTGGACCCGGGCGCCCCTCCGTGACGTCGCACGGGCGGCCGCCCCGGGAGCCCGCGTCCGTCACTCCTTGTGGCGCCCGACCCAGTCCAGCAGCTCGGCGGTGAACTCCTCCGGCGCCTCCTCGTGCGGGAAGTGCCCGACCCCCGGCAGCAGCCGCCAGCGGTACGGCGCGGCCACGTACTCGCCGCCGCCGAGCGCGGTGTGCGACAGCAGCACCGGGTCCGCCGCGCCCTGGACGTGCAGGGTCGGCGCGGTGATCGGCTTCTTCATCCGGCGGGCGAACTGGATGCCGTCCGGCCGGGCCATCGACCGCATCAGCCAGCGGTACGGCTCGATCGAGCAGTGCGCGGTGCTGGGGATCTGGATGGCCTGCCGGTACGCGTGCACCGCGGCCTCGTCCAGGCCGTTCGGGCCGGTCCAGGAGGTCAGGTAGCGGCCGACCAGCGCGGCGTCGTCGGCCACCAGCCGGCGTTCCGGTATCCACGGCCGCTGGAAGCCCAGCACGTGCTCGAAGGCGGCGAACTGGCGGCGGTCGGTCAGCAGTGCCCGGCGCAGGTCCCGCGGGTGCGCGGCGGAGACCACGGTCAGGCTCTGGATGACGGACGGGCGCATCACCGCCGCCACCCAGGACAGGGTGCCGCCGGAGGCGTGCCCGACCAGGTGGGCCCGGCGCTCACCGAGCGAGCGGATGACCCCGGTGATGTCCAGGGCGAGGTTGCCCGGGTCGTACCCGCGCGGGGTGCGGTCGCTGCCGCCGATGCCCCGCAGGTCGAGCGCCACCGCCCGGTAGCCGGCCTCGGCGAGCGCGGTCAGCTGGTGGCGCCACGCCCACCAGTACTCGGGCCAGCCGTGCACCAGCAGCACGAGCGGGCCTGAGCCCAGCTCGGCGATGTGGAAGCGGGCGCCGTTGGCCGCGAGGTCGCGGTGCGTCCACGGGCCGGCCTGCCGGATGCTCCACGCCTCGGCCCCGGCCCCGGCCCTGACTTCGCCTCCGGCCGCTGGATCGGCCCCGGCGCCCGCCTCGACGGCCGCCCCGGCGGGCCCCCGCCCGGGGGTCGGGCCGACGCCTTCGGGGACGAGGCCGGGCCCGGAGTCGGGGCCGGAACCGGCGGACGGCTGCGCGGGTACGGGCTTCTGGTCAAGCGGCATACCGAGAGCGTGTCACATCCGCGCGCCGGACACGTGCCCGGCACTCACTGTCGGGGGGCGCCGGCGGGGCGGCCGTTGACGCGAGCGCTTTACGGGATGCGGCCCAGGGCCCGGTCGATCTCCTCCTTGGTGGCCGGGCGCGGCCGGGCGTTCTTCAGCACGTCGGCGGTCTTCTGGGCGCCCTCGATGGTGCGGTGCGGCGGCTCGATCTTCTTGAACGAGCGGTACGCCAGCATCCCGAGCAGTGCCGCGAGCAGCAGGTAGGCGCCCGCCACGATGAGGAAGGACCAGCCCAGCGACAGACCCAGCGCGTGGATGCCGTAGGCCGCGGCGGCGCTCAGCATCGGGATCGAGAACAGCGCCACCACACCGGCGACCGTCAGCGAGACGCCGCCGGAGACACCGCGCTTGACGTCCGCCCGGATCTCGGCCTTGGCGAGCGCGATCTCGTCGTGGACCAGCGCGGACAGGTCGGCGGTGGCCGCCGCGAACAGCTGCCCCACCGAACGCTCGCCCTCGTAGGGCGCCCGGCCGTTGCTGGACGGGTCTGCGGCTCCTGCGGGCATCAGCGGTTCTCCTCTGCGGCTGTGCGGCATGACGCCACCGCGGTCTGCGGTTCCGGGGGCCGGTGGGGGGTCCCCGAGGCGTCAGTGGATTGTCGACAGCTCAGAATCATGCCCCTACCGGTCAGTCGGACACCACTCCGGGGCCCCGCCGGAGGGACGTGTCCCGGCCGCGTGAGGCCTCCGGGGGCTTCCGGGAGGGGCTCCGGGGAGGTTCTGCGGCCGGGCTCCGGGGCGGGCCCGGAGGCCGTGGCGCGGAGCTCCGGAGGGACCGTCAGCGGCCCGCCGAGGAGTCCCCCGGGTCCCGGGAGCCCTGGGAGTCCCGGGGGTCCCGGGAGCTTTCGGAATCCAGGGTGGCCCCGGTGGCCCCGGAGGCCTCGCCGGGCAGCGGTCGGGGCCGCTCCGAGGCGTGGGCCCGGCCCGAGGGGTGGGCCCGGCCCGACGTCCGGGCCCGCTCTGCGATCCGGGCCTGCCAGGCCGGGTCGTCCTCCTGGTAGATGTCCGGGACGCCGTCCTCGTCCACGTCCCGCTCCTCCTCCTCGCACAGCGCGCGGTAGTGCTGGTTGCGCAGCTTCAGCAGCACGGTGGCGATCGTCGCGCAGAGCAGTGAGCCGACCAGCACGGCCGTCTTGGCCCGGTCGGCGAGCGCCGGATCGTCCGGGAAGGCGAGCTCGCTGATGAGCAGCGAGACGGTGAAGCCGATGCCCGCGAGTACCGAGACGGCCACCATGTCGGCCCACTTGAGCTGCGGGTTCAGCTCGGCCCGGGTGAACCGGGCGGTCAGCCAGGTGCCGCCGAATATGCCCACCGACTTGCCGACCAGCAGACCGACCACGATGCCGATCGGCACGGCCTGGGTGAACACCTCGCGCAGCGCCGTGCCGGAGATCGTCACCCCGGCCGAGAACAGCGCGAACAGCGGGACGGCCAGACCGGCCGAGAACGGGCGCACCAGGTGCTCGATGTGCTCGCCGGGGGAGTGCTGCTCGTCGCCCTCCCGGTGGCAGCGCAGCATCAGGCCCATCGCGACGCCCGCGACCGTGGCGTGGATGCCGCTCTCGTGCATCAGGGCCCAGGTCACCAGCGCCAGCGGCACGAACAGGTACCAGCCGTGCACCCCGCGCCGGTGCAGGAACCAGAACAGCACCAGCCCGGCTAGGGCCAGCCCGAGCGCCCAGAACTTGATGCCGGAGCTGTAGAAGATCGCGATGATCAGGATCGCGATCAGGTCGTCCACGACGGCCAGGGTGAGCAGGAAGGCGCGCAGCGCCGAGGGCAGGTGGCTGCCGACCACGGCCAGCACGCCGAGGGCGAAGGCGATGTCGGTGGCGGTCGGGATCGCCCAGCCGCTGGGGTGTCCGCCACTGCCGGAGTTCACCAGGGCGTACAGGATCGCGGGCAGTGCCACCCCGCAGACGGCGGCGATGACGGGCAGCACCGCGGCGCTCGGTGTGCGCAGCTCGCCCGCGACGAACTCGCGCTTGAGCTCGATCCCGGCGACGAAGAAGAAGATCGTCAGCAGCCCGTCCTTGGCCCAGGTGGCCAGCGAGAGGTCGAGGTGCAGCGGGGAGGAGGGGCCGACGGTGTAGTCGAGCATGCTCTGGTACGCCTGCGGCCAGACGTTGGCCCAGATCAGCGCGATGACGGCGGCGCCGAGCAGCAACACTCCGCCGACCGTCTCGGTGCGCAGGGCGTCGGTGATGAAGGTGCGCTCGGGCAGTGGCAGCCGGCCGAGGAACTGCCGGCGGCGGGTCGTCGGCTCGTGGACGGACGGCTGGTCGGTCACGCGGGACCTCCTGGGGCGGGGAGCGGCAACGGATACACGGGTGGTGCAGTTGCCGACCAGACTTCCCGGCTCGCCCTGTGACGCCCGGATCCCCGGTGGGGGGATCTTGATGCGTCCTTAACAGTCTAACGGGGTGTTCGGGTGACATCCGGATTGTCCTGTTAAAGGACTTAAGCCCTGTGGGCCGGTTCTGCACTCCGGCGGACCAGCGGCCCGGCGCCCGCACGGCCTCGGCCGCCTGCACTCGGGTGAACGTGCGCCCGTCGCCCGTCGCCCGTCGTCCGTTGTCCGCCCCCCGGGCGCCGGAGGAACCCCACACCCTCACGCCCGGAGGCATGTCCGTTGCCTCCTCGCCCCCTGTCGACGACCGTGCCCCGGGTGTCGACGACTGTGCCCCGGGCGGTGATCACCGCCCGGGGCACAGTCGCTGTCTCCGCCGGATCAGCCGTTGCCGTTGTCCGAGGGCGGCAGCTGGGCCTGGATCTGGCTCATGACCGAGCTGTCGGCCAGCGTGGTGGTGTCGCCGACCTCGCGGCCTTCGGCGATGTCGCGCAGGAGGCGGCGCATGATCTTGCCGGAGCGGGTCTTGGGGAGTTCACCGACGACCTTGATCTGCTTGGGCTTGGCGATGGGGCCCAGGGTGCGGCCGACGTGGGCGCGCAGTTCGTCGACGAGTTCGGGGGTCTCGGTGACGCCGCCGCGCAGGATCACGAAGGCGACGATGGCCTGGCCGGTGGTGGCGTCGGTGGCGCCGACGACGGCCGACTCGGCGACGGAGGGGTGGCCGACCAGGGCGGACTCGACCTCGGTGGTGGAGATGTTGTGGCCGGAGACGAGCATGACGTCGTCGACGCGGCCGAGGAGCCAGATGTCGCCGTCCTCGTCCTTCTTGGCGCCGTCGCCGGCGAAGTAGCGGCCCTCGAAGCGGGACCAGTAGGTGTCGATGTAGCGCTGGTCGTCGCCCCAGATGGTACGGAGCATGGAGGGCCAGGGCTCGGTGAGGACGAGGTAGCCGCCCGAGCCGTTGGGGACCTCGGCGGCGTTGTCGTCGACGACGGTGGCCGCGATGCCGGGCAGGGCGCGCTGGGCGGAGCCGGGCTTGGTCTCGGTGACGCCGGGCAGCGGGCTGATCATGATGGCGCCGGTCTCGGTCTGCCACCAGGTGTCCACGATCGGGGCCTTGCCGGCGCCGATGTGCTCGCGGTACCAGATCCACGCCTCGGGGTTGATCGGCTCGCCGACGCTGCCCAGCACCCGCAGGCTGGAGAGGTCGAACTTCGCGGGGATGTCGTCGCCCCACTTCATGAAGGTGCGGATCGCGGTGGGCGCGGTGTAGAGGATGGTCACGCCGTACTTCTGGACGATCTCCCAGAACCGGCCCTGGTGCGGGGTGTCGGGGGTGCCCTCGTAGATGACCTGGGTGGCGCCGTTGGACAGCGGTCCGTAGACGATGTACGAGTGGCCGGTGACCCAGCCGATGTCGGCGGTGCACCAGTAGACGTCGGTCTCCGGCTTGAGGTCGAAGACCGCGTGGTGGGTGTAGCTGGCCTGGGTGAGGTAGCCGCCGGAGGTGTGCAGGATGCCCTTGGGCTTCCCGGTGGTGCCGGAGGTGTAGAGGATGAACAGCGGGTGTTCGGCCTCGTGCGGCTCGGGGGTGTGCTCGGTGGACTGGCGGGCGGTGATCTCGTGCCACCACACGTCGCGGCCCTCGGTCCAGGCGATGTCCTGGCCGGTGCGGCGGATGACCAGGACGTGCTCGACGCCGTCGGCCTTGGTGAGGGCCTCGTCGATGGCGGGCTTGAGGGCGGAGGGCTTGCCGCGGCGGTAGCCGCCGTCGGCGGTGATGACGAGTTTGGCCTGGGCGTCCTGGATGCGGGAGGCGACGGCGTCGGCGGAGAAGCCGCCGAAGACCACCGAGTGGGTGGCGCCGATGCGGGCGCAGGCCAGGATCGCGACGACGGCCTCGGCGATCATCGGGAGGTAGACGGCGACGCGGTCGCCCTTGCGGACGCCGAGTTCGAGCAGGGCGTTGGCGGCCTGGGAGACCTCGTCCTTGAGCTGGGCGTAGGTCAGGGAGCGGCTGTCGCCGGGCTCGCCCTCGAAGTGGATGGCGACCCGGTCGCCCAGGCCGTTCTCGACGTGGCGGTCGACGCAGTTGTAGGCCACGTTGAGGCTGCCGTCGGCGAACCACTTGGCGAACGGCGGGTTCGACCAGTCCAGTGTCTCGGTCGGCTCGACGGCCCAGCTGAGGCGGCGGGCCTGCTCGGCCCAGAACGCCAGGCGGTCCTCGGAGGCCTGCGCGTACGCGGCCGCGGTGACGTTGGCGGCTGCGGCGAGCTCTGCCGGCGGAGCGAAGCGCCGCTCCTCCTTGAGCAGGTTGGCCAGGCTCTCGTTGCTCAACACGCACTCCTCATCGAGTCATGATCGGGGACGCTCCCGTGCGTGGGGATTGTCCCGTGTGTCCCAGCGCACAGCTCACCAGGCGAACGGGGCAGTTGACAAGAGGCTCCTTGAAATTGGTGTAGACCTTTGACTGTCGGCCGGGTGGAGACCCGTGCGGTCCGCCGCCCGCGAGCGGGAGACCGCACGAGGGCCGGTGGGCCCGTGCCCCGGCCCGCCCGGCGGGGACACGGACCCGGCTCTCAGGCGGCCAGCTGGGGACCCTCCTCGCCGCCGCCGGACGGAACCAGACCGTCCTCAATCACCCGTTCGGCGGATGCCTCGCCTGTCCCGGCCCCGGGTCCGGTCCCAGTCCCAGTCCCGGTCCCAGTCCCCGCCCCGGTCCGGGCGCGGCCGTCGGCGCGGGCCTCGATCGGGCTGAACGTCCCGGCGGCGCGGTCCAGGACGTAGGCCTGGGCGGTCGCGAAGTCGAAGTACATCCCGACCAGTCGCAGGTTGCCCTCCTCGACCCGCCGCTCCACTGCCGGGTTCGCCATCAGCTGGTCCAGTTGCTGCACCACGTTGGTGATGCAGAGCTGCTCCACCGGGTCCACCACGGCCCGGGTGGAGAACTCCGCGGGCGCCCGTCGGAGCCGGTCCAGCGAGCCGCGGCCGTTGCGCAGCCAGCGGGCCAACGGGGTGGGCGGACCGGGGTGCTCGTGCACGCCGTCCAGCAGGGCCTTCATCGCACCGCAACCGGAGTGGCCGCAGACCGTGATCGAGCGCACCTCCAGCACCTCGACCGCGTACTGCACCGCAGCGGCCACCGAGTCGTCGGCCGCGCCTGGCTCGAACGGGGCCGGCACCAGGTTGCCCACGTTGCGGACGGTGAAGAGGTCGCCCGGGCCACTGTTGGTGATCATGCTGGTGACCATCCGCGAGTCCGCGCAGGTCAGGAACAGCTGGGAGGGCGTCTGCCCCTCCCGTGCCAGCCGGGCGAGTTCGGGCCTGATCAGCGGGGCGGTGTGCAGCTGGAACACCCGGACCCCGTCCAGCAGGCGACCGTGCGGGTCCTCCTGCTGGTCGATGCAGTGGTGGCCGACCCAGGGTGTCCAGGCCCGGCAGCGGTGCGGCCCCGGTGAACTGCCCGCGCGCACCGTGCCGTCGGGATCGAGCACCTCGTCATCCTGGCGCTTCGTCACCAGCGAGACCCGGCCGCCCGCGTCCTGGTGTCCGGCGCGCCAGGTGTGCAGCGTCTCGTACGCGGCGTGGTCCAGGAAGGAACCGTCGTGGACCACGGTGACCTCGGCCCCGGCCGGGATGCCGGCCAGTGCCCGGCTGAGCCGGGGCACGGCGGTGAAGGTGAGCGGGCCGTGCGTCTGGACGGTGACCGAGCCGGCCGGCCCGGTCTCGACGTCCACCCGGGCTCGGGTCAGCCGGTAGAGCGCGAGCAGGACGGCGGTGCCGGCCCCGATCGCGACGCCCCACAGCACCCCGGCCGCCACCACGGCGATCACGGTGGTGAGGTACACGGGGAACTCGCGGTGCCGGTGCACGTTGCGGATGTGCGCGAAGCTCACCATCTGCAGCCCGACCACCAGGACCAGCGCGGCGAGCGCGGCCAGCGGGATCCGGCGCAGCCCGCCGGTCAGCGCCAGCGCGGCGGCCAACACCCAGACGCCGTGCAGTACCGAGGCCCACCTGGACTGCGCGCCGGCCTGCACGTTGGCGGTGCTGCGCACCGCGCCGCCGGCGATCGGCAGCCCGCCGACCAGGCCGCTCAGCAGGTTGGCGAGGCCCTGGCCGCGCAGCTCGCGGTCGAGGTCGCCGGTGCGGCGGGACATCCGGTCGATCGCGACGGCGGACAGCAGCGACTCCACACTGGCCACGGCGGTGACGGTGAGGACGGCGGCGATCAGGCCGAGCACCGGACCGTGCGGCAGGGCGGGTGCGAGGGAGTGCGGCTGCCAGGCGGGCAGCTCGATGTGGGCGAGCCGCAGGTCCAGGGCGAGCGCCAGGGAGGTGGCCAGGGCGACGGCGGCGAGCGGGCCCGGCACCCGGGCTGCCCGGGCGCCCAGCCGGCCCGCGCGGCCGGGGAGTCGGCCGAGCCGGGGCCAGCCGAGCAGGACGGCCACGGTCACCGCGCCGACCAGCAGTGCGGACGGGTGCGGACCGGCCAACTGCGCTGGCAGGGCACGGAGGTTGGCGATCGCGGAGCTCTGCGGCGAGCCGCCGAGCACGACGTGCAGTTGCGCGATGGCGATGGTGAGGCCGACCCCGGCCAGCATGCCGTGCACGATCGCGGGCGACACGGCGAGCGCGGTTCGGGCGACCCGGCGTGCGCCGAGCAGGAGTTGGAGCAGGCCGGCGGCGAGGGTGATGGCGCAGGTGGCCTGCCAGCCGTACTGGGTGATCAGCCCGGCGGTGATCACGGTCAGTGCCGCCGAGGGGCCGCTGACCATGAGTGTGGTGCCGCCGAACAGTCCGACCGCGATGCCGCCCACGGCTGCGGCGGCCAGCCCGGCGGTGAGCGGGGCGCCGGTGGCCAGTGCGATGCCGAGGGAGAACGGCACGGCGATCAGGAAGACCACGAGCGAGGCGGAGAGGTCCTGGGCCCAGCGGATCCGGGCACCGGGGCCCGGTGGTGCGTGGTCGGTGGTGTCGGAGGCGATGGGGGCGCTGGAGATGTCGAGGGTCATTGTCTTCCCGTCTGTCCGGGGGAACGAACGCAGTCAGGTCCGGCGGTGAGTCCGGGGTGGGGCTCCGGGCGGATCGGCTGTCGTGGGTCGCGACGGTGTGGCGGGATGGCGTGGGCACGGCGGGGAGTGCGGGTGTCACCGGCCGGCGTTGACCATCAGGCCCGCCAGGGGCCCGGGCGAGGCGCGGGATGTCTCGCCGAGGGCCCGTCGGGACGGACCATCAAGACTCGGTAAACCGAGGGTAATGAAAGCTTTGCACAGCGTGGTTGCGGGTGGGAAGCGGAAAACCCCCTGGTTCACCCCAACGGGTGGTGTTCGAACCGCAGGGAATCTGCTGGTGGGCCCGTGGGCGGCCGGGCTCCGGGGTGCTGGGGGTGCCGGTGCGGTGCGGTGGGGTGTCGGTGCGGTGCGGTGTGGTGAGCGGTGGGGCCGGAAACGGCGAACGGGCCGCGGCCTCCCCGGGGTGGCGGGAGGCCGCGGCCCGTCCGGGCGCGGTGGCGCGCGTGTCAGGCGTGGGCGCCCGCCGGGGTCCGCTGCTCGCGGTCGTCCGCGAACCCGCCCGGAACGAAGCCCTCGTCCACCTGGGTCGCCAGGTCGATACCGACCTTGGCGTTGGCCCAACTCTCTGCGTTGCGGCGGTGGAAGAGTACGGCCTGCTCGGTGTAGCGGTGCGCGTCCCGCCGCCCGTACGCCGCGTCGGCCTCGGCCCGCAGCTGCTCCAGTACGGCGCGGTTGGCCGGCTCCAGGGACCTCAGCGGCGGCTCGGCGCCCTGCTCCAGGCGGCGCACCCAGTCCGACTGCCCGAAGGTGGTGAGCAGGTCGTCGCCGACCTCGCGGCGCAGGAAGGCCAGGTCGTCCGGCCCCTGCACCTTGTTGCCGACCACCCGCAGCCGGACGCCGAAGTCACTGGCGTAGTCCCGGTACTGGCGGTAGACGGACACGCCCTTGCGGGTCGGCTCGGCCACCAGGAAGGTCAGGTCGAAACGGGTGAACAGTCCGGAGGCGAAGGAGTCCGAGCCTGCCGTCATGTCGGTGACCAGGTACTCGTCGGGGCCGTCCAGCAGGTGGTTGAGGAGCAGTTCCACCGCGCCGACCTTGGAGTGGTAGCAGGCCACCCCGAGGTCCTCCTCGGTGAACGCGCCGGTCGCCAGCAGCCGGACCGAGCCCTCGTCCAGCGCGATCGGGCGGGCGCAGGCGGCGTAGACCGGGTTCTCCTCGACGATCCGCAGCAGCCGCGAACCGCGGCCGGGCGGAGTGGTCTTGATCATCTCCTCGGCCGAGCGGATCAGCGGATTGCTGCCGCGCAGGTACTCCTTGATCTCCGGCAGGTGCGCGCCGAGCGAGGGCAGGTCGGCGGCCTGGCTGTCCGTCAGCCCGAGGGCGGGGCCCAGGTGCTGGTTGATGTCGGCGTCCACGGCGATGACCGGCCGACCGGCGGCGGCCAGGTGGCGGATGAACAGTGCGGACAGCGTGGTCTTCCCGCTGCCGCCCTTGCCGACGAAAGCGATCTTCATCTGGGGACTCCGGCTCTCGCTCTGGGCCCTCGCTCGGGGCCGCCTGTCCAGGGGCGCGGGTGGTGGGGGCGCCCCGCTAGTTGGAAATCGTTATCGTCTCCGATAGTGGCCATGCTAGCCGGGGTTTGGGCCTCGCCGGGGGAGGGGAGTGAGGATTGCCTCTAACGGGTGATGCGGGGTTGCTGTTCCGGGAGGGGCGGCCCGTTCATTACTCTCGGGTAGGTGAGCACTGGAACAGATCCCCTCGCCCCGCTGGCCCAGCTCCCCGGGGTGCCCGATGCGGTGGCCGAGGTGCGCAAGGCCGTCGACCGGCTCTACGGCCACCGGGTGATGCGCCGCCGCGCGGCCGAGGTCACCTCCGAGTCCGCGCTGCGCGGAGCCCGTGCGTCGGCGGCCCTGGCCGGGGCCGACTGGCCGCTGGAGGAAGTCCGCCGCCGTACCGACTTCAGTGCGGACGCGGAGTCCCGCACGGTCGGCGCGGCCCTGCGGATCGCCGCCGAGGCCGGTCAGCTGCTCAGCATCTGGCGGCACTCGCCGCTCCAGGTGCTGGCCCGGCTGCACCTGCTCGCGGTCGGCGACGGAGACCCGGCCGCCGGGCGCCCGCGCCGGGCGGGGGAGGGTGCCGAGGTGCTGTTCCCGCTGGAACTGGCACCGGTGGAGAGCGTCCGGGTCGAGGCCGTGGACGGGCCGCTGCCCGAGCTGCCGCCCGCACCGGGCGCGGAAGAGGTCGCGGCCCGGCTCGACCAGCTCTCCCGGCTGCTGGTGGCGCGCGCGGAGGGGCAGGGCGTGGGCACGCCGGCCCTCGTCGTGGCCTCGGTGGTGCACGGCGAACTGCTCGCGCTGCGGCCTTTCGGTGCCCACAACGGGGTGATCGCGCGGGCCGCCCAGCGGATCGTGCTGATCGCCGAGGGGCTCGACCCGAAGGCGATCTGCCCGGCCGAGGTCGGCCTGGCGGAGCTCGGCACCGACACCTACCGGCGGGCCCTCGCGGGCTACCTCGCCGGTACGGCCGAGGGGATGGCGGCCTGGATCGCGCACTGCGGTGCGGCGCTGCGGCTCGGCGTGCGGGAGAGCACGGCGGTCTGCGAGGCGATGCAGCGCGGCATGGCCTGAGCGGCCGGAGCGGTTGACGGGTCGGTGAACGGACTCGCGCACACACGGATGCGGCGGCACCTGATGTTCCAGGGTGCCGCCGCTGGTGCAGGTACCGGGTGACCATGCATGCACCGGAAGTGCCGATCAGACGGGGATCCTGCCCGTTCGTCTGGTCCGGCGGCCCGACAGCGGGTCGGCTGCATGTGGGTGCTCGGATACCTGTACACGCGGTCCGTGGGGCCTGAACTGCGTTGTCGGTTTGACCTCTTCGGTCCTGACCGGGTCTCGCGGGCCGTGCTTCATTTGTATCGCGTTTCGGGCGAAAGGGGAACCCGAAACAAGAAGTCTGTGCCGATTGCCCGTTTTGTCCGAGGCGGGCCGAGAGCAGGGCCAAGAGCAGGGCCGGAGCAGAGCCGGAGCGGGGCCTCAGACGGGCGGGCGGCGGCGACGGGCCAGGTACCAGATCACCCCGGCGGTCACGGCGGCCGTCCCGACCGCCACCGCCGTCAGCACCGAACCGCTCGGAGCGGAGAACTCGGGCAGCCGCCGCCGCAGTTCCACCGGCTTGTCGAAGACCAGCACCGGCCACTCCCGGGCCTGCGCCTCCTTGCGCAGCGCGCGGTCGGGGTTGACGGCCGACGGGTGGCCGACCGCCTCCAGCAGCGGCAGGTCGGTGGAGGAGTCGCTGTAGGCGTAGGAGGCGGCGAGGTCGTAGCCCTCGACCGCGGCCAACTCCCGGATGGCGGCGGCCTTGTTCTCGGCGTAGGCGTAGTACTCGATCTCGCCGGTGTAGCAGCCGCCCTCGACCTTCAACCGGGTGGCGATCACGTGGTCCGCGCCGAGCAGGGCGCCGATCGGTTCGACCACCTCGGAGCCGGAGCTGCTGACGATCACCACGTCCCGGCCGGCCGCGTGGTGCTGCTCGATCAGCGAGGCGGCCTCGTCGTAGATGATCGGGTCGATCAGGTTGTGCAGGGTCTCGGCGACGATCTCGCGGACCTGCTGGACGTTCCAGCCCCGCGTGAGCGCGGAGAGGTACTCCCGCATCTTCTCCATCTGGTCGTGGTCCGCACCGCCGACCAGGAAGACGAACTGCGCGTACGCACTGCGCAGTACGGCCCGACGGTTGATCAGGCCGCCCTGGTAGAAGGGGCGGCTGAAGGCCAGCGCGCTCGATTTGGCGATGATGGTCTTGTCGAGGTCGAAGAAGGCCGCCGTGCGCAGCCCGCCGGAGCGGGTGGGGGCGGGTGCGCGGAGCTCTTCGGGCCCGCTGGTGCCGCCCGGGGACTCGTCGGCGTGGTCGTCGGCGTTCTCGGTGGTGTCCACGGGAACCGAGGATAGAGGGAGCCACAAAACACCCCGCCATTCGGCGTACTCGCGGGCGTGCGGGTTTGTGTTTCTGGCCGCTCGGGTACACCATGGAAGTCACGGATCGTTCGCGACCGTGCTAACCCGGTCCGGCTCCTCCCCCCCGAGTCGGGCTGTGGATAGACGACCCCCGCTCTCCCCCCCGGCGGGGGTCGTCGCACGTCCGGGGCCATTTTCGGGGCTTGAAGGCACTTCGAGGCGCATTGCGCCCGCGCCTTGCCGACGGTGTACAGGGGGTGTCGGCACCCCGGTCCGTCGACCACCTTTGGTCACTCTGCGTTGCTGTTTGCTCATGGCTGCCGAGGAACGAACGGCTGGTTCCGATCGTCGGGGCTGGGCCGCTCCGAGCGGGTGGCGTTACGCGCGCGAGGGCCGCCGGGAGATCCTCCGATCCCGTCGCGACCGGCAAGCCGGTTCATCTCCGTGACCCCCTTTCGTCAATTCTTCGCCGATTAGCCCCCCGCCCGGGTGAACGTTTTCATCCACAGCCCACGAGTTATCCACAGGCAATCGGAACGTGGATGACGGAATCCGGATCTCCCCCCACCGTGATGGTCGGCGGCGGTCGCCGGGCAGGCCTCATCTCCTTCCTCTTCCAGAGGTCTGCCGGGCGGCCGTCCGCCGGAACCGTCCGACGTGCGTCGCCGGCCGCCCCGGTGGCCGGCGACGCGGAGGGGAGACCACCATGTCGACGCCGATCGCCGACCACGTCACCGCCGAGATCCCCGGCCCCGCCGGGCCGCTCGTCGTCACCGAGGACGACGGCCTGGCCGAGCACCTGTTGCGGCTCTGCGCGGCGGCGGGCACCGAGCCGAGGCTGATCCGGGGCGCGCCGCCGACGCGGGAGCTCTGGGAAGGGGCCTCGCTGGTCCTGGTCGGGGACGATCAGGCCGTCCCCTGCTCCGAGTTGGGTCGGCGCGGCGGAGTGCTGCTGCTCGGGCTGGACCTCGACGACCCGGGTGTGTGGGTCCGGGCCGTCCGACTCGGCGCCGAGCACGTGCTGTTCCTGCCCGACGCGGAGGCCTGGCTCCTCGATCGGATCGCCGACGCCGCGGAGGGCGGCGGGCCCCCGGCGGTCACCGTCGCGGTGCTCGGCGGCCGGGGCGGGGCCGGAGCATCCACGCTGGCCTGTGCGCTGGCGGTCACCTCCGCGCGGGCGGGCCGGCGGACCATGCTCATCGACGGTGACCCGCTGGGCGGCGGCCTCGACATCCTGCTCGGCGGCGAGACCGCAGGCGGGCTGCGCTGGCCCGATCTGGCCGGCTCGCGCGGTCGGGTCAGCGGGGCCGAACTGGCCCGGGCGCTGCCGGCGCTCAAACGGCTCTCGGCGCTGGCCTGCCTCTCCTGGGACCGCGGCGACACCCTGACCGTGCCGCCGGAGGCCATGCGCAGTGTGCTGGCCGCCTCCCGGCGGCGCGGCGGGCTGGTGGTGGTCGACGTGCCCCGTCATCTCGACGCGGCTGCCGGGCAGGCGCTGGAGCAGTCCGACCTGGCACTGCTGGTGGTGCCGGCCGAGCTGCGCGCGGTGGCCGCCGCCGACCGGGTCGCGGCGGCGGCCCGGATGCGGCTCGGGGACGTCCGAGCCGTGGTCCGGCCGGTCCGGGCCGGCGGGCTCCCGGCCCAGCGGATCGCCCGCGGACTGCGGCTGCCGCTGGCGGGGGAGTTGGAGTCGGAGCCCGGTCTGGCCCCGGACGTCGAGAAGGGCGTCCCGCCCGGGATCCGGGAGAGCGGCCCGCTCGCGCGCTTCTGCGCGACCTTCCTGAACGAGGTGCTGCCGCCGGTTCCGGCGGTCGGAGGAGGTGTGTACTGATGGTCCGTCTGCGCAGAGCAGGCCTTCGGGGCGGCGAACCCGGTCCGGGTGCCGGTACGCGGGAGCACCGGCCGCTCCGGAGCGTGCCGTTGCCCGAAGGGCCGCCGGAGGCCGAGCACGGGCCCTGCCCGTACGGCCGGACGGCCCGTGAGCAGCGGGCGGCGGCCCTGGTGGACGCGGTGCGGCTGCGGCTGGCCGAGTCGGGGGCGGCCCCGACGGCGGGCTCGGTCGCGGCCGCGTTGCGGGCGAGCCGACCGCCGCTCGGCGGGGACGAGGTCCTGGACACCGTGCGCTCGCTGCGCGCCGAACTGGTGGGTGCGGGCCCGCTGGACCGGCTGCTGGCGGCCCCCGACGTCACGGACGTCCTGGTGAACGGACCGGAGGAGGTGTGGGTCGACCGTGGCGGCGGCCTGCACCGGGCCACCGGAGTCCGCTTCGCCGACGCCGAGGCGGTGCGGCGGCTGGCCCACCGGCTGGCCACCGCGGCCGGGCGGCGGTTGGACGACGCCCGGCCCTGGGTGGACGCCCGACTGCCGGACGGCACCCGGCTGCACGCCGTGCTGCCCCCGATCGCGGCCGGCTGCACGCACATCTCGTTGCGGGTGTGTCGGCCCCGGCCGTTCACGCTCGACGAGCTGGTGGCGGGCGGCGCGCTGCCGCCGCAGGGCGCCGACCTGCTGGCCGGCATCGTGCGGGCACGGCTGTCGCTGCTCGTCTCCGGTGGGACGGGCTCGGGCAAGACCACGTTGCTCGCCGCGTTGCTCGGGCTGGTCGGGCCGGACGAGCGGGTCGTGGTCGCCGAGGACTCCGCCGAGCTGCAGCCGGCCCATCCGCACGTGGTCCGGCTGCAGAGCCGGCCGCCCAACCAGGAAGGGCTGGGCGAGTTCACGCTCAGGGACCTCGTCCGGCAGGCGCTGCGGATGCGCCCGGACCGGCTGGTGATCGGCGAGGTGCGCGGCGCCGAGGTGTCGGACCTGCTGGCCGCGTTGAACACCGGACACGAAGGCGGCTGCGGCACGGTCCACGCCAACACGGCGGCGGACGTGCCGGTCCGGCTGGAGGCCCTGGGCTCACTCGCCGGACTCGACCGGCCGGCGCTGCACAGCCAACTGCGGGCCGCGCTGGACGTGGTGGTGCACCTGGCCCGGGATCCGGGCTCGGGGCGGCGCCGGGTGACGGAGATCCACACCCTGGCCGGGGACCGCGCCGGGCTGGCGGTGACCACCCCGGCGGTGGCCTTCCCGCCGGCGGGCGGCCTGGTTCCCGGGGCGGGCTGGGAACGGCTGGTCGGGTTGCTGGCGGCGCGTGGGGTGGCTCTCGGGCCGGGGTTCGGATCAGGACCTCTCGGACCGGGACCTCTCCGATCGGGACCTCTCGGATCGGGACCTCTCGGACCGGGACCTCTCGGACCGGGACCTCTCGGACCGGGACCTCTCGGACCGGGACCTCTCGGACCGGGACCTCTCGGATCGGGACCCGGAGGGCCGTCGTGACCGCGGGCGCGTGGGCGCGGGCGGTGGAACTTGCCTTCGTCCTGCTGCTCGGCGGCTGCGCCGCCGGCGCCCTGGCGTTGCTCGGGGCCTGGAGGAGAAAGGAGTGACGGCGACATGGCGATGGACGTCGGACTGGTGATCAGGGAACGGAGGTCGGGCTGGTGATGAAGGATCAGCTCGCGCTCTCCTGGACGGTGGCGCTGTGCCTGGTGGCTGCCGCCGGGTGGCGAGCGCTGCAGGATCGGCTGCCGGGCGGACGGCGCTCCAGGCTGGTGCTTGCGGGCAGCGGACCTCCCGTACGGGGGCCGGGCCCGGCTCGGGCGAGACGGCTGAGGCCCCGGCCCCGGCCCCGGCCCCGGCTCAGGCTCCGGCGATCGGAAGTCCTCGTGCCCGAACTGCTGGCCCTGCCCGTGGGGTTGGCGGCAGGGCAGGCCACCGCCTCGCCGGTGCCGGTGCTCGCGGCTGCCCTGGCCGTTCTACCGCTGCGGCGGTGGCGGTCGCGACGGCGCCTGGCGGCCGAGGCCCGGCAGCGGGCCGCCGCCGTGGTGGAGCTCTGCGCCGGGCTGGCCGGGGAGTTGCGCGGCGGGGCGACACCGGAGCGGGCGCTGCACCTGGTCACCGGTCGGCTCGCCGACGACCCGGCCGGGCGGCGCAGGCTCGGCGAGGAGCCGGTGGCCCGGCTCGCGGCCGGCCGCTACGGCGGGGACGTGCCCGCCGCGTTCCACCTGCTGGCCGAACTGCCGGGCGGGAGCGGGGCGGCGGCTCTCGCGGCCTGCTGGCGGGTCGCCGCAGACAGCGGGGCGGGGCTGGCTGCCGCGCTGGACCGGGTCGCGGAGGCATTGCGCGGTGAGCGGGCGCTGGCGGAGGAGATCGCCGGGGAGCTGGCCGGGCCACGGACGACGATCGCCGTCCTGGCCGCGCTGCCGGGAGCCGGGCTGCTCCTCGGTGCGGCACTCGGGGCCGACCCGCTGGCCGTCCTGCTGCACACCCCTGCAGGCTTGGGCTGCCTTGCGGCGGGGGCGGCCCTGGAGGGGCTGGGCGTGCTCTGGACGGCGCGCATCGTCCGGTCGGCGGCCAGGGGCGCCCTGGAGGCGCCTCCGGGGCGTGGTGAGCCCCGGCGGGCTCCCGACAGTCCATCGCCCGCTTCCCGTTCGGGTGGGCGGAGTTGCGGGCTGTCGCGACTGCGGTCGCGGGTGCTCGGCGAGGAAGTGGTGGTCGGGTGATGCGGGGGGCCGAGTGGGCGGCAGCCGGCGTACCGGCGGGGGCGGCCGCCGTGGCGCGGGTGCGGGCGCTGGTGCGGGACAGGGCGAGGCGGCGGCGGGCGTTCGCCGGGGCCTGTGAGCGGGAGGAGGGGTGGCGGCCGGCCGGGCCGACGAGTCCGGGCGCCCGACGCCGACGACGGACGACGTCGGCCGTCGGGGCCGGGATTGCGGTGGCCCTGCTGATCGGTGGCGGCACCGGGCTCGTCGCCGGGTCGCTGGCGGCGGCGGCCGTCCACCGCTGGTGGGCCAGGGCGCAGTCACCGGCGGATCGCCGGGCGGCGCTGGAGGAGGAGCTGCTGACCAGGCAACTCCCCTTGAGCGCCGAACTGTTGGCGGCTTGCCTGGGCTCGACGGCGCTGCCCTCCGAGGCGGTGTCGGCGGTCGGCCGGAGTGTGGGCGCGCCGATGGGCCCACGGCTGACGGCGATCGGGGCCGAACTCGCCCTCGGCGCCCCGCCGGAGCTGTGCTGGAACCGACTTGGCGAGCAGCACCCGTCGCTGGCGTCACTGGCGCGCTGCCTGGTGCGGACGAGCCTCGGCGGGACCCCGGTCAGCGGGCCGCTGATCGGGCTGGCCCAGGGTCTGCGGACGGCGGCCGCCCGCGCGGCCCACGCCAGGGTCCGCCGGGCGGCGGTGCTTGCCACCGCGCCACTCGGGCTCTGCTTCCTGCCGGCCTTCGTGCTGATCGGGGTGGTGCCCGTGGTCGTCGGCCTCATGGGCCGCTTCGAGCAAGTGATGTGACTGGAAGTCAGAAGTGCGGACATCGAGAGACAGGAGGGATCCATGACTGCAGTGATCGCGATCAGGCCCGTCGGCGGGCGCCCGCTCCGGAGGTTGCTCGGGACGTGGCGGAGGAAGAGCCGCTGGGCGGCCTGCCGGATGCGCGGGGTGGCCCGGCGCCGGGGTCGGTCGGACGCGGGGATGACCACGGCCGAGTACGCCGTCGGGACCTTGGGCGCGTGCGCCCTCGCCGCGGTGCTGTACAAGGTGGTGACCAGCGATGCCGTCGTCGGCGCGCTGACCGACACGCTCCAACGGGCGCTCCATGCGGCGTAGTTCCAGCCCCCGAACCCGCGTGGGCGCGCCGTTGCTCCCACACCCCGGCGGCAGGGAGGCGCCCCCGCTCTCCGCCGTGCCTGGCGCGGACTTCGACGCAGCCGTGCTCACCGGTCCGGGGTCTCCTCCGGGCCCCGGGGTGACGCGGGGCGGCGGTCGGCCGGGGCGGCGGGGTGACGGCGGCTTCGTCACGGCGGAGACGGCGGTGGCCCTGCCGGCGCTCGTCCTGCTCGCGGCGATGCTGATCTGGGGCGTGCTCGCGGCGGCCGCGCAGATCCGCTGCGTGGACGCCGCCCGGGTCGGGGCCAGGGCGGCCGCGCGTGGCGAGGCGGATGCCGCCGAACTCGCCCGCGCGGCGGCCCCGGCGGGCGCGCGGGTCCGGGTGACCCCGGCGGCCGACACCGTACGGGTGGAGGTGGACGCACCGTGCGCGGCGCCGGGCCGGCTCGGCGGGCTGCTCGCGGTACGGGTCGGGGCGGCGGCCGTGGCGGCGCGGGAGGACGTACTGGTGGGAGTCGTGGAGGGAGGTGGCTCCCCATGGCCGGCCTGAAGGGGCCGACGGGTCCGGCCGGGTCGATCGTCCGGTCCTGGCCCTCCGCCCTCGCGGGGCTGCCCGTCCGGTCCGGGCTGCGGGCGGCGGTGGAGCGGGCGGCCCGGGCCCGTACGGAACGAGCGACGGCGGGCGGGCGGGGGCCTGACACCGGCTCGGCGACGGTCTGGCTGCTCGCCCTGGCGATGCTGGGCACAGCGGTGTTCGCCGCGACCATCGCGATCGGCTCCGTGGTCGCCGCCCGGCACCGGGCCGAGTCGGCCGCCGACCTCGCGGCCCTCGCGGCGGCGGACCGGCTGTTGCTGGACGCGGACGGCGGCTGCGCCCGGGCCGCGGGGATCGCCGGCGCCCAGGGCGCCGATCTGGTGTCCTGCACGGTGGACCGGTCGGCGGACGCCGTCGACGTGGTGGCCGAGGTGAAGGTCGGCCGGCTCCCGGTGCGCGTGCTGGTCGGCCCGGCGCGGGCGAGGGCCCGGGCCGGGCCGGTGCGGGCTCCGGTCACAGCTGCCGGCGACGGCCTCGACGGCGCTCCGGGCGGTCCGGAGGTGGCCTCATGACGCGCTCGGCGCCCCACCGTCCGGGCTCGCTACGGCCTCCGCCGACTCGGACGCCCCGGACTCGTCCTCGGTCCCCGCCTCTGCCCCAGCCCCGTCCTCCGCCCCCGCCGCCTGGGGTGCTCCGGCCAGCAGGACGTCCAGCAGCCGGACGGCGGCCGCCTTGTCCAGCGGGTCGTTCCCGTTGCCGCACTTGGGCGACTGGACGCAGGACGGGCAGCCGCGTTCGCATTCGCAGGAGGCGATCGCCGCGCGGGTGGCCGTCAGCCACTCGACCGCCCGCCGGAAGCCGCGTTCGGCGAAGCCGGCCCCGCCCGGGTGGCCGTCGTAGACGAACACGGTCGGCAGCCCGGTGTCCGGGTGCAGCGGGACGGAGACGCCGCCGATGTCCCACCGATCGCAGGTGGCGAACAGCGGCAGCAGTCCGATCGAGGCGTGCTCGGCGGCATGGGCGGCGCCGGGCAGCTGGTCGGGCGGGATGTCCGCGTCGAGCAGCTGGTCCTCGGTGACGGTCCACCAGACCGCGCGGGTGCGCAGTGTGCGGGGCGGCAGGTCGAGTTTGCTCTCGCCCATGATCTCCCCGGTGGAGATCCGTTTCCGGAGGTAGCCGACCACCTGGTTGACCACCTCCACCGAGCCGAAGCTGAGCCGGCCCTCGCCCCAGTCGGCGGTGGTGTCGGTGTCGAGGACGGAGATGGAGGTGATGTCGCGGGCGGCCGTGGTGTACGGCGGATCGGCCGGCTCGACCAGGGCGACCGAGTTCTCCAGGTCGAACTCCCGGACCAGGTAGGTGCGGCCCTGGTGGAGGTGGACGGCCCCGGTGTGGACGGTGGTGTGCGCGGCCGCGGCGTCCACCGTGCCGAGCAGCCGGCCGGTGTCGGCCTCGACGATCTGGACCGGGCTGCCGCCGCTGCCGCGCAGGTCCACGGCGTCGGCCGCGCGCTCGCGACGGGTCCAGTACCAGCCGTCGCCTCGCCGGCGCAGCAGTCCGCGCCGTTCCAGGACCGGCAGCAGCGGTGCGGTCGAGGGCCCGAACAGCTCCAGGTCGGCTTCGGTGAGCGGCAGTTCGGCGGCGGCCGCGCACAGGTGCGGGGCGAGTACGTGCGGGTTGTCGGGGTCGAGCACGGTGGCCTCGACGGGCGCCGCGAACAGCGCCTCCGGGTGGTGCACCAGGTAGGTGTCCAGGGGGTCGTCGCGGGCGATCAGGACGGCCAGCGCGCCCTGGGCCTCGCGGCCCGCCCGGCCCGCCTGCTGCCAGAGCGAGGCCCGGGTGCCCGGGTAGCCGGCCATCAGGACGGCGTCGAGGCCGGAGATGTCGACGCCGAGTTCGAGGGCGGAGGTGGAGGCGAGGCCGAGCAGCCGGCCGCTGTGCAGGGCGCGTTCCAGGGCCCGGCGCTCGTCGGCCAGGTAGCCGCCGCGGTAGGCGGCGACCCGGTCGGCGAGCGGTCGGCCGAGCTGGTCCTGGGCCTGGAGGGCGACGAGTTCGGCCGCGCGGCGGGAGCGGACGAAGACGACGGTGCGGGTGTCGCGTTCGACCAGGTCGGTGAGCAGGTGCGCGGCCTCGGCGGTGGCGGTGCGGCGCACGGGCGCGCCGTGCTCGCCGACGTTCTCGGTCAGCGGTGGTTCCCAGAGGCCGAAGACCATCGGCCCGCGCGGCGAGGCGTCCTCGGTGACGGCCACGGACGGCAGGCCGGTGAGGCGCTCGGCGGTCGCGGCCGGGTCGGCGGTGGTGGCGGAGGCCAGCAGGAAGGTCGGTGACGAACCGTAACGGGCGCACACGCGGCGCAGTCGGCGCAGCACCTGGGCGACGTGCGAGCCGAACACGCCCCGGTAGCTGTGGCACTCGTCGACGACCACGTAGCGCAGCGCCTTGAGGAAGGAGGACCAGCGGGCGTGGCCGGGCAGGATGCCCCGGTGCAGCATGTCCGGGTTGGTGAGCACGTAGGAGGCGTACTGGCGGACCCACTCGCGTTCCTCGGGCGGGGTGTCGCCGTCGTACAGCGCGGCGCGGACCCTCGGCGGGGCGAGTTCGGCGGCCCGTCGCCGCTGGTCGGCGGCGAGGGCCTTGGTCGGCGCCAGGTAGAGCGCGGTGGCGCCGCGGCCGTTGCGGGCCTCGGTGCCGTCCAGCAGGTCACTGAGTACCGGGGCCAGGTAGCCCAGCGACTTGCCCGAGGCGGTGCCTGTGGCGATCACCACAGTCTGACCGCTTTTCGCCAGGTTCATCGCTTCTGCCTGGTGCGCCCAGGGCTGTTCGACACCGACCGCGAGTGCCGAGTCCACGATCTCCGGACGGATCGACTCGGGCCAGGGTGAATAACGCGCAGGTCGGGCGGGAAGGTGCTCCGTATGGGTGAGCCGGTCGGACCGCCCCCGGGCGGTGGTCAGGGTCGTCAGCAGTGCCTCGGGCGGGCTGTGTCGGGGCGGCATGAGGACCCAGTGTGTCACCGGCGTGACGGAGAATCGTCGTAAGCCATCGTGCGGGCATGGTCGCAGGTGGTTGAATGTGGCCGTGACGGCCGTACGGCCGTGGGTCGCAGCGCTGAGGCTTGCCACGCATTGGCTGGGCGCGCCCGGGCTCGCGACCATGCGGTGGCGGCCGTCCGGCCGAGGATCGCACATGACGTAGCAAGGCAAGGTGCTGGAGGTTCCGTGGACCTGTCCCTGTCGACCCGTTCAGTCGGCGATCGCACGGTCGTCGAGGTTGGCGGCGAGATCGATGTGTACACCGCCCCGAAGCTGCGCGAGCAGCTGGTCGAGCTCGTCAACGACGGCAAGTACCACCTCGTCGTCGACATGGAAGGCGTTGACTTCCTGGACTCGACCGGTCTGGGTGTGCTGGTGGGCGGTCTGAAGCGGGTGCGCGCCCACGAGGGCTCGCTGCGCCTCGTCTGCAACCAGGAGCGCATCCTGAAGATCTTCCGCATCACCGGCCTGACCAAGGTCTTCCCGATCCACACCTCGGTGGACGACGCGGTCAACGCGACCGACTGACGCGGCCGGGCCGGTCCTCGTGGCCGGCCCGCCCCGTTTCCTCGCGTCCGGGGTGCCAGGCCCCTGCGGGCCCGGCGCGTCCCGGTCGCCTCTGGGCCGGTCCTGCCGGCCCGTTGGGGCCGTACTTCCGGCCCCGGTCGGAGCACCCCGAGGGGGAGAGATGGCAACCGTCGAACTTCGATTCAGCGCGCTTCCCGAGCACGTGCGGACGGCCCGCCTGGTCGCCGCGGCCGTCGCAAGACGGGCCGGGGTCGACGAGTCGGTGCTCGACGAGGTACGGCTCGCGGTCGGCGAGGCGTGTTCCCGCGCGGTCGGCCTGCATCAGCGGGGCGGCATCGGCGGCACGGTCAGGGTCGCGTTGACCGACCAGGAGAAGCGTTTCCTCATCGAGGTCGAGGACGAGGCCGGCCCCGTGGCCGTCCCGGACTCCGGCGCCGCCGAGGGCGGTGAGCCCGAGGAGGAGGACACCCTGGGCATCGCCGTGATCACCGGCCTGGTCGAGGACCTGGAGGTCACCAACGGCACGGACGGTGGCCTGATCCGGATGAGCTGGCCGGTCTCGGTCGCCTCCGTCTCGGTCTGAGGGCCCGCTCGCACGTGAGCGGGGTCCGGTTCCCGGGCGTGCGTTGACAAACTGTTGAGCACCGCGGTTCGCTGCTTCCGGCACGACCGGGTCCGATCGCTGATCGGACCTCGTCGCGGAAGAGGAAGTCCATGCGGATCCGCATCCTGTGGCCGGCCGGGCAGGCGACTGCCACGCTGACGGCCACCCCCACCGCCGAGGCGCTCTGGGCCGAGCTGCCGATCAGCTCGTCGGCGAGCACCTGGGGCGAGGAGGTCTACTTCGGCACGCCCGTGAGCGTGCCACGCGAGGACGGCGCCCGGCAGGTCGTGGAGTCGGGCACGGTCGCTTTCTGGACGGACGGCGACAGCCTCGCGCTGCCGTACGGGCCGACGCCGATCTCGCGCGAGGGCGAGTGCCGGCTGGCCAGTCCCTGCAACGTCCTGGGCGCGTTGGACGGGGACGCCGCCGTGCTGCGCACCGTCCGACCGGGTGATCCGATCCGGGTCGAGCGGGCCTGAGCCATGGCTGCGGCCGCAGCGGTGAGCGGGCCCGGAGCGGGCCCCGGGACGGCCTGCGGGCGGTCCGTAGGTGCTCCGTGAGCGGTCCGGCGGGGGTTCGGGCAGGAGGTCGGAGACGGAACCGGGAACCGGGCGGCGGGAACCGGCCGTGTAGGTTCGACGACCGATGACGACCGAAACCGAAAGGCTTCTCCCGGTGAACAAGCGACTGCTGGCCGTACCCGTCCTCGGTGTGCTGCTGGCGTTCGGCGCCGTCGGCTGCGGCGGTGGCGACGACAACAGCAAGCAGCTGGACTCCTGGGCGTCGAACGTCTGCGGCGCGGCCAAGGACCCGATCGCCCAGGCCCAGACCGCGCTCGCCGACACCGCCCAGGTGAAGACCGGCGAGGCCCCGGCGGACCTGCAGAAGCGGCTCTCCACGGACATCGGGCGGCTGGCGAAGACCAACCAGGACATAGCGGCTGCCATCGACTCGGCCGGTGCCCCCAAGGTGCAGGACGGTGCGGCCCTGCAGAAGGACACCGTCGACGAGCTGAAGAAGGCGGCCGACGGCTACCAGGAGGTCCAGAAGAAGCTGGACGCGCTGCCCACCGTCGACCAGGCCAAGTTCGCCGACGCGCTGCGCAGTGTCGGCGACCAGCTGCAGCAGCTGTCCTCGCTCTCCACCCAGGCGCAGAGCAAGCTCCAGCGCGGCGACCTCGGCGCAGCGATGGCCAAGCAGGAGGGCTGCAAGCCGTCCTCGACCGCCGCCCCGACGGGCGGCGCGACCGGCGGCGCGACCGGTGCCCCGACCGGCGCTGCCAGTGGCACCCCGGCCCCCGCCGGCGCGACCCCGACCCCAGGTGCGACCGGCACCCCGGGTGCCCCCGCCACCACGTCCGCGCCCGGCGCGACCGACACCGCGAGCCCCGCCGCCGGAGCCACCACCCCGGCCGCCCCGGCCACCACCCCGGCTCCCACCGCGAGCTGACCGGGCCGATCCCGCCCTTCCCGACGGGGGAGGGAAAGCAGTAGCAGCCGGTGCCGCTCGCAGGAGCGGCACCGGCTGCTGCGCGTCGCGTCGCGGGCGGGGTGGGCCAGGTCGAGGCAGAGGTCGAGGCAGAGGTCGAGGTCGAGGAGCACCGACCAGGGAGTCGCCCGGCAGAGAACCGTTGCGCCTGAGCTCCGGGGCGTACAACCGGGCGCGTGGAAGCCCGGTGGGGCGCGCGGTGCGGCTCGGGCTCCCGATGGGACGCTCTCGTTCGGCCGACTCGGAGACGTGCGGTGCGGCGCGGGGCGCTCGGGCCCGCAGGCGGGCGGCGCGGGATCGGCGGGGGACAATGGCGGGGTGATCAGTAGCCCCGTTCTCGACCCGACCCGCCTCGCCAAGCTGCGCGAGGCGCTGCTCGCCGCCTCGTTCACCGCCGACGGGTGCCTGGACCTGCTCGGGCCCACCGGCTATTCGGCGCTGGCCCGCAGCGAGGCGGTTCCGGCGCTGCGTGCGACGCGCGGAGGCAGTCCGCTGGAGACGCTGGTGCGGCTGTTCCTGCTGCAGCAGCCGGTGCCGTACCGGGCGGCTGCCGCCGCGTTGCCGGTGGAGGACTGCCTGGCGGACGGCTGGCTGCGCCCCGACGGGGAGCTGGTGCGCGCCACCGTCGACGTCCGGCCGTACGCCAACGAGGTGGCCGGGATGCCCAGTTCGGATGCCTGGGTGGTCTCCGACCTGGGCTGCGCGGTCGGTGGCGCGGGCGGCATCGGCTCCGGCGAGACCGCGCACGGCGTGGCCCGGCAGGACCTGGTGCTGGGTGTCGGCGGTGCCTCCACCACGCTGGCCAACATCACCGTGCGCCGCTCGGTCCGGGCCGCGCTGGACCTCGGCGCGGGCTCCGGCGTGCAGGCGCTGCACGCGGCCCGACACGCCGGCACGGTCACCGCCACCGACCTCAACCCGCGCGCGTTGCGCTTCACCGAGCTGACCCTGGCGCTGTCCGGTTTCGACCACACCGAGGTGCTCTCCGGCAGCCTCTTCGAGCCGGTCGGGGAGCGGAAGTTCGACCTGATCGTCTCCAACCCGCCGTTCGTCATCTCGCCGGCGGGCCGGTTCACCTACCGCGACGGCGGCATGGCCGGCGACGACCTGTGCCGCAGCCTGGTCCGCTCGGCCGCCGACCACCTGGAGCCCGGCGGTTACTGCCAGCTGCTCGCCAACTGGCAGCACGTCAAGGGCGAGGACTGGCACGAGCGGCTGGCCGGCTGGGTCGCGGGCACCGGCCTGGATGCCTGGGTCGTCCAGCGCGAGGTCCAGGACGTGGCCCAGTATGCCGAGTTGTGGCTGCGCGACGGCGGCGACCACCGAGGCCCCGGCGGCGACTACCAGGCCCGCTACGGCGAGTGGCTGGACGCCTTCGAGGCGGGCGGGGTCGAGGGTATCGGCATGGGGTGGATCACCCTGCGGGCGAGCGGCGCCGAGCGTCCGACCGTGCGGGTCGAGGAGTGGCCGCACCCGGTGGAGCAGCCGCTCGGCCCGCACATCGAGGCCTGGTTCGACCGTCAGGACTTCCTCCGTACGCACGACGACGCGGGCCTGCTCGCGGCCCGCTACGTGCTGGCCGACGAGGTGGTCCAGGAGCAGGTCGGCGCGCCGGGCGCGGAGGATCCGGAGCACGTGATCCTGCGTCACAACCGGGGCATGCGACGGGCGACCAAGGTCGACACGGTGGGCGCCGGATTCGTCGGCGTCTGCGACGGCACGCTGGCCGCGGGCGAAATCGTGGACGCCATCGCGCAGCTGCTCGGCGAGGACCGGGTGGTCCTGCGCGACCGGGTGCCGGAGTCGCTGCGGCTGCTGACCGAGCAGGGGTTCATCGAGCCCGTCCGCTGACAGCCGGGCCCGTCGAGCCGGGCCCGCCGAGCCCGGTTCACCCGCCCGTACCCCCTGGTTCGTCCGGCGGTCTCCGAACGGCTGCCCCGCGTTGGCCCTCCGCTGTGAGGCTCTGTCCACAGGCTGTGGACAGAGCTGGGGAGCCGGGGGCCAGGAGTGGACACGACGACGGCGACGGTGGGTGGGCTGGTGCTCGCCCTCTTCGGTGGCGTACTGCTGCTCTGGTGCGCCGCCGAAGTGCGCCTTCGCCACCGGGTGCGCCGTCGGGGGGTGGCGGCGGTGGCCACGGTGGTGGCCGACGACGACGCGCACGGCCAGCTGGACAGCGCGCCGCTGCTCTCCTTCTCGGTGCCGCCCTCGGTCGGCGGCTCCGGCGCGTGCCGGGTGGCGGGACTCGTGCACACCCGTCCGCGCGGGCACACCCCGCTGCGCCGTCCGGCCCGTTTCGCGCCCGGCACCCCGGTCCGGATCTGTTACGACCCGCAGCGTCCGAGCCGGGTGGTGCTGGCGGCCGGGGAGATCGGCCGGGCCGCCGTCGCCGACCTGCTGTGGAGCGCCCTGGGGGTGGCCTGCCTCGCGGCCGGTGCCGGGCTCCTGGCCGCGGTCGGCGGCTGAGCGGTCCGCCCCACTCGTGCCGACGTCGCCACCCACTCGCGCCGACGCCCCGACGGGACCCGACCCGGCCGTCGATTTTTCCGTTGACAGATCTTGAAATCCGTCATTCCATCCTCCGGAACCTGCCGAAGCCCGGCCTCCACGGGGCGCGAACCTCCGTCATCGGGTTACCGTTCGAGTGGCGTCGGTGAGCCCGGCAAGTGAAAAAGCGGGATCCGTCCGTTTGACAAGGGTGGCCGGGGTACGGTCACACTCCGCTGGTGGGGTGTCGTACAGCGGCGACCCCGGGACGGTGGAGGGGTCGGGCGGAGCGCAGCCCGTGCTGCCGCGCCGACCAGCCACATAAGGACCGGGAGAGAAGAGCGAAGGTGTCCCCGAGCAGCGAGACCGCGCACGGACAGCGACTCGTCATTGTCGAGTCGCCGGCCAAGGCGAAGACGATCAAGGGCTACCTGGGCCCCGGCTACATCGTCGAGGCGAGCGTCGGGCACATCCGCGACCTCCCGAGCACCGCGGCCGAGGTGCCGGACAAGTACACCGGCGAGGTTCGCCGCCTCGGAGTGGACGTCGACCACGACTTCGCGCCCATCTACGTGGTCAACGCGGACAAGAAGTCCCAGGTCAGCAAGTTGAAGTCGCTGCTCGCGGAGTCCGACGAGCTCTTCCTCGCCACCGATGAGGACCGCGAGGGCGAGGCCATCGCGTGGCACCTGCAGCAGGTGCTGAAGCCCAAGGTGCCGGTGCACCGGATGGTGTTCCACGAGATCACCAAGTCGGCGATCCAGGAGGCCGTGGCCAACCCGCGCGAGCTCAACCAGCGTCTGGTCGACGCCCAGGAGACCCGCCGCATCCTCGACCGCCTCTACGGCTTCGAGGTCTCGCCGGTGCTGTGGAAGAAGGTCATGCCGAAGCTCTCGGCGGGCCGGGTCCAGTCCGTCGCCACCCGGCTGGTGGTCGAGCGGGAGCGTGAGCGGATGGCCTTCCGCACCGCCTCGTACTGGGACCTGGTCGGCACCTTCGGCACCGGCCGCACCCCGGCCGACGCCGCCAACCCGGAGACCTTCGGCGCCCGGCTCGCCTCGGTCGACGGCAAGCGGATCGCCAGCGGCCGCGACTTCGGCTCGGACGGGCAGCTGAAGGCCGGCAGCGCCAACACCATGCACCTGGACGAGCAGGCCGCCCGGCAGCTGGCCGTCGCCCTCGAGCAGACCGCGTTCAGCGTCCGCAGCGTCGAGTCCAAGCCGTACCGCCGCTCGCCGTACGCGCCGTTCCGCACCACCACGCTCCAGCAGGAGGCCAGCCGCAAGCTGGGCTTCGGTGCCAAGCGGACCATGCAGGTGGCCCAGAAGCTGTACGAGAACGGCTTCATCACCTATATGCGTACCGACTCGACCACGCTGTCGGACACGGCGATCACCGCCGCCCGCGCCCAGGTCACCCAGCTGTACGGTGCCGACTACCTGCCGGACGCCCCGCGCACCTACGCCAGCAAGGTCAAGAACGCGCAGGAGGCGCACGAGGCCGTCCGCCCCTCCGGCGACCGCTTCCGCACCCCCGCCGAGACCGGCCTGACCGGCGACGACTTCAAGCTGTACGAGCTGATCTGGATGCGCACCGTCGCCTCCCAGATGAAGGACGCGGTCGGCCAGTCCGTCACCGTCCGGGTCGGCGGCAACTCCGCCGACGGCCGGGACGTCGAGTTCTCTGCCTCCGGCAAGATCATCACCTTCCACGGGTTCCTCAAGGCCTACGTCGAGGGCGCCGACGACCCGAACGCCGAGCTCGACGACCGCGAGCGCCGGCTGCCGCAGGTCACCCAGGGCGACCCGCTGGGCGCCGAGCGGATCACCCCGGAGGGCCACGCCACCAAGCCGCCGGCCCGCTACACCGAGGCCTCGCTGGTCAAGGAGCTGGAGGACCGGGAGATCGGCCGTCCCTCCACCTACGCGTCGATCATCGACACGATCATCCAGCGCCGGTACGTGTTCAAGAAGGGGACGGCGCTCGTCCCGTCCTTCCTCTCCTTCGCCGTGGTCAACCTGCTGGAGAAGCACTTCGGCCGGCTGGTCGACTACGACTTCACCGCCAAGATGGAGGACGACCTCGACCGGATCGCCGCCGGTGAGGCGAAGTCCGTGCCGTGGCTGAAGCGCTTCTACTTCGGCGAGGGCGAGGGCCACGCCGCGGGCGGCGCCGCCGAGGCCGGCAACGGCGACGGCGACCACCTGGGCGGCCTGAAGGAGCTGGTCACCGACCTCGGCGCGATCGACGCCCGGGAGATCAGCTCGTTCCGGATCAGCGACGACCTCACCCTGCGGGTCGGCCGCTACGGCCCGTACGTCGAGCGCGCCTCCGACGTCGAGGGCGAGCCCGGCCGACGCGCCGACATCCCGGACGACCTGCCGCCGGACGAGCTCACCGTCGAGCTGGCCGAGGAACTGCTGGCCAAGCCCAGCGGCGACTTCGAGCTCGGCCCGGACCCGGTCAGCGGCAACATGCTGGTCGCCAAGGACGGCCGCTACGGCCCGTACGTGACCGAGATCCTGCCCGAGGGCACGCCCAAGACCGGCAAGAACGCCGTCAAGCCGCGCACCGCCTCGCTGTTCAAGACGATGTCGCTGGACACCGTCACCCTGGAGGACGCGCTGCGGCTGCTCTCGCTGCCGCGCGTGGTCGGCACCGACGCCGAGGGCGCGGAGATCACCGCGCAGAACGGCCGCTACGGCCCGTACCTCAAGCGCGGCACCGACTCCCGCTCGCTCACCAGCGAGGACCAGCTCTTCACGATCACCCTCGACGAGGCGCTGGCGATCTACGCCCAGCCCAAGCAGCGCGGCCGGGCCGCCGCCGCCCCGCCGCTCAAGGAGCTGGGCAACGACCCGGTCAGCGAACGCCCGGTGGTGGTCAAGGACGGCCGCTTCGGCCCGTACGTGACCGACGGCGAGACCAACGCCACGCTCCGCAAGGACGACGACGTCGAGACCATCACGCCGGAGCGCGCCTACGAGCTGCTCGCCGACAAGCGGGCGCGCGGGCCGGTGAAGAAGGCGGCGAAGAAGGCCCCGGCGAAGAAGACGGCGGCCAAGAAGGCGACGGCGACCAAGACCGCCGCCACCAAGACCGCGGCCGCGAAGAAGACCGCCGCCAAGAAGACCACCACCACCAAGACGGCGGCGGCGAAGAAGACGGCGGCCAAGAAGACGGCCGCGAGCAAGACCACGGCGACCGACGAGGGCTGATCCCCGGTCACCGCCGACGGGCCCGCGCCCCCGATCCCGGGGGTGCGGGCCCGCGCGCTGTCGGCGGCCGGGCGAGCGGCCGGGTGGGCGGTCGGGCGAGCGGTCGGGCGAGCGGCGGGCCGGGGCGGCCGGAGTCGGGCGGAGTCGGGCGGCGCGGCGATCCGGGATCTGTGCGGGGAACGTCACAACCCGGTGATGAGCGGGATCCGGAAGCCCGTTCACCACATTCCGGCCAAGCCCCGCCCGCTACGCTGACCGTATGACGAGCGAGGAGCAGCCCACCCCCAGCGCCGCCCCGGCTGCCAGAGCCTGGGCGTCCGACCTGCCCGAGGTCGCACCCGCCGGGACCGCGGTGGACCGGGCCCGGGCACTGCTGCGGACACGCGCCTACCGGCGTCTGTGGACCACCCAGCTGATCAGTGGCACCGCCGACCGGCTCGGCCTGCTGGTGCTGCTCGCGCTCACCGTGATCGCCGCCGCCCTGGGCGGCCGGTTCGGCGACCTGCCGCGCAGCCTCTCCTTCGCCGTCGCCGCGGTCCTCGGCGTCCGGGTGGTGGCCACCGGCCTGGTCGGCGTGGCGCTGCTCGACCCGGTGCACCAGCTGGTCGCGGGCAAGCTCGACCGGCGCTGGACGCTGTTCGGCGCCGACGCGCTGCGCGCCCTGCTGATCGGCCTCGCGCCCTGGTGGACCATCTGGCTGAGCTCCGGCTCGAAGCCCTCCGGCGCCGCCACCTACGTCCTGCTCGCCACCGTGTTCGTCACCGGCGCCGTCGAGCGGGTCCGGGAGATCGCCAAGGCCGCCGCCGTCCCCGGCCTGCTCCCGGCGGCCGACCCCTACGCCCCGGCCGCCGAGCGGCGGCCCGCCGCCGCCAACCTGGAGACCGTCCAGGTCATCGACCGCTTCACCGGCTGGGTCACCGTTCCGCTGGCCGCCGTCGGCCTGGTCGGCTTCACCCTGCTCAACAACATCGGCGCGGCGTCCGGCTCGGACTGGCTCCGCGCCCACCAGCTCACCTTCGCGGCGCTCGGCGCGGCCGGCCTGTTCGCCGCCGCGGCGACCCGCGGCTACCTCCAGCAGCTGCCCGGCGGTCCGGTGGCCGTCGCCCCGGTCTCCCCGCTGCAGGGCCTGCGCGCCCCCACCGACGCCGCCCAGCCGTCGCCCACCACCACCCCCGCCGGAGACGCTGCGCGTCGCACCTCTCGGTTCCCCGCGCTGAGCAAGGGCCGCACCGGCAGCGCCCCCTACTTCACCTTCGCCGTCGCCGCCGCCTTCGCCTCGATGGCGGGCGTCGCCGCACTCGCGCTGCTCACCGCCGCCGAGCACCGGGCCGGTCCGATCGGCTACGGCCTGCTGGTGCTCGCAGCCACCGGGGCGCCCGCCCTCGGCGCCCGGCTCACCCGGGCCACGCTGCCCACCTTCTCCCGCCGACGGCTGCTCGCGCTGGCGCTGCTCACCCAGGGCGTCGGGCTGATCCTGGCCGGGCTGGTGCTGGACTTCGTGCTCGTCCTGCTGCTCACCGTGCTGGCCGCCCTGGCTGCCGGGATCGTCCTCTCGGCCGGGCGCACCCTGCTCGCCCAGGAGGTCGAGGAGGCCCGGCTGCCGAAGGTCACCGAGCACCTGTTCGCGGTGCTGCGGACCGTCGTCGCCGCCGCGCTGGTCGTCGTCCCGCTGATCGCCGCCGCCTACGGGGACGTCGAGTACGGCACCGTCGAGCCCGGTTCCTTCACCTTCATCCACGGCGGCGCGGCCCTCGCGGTGGCCACCGCGGGGCTGCTCACGCTGGTGCTCGCCGCCGTCGTGCTGCTGCGCACCGACGACCGCCGGGGCACCGTGCCGTTCGCCCGGGACCTGGTGGACGCGCTGCGCGGCGCCGCCGGCCCGGTGCCGCACCGGGGCGCGGGCACCGGCTTCTTCATCGCCCTCGAGGGCGGCGACGGCGCCGGCAAGTCCACCCAGGCCCAGGCGCTCGCCGAGTGGATCCGCAGCAAGGGGCACGAGGTCGTGCTCACCCGCGAGCCCGGCGGCAGCCCGGTCGGCCAGCGGCTGCGCGGCCTCGTCCTGGACGTCGGCAACACCGGCCTGTCGCACCGCGCCGAGGCGCTGATCTACGCCGCCGACCGCGCCGAGCACGTCGAGAACGTCATCCGTCCGGCCCTCGCGCGCGGCGCCGTGGTGATCACCGACCGGTACATGGACTCCTCCATCGCCTACCAGGGCGCCGGGCGCGACCTGGCCGCGACCGAGGTCGCCCGGATCTCCCGCTGGGCCACCGGCGGGCTGCTGCCCGACCTGACCGTCGTCCTGGACGTCGACCCGACCAGGGCCAGGGAGCGCTTCACCGAGGCGCTGGACCGGCTGGAGTCCGAGCCCACCGAGTTCCACCAGCGGGTCCGGGCCGGCTTCCTCGCCCTCGCGGCCGCCGACCCGGCGCGCTACCTGGTCGTGGACGGCAGCCAGGCCCCCGGCTTCGTCACCACCGCCATCCGGCACCGGCTCGACCGCGAGCTGCCGCTCTCCGAGCAGGAGAAGGCCGCCCGCGCCGAGCAGGAGCGCCTCGCCCGTGAGGAGGCCGAGCGCCGCGCCGCCGAGGAGGCCCGCAAGAAGGCCGAGGAGGAGGCCGCCGAGCGCAAGCGGCAGGAGGTGCTGGCGCAGCTGCGTGCCGAGCAGGCGGAGAAGGAACGGCTGGCCAAGGAGGAGGCCGAGCGGGCTGCCGCCGAGGCCCGGCGCAAGGCCGAGGAGGAAGCGCGCCGTCGGGCGGAAGAAGAGGCCAAGCGGCGCGCGGCGGAGGAAGCCAAGCTCCGCGCCGCCGAGGAGGCCCGGCTGGCGGCCGAGGCCGCCGAGCGCAAGCGGATCGCCGACGAGGCGGCCGCCCAGGCCGAGCTGCAGCGTCAGCGCGAGCTCGCCCGCGAGGAGCAGCGCCGCCGGGCGGAGGAGGCACTGCAGCGGGCCGAGGAGGCCCGGCTGGCGCAGGCCGCAGCCCTGGCGGCAGCGGCTGAGGCGGCCGAGACGGCGGCGGACCGGGCGGCCGGGCGGCCGGGGTCGACGGGCGGGGACGCCGTGACCACGGAGCTGCGGGCGGTCCGGGAGACGCCGCAGGGCGCTCCGGCTCGGGACGCTGCGGACCAGGGCGCTCCGGGGCAGGGTGCTGCGGGTCAGGGTGCTGCGGACCAGGGCGCTCCGGGTCAGGGTGCTGCGGACCAGGGTGCTCCGGTTCGGGACGGCGTGCCGGTTCGGGATGTGCCGCAGGCGTCGGGGCAGGGACCGGCGGACGGGCTCGGGGACGAGGCGACGCGCGAGCTGTCGCTGCGGGACCGACAGGCTGCGGTCCGGGCCGCCGATGCCGCCGAGGCGCGAAGGGCGGCCGGGGCGGTCGACGAGACCGCCAAGCTGCCGGTGGTGCCCGCCTCGGCGGTGGACCGGACGGCCGTGCTGCCGAAGGTCCCGGCGGAGGCCGACCGGACCGAGGTGCTGCCGCGGGTCGAGCCGGGCCGTCCGGTGGACAGCACGCGCGAGCTGCCGGTGGTCGGCGGGGAGCCGGCCGCGCAGCGGCCCCAGGCCGGCGCCCAGCCGCAGCGGCCTCAGGCCCAGCAGCCTCAGGCCCAGCCGTCTCAGGCTCAGCCGAAGCCGGAGCCCCAGTCGGCCGCCGAGCGGTCTCGACCGGAGTGGGCCGAGGAGACGCCGATGGACGACCTGCCGAGCCTCACCGACACGCTGCTCGGCTCGCACGACGAGTGGGCGCGTTGGGAGCACGGCGGCAGCCGGAGTCAGGGCGCCCCGCAGCAGGGTGCGGACCCGCGCGGCGGGCTCGGCCAGGAGGAGCAGGGCGAGCAGGACGGGGGCGACGGCAAGGGCAAGGGCCGTCGCTGGGGCCGTCGGGGCTGACCGGACACGATGTGGGCGGCGCCGTCGGGGCGGGTCCCCGGCGGCGCCGCCGTGCTGTCGGGCGCCGGCCCGGTCGGTGGTGCTTCTGCCGTCCGCCCGCCGGCGCCTCCCCGCTGGTGTCCGTTTCCGGGCCCGCCCGTTTCCGAGCCGGTCCGTCGTGACCCGGACGGAGCAGTGGCTGTCAGGGCGGAGACGTATGCTCGACGGCGGGGAAGAGGCGCCGCGCGCGCTGCCGTACGGAGCTTGGGAGCAGCAGTGGCCGTCTGGGACGACCTGGTGGGCCAGGAGCGGGTGGTCGAGCAGCTGACCGCCGCGGCCCGGGCGGCCGGGGCGACGGTCGAGGCCGGTCGCGGGGCAGCGCCGGTCGGGGGCGGGAACGCCTCGCTGATGACGCACGCCTGGCTGTTCACCGGTCCGCCCGGCGCCGGTCAGGTCACCGCCGCGCGAGCCTTCGCCGCCGCCCTCCAGTGCACCAGCCCCGACCTCGCGCTCGGCGGCACGCCCGGCTGCGGATTCTGCGACGGCTGCCACACCGTGCTGGCCGGAAGCCACGCCGACGTGAAGTACGTCCGGACCGACGGCCTGTCCATCGGCGTCGGAGACATGCGTGACCTGGTACTGCGCGCCTCCAGCTACCCGACCGGCGGCCGCTGGTCGGTGATCCTCGTGGACGCCGCCCACCGGCTCACCGAGGCCGCCGCGAACGCGCTGCTCAAGGGCGTGGAGGAACCCTCGCCGCGCACCGTCTGGCTGCTCTGCGCCCCCTCCGTCCAGGACGTGCTGCCGACCATCCGCTCGCGCTGCCGCCTGCTGGTGCTGCGCACCCCCGCCGCCGAGGCGGTCGCCGACACCCTGGTCCGCCGCGACGGCGTCGACCCGGAGACCGCCCGGCTCGCCGCACTCGCCGGACAGGGCGACATCGAGCGCTCCCGCCGCCTCGCCGTCGACGAGCAGGCCCGCTCCCGCCGGGCGGAGGTGCTGCGGATCCCGCTGGAGGTCGGCGACATCGGCGGCTGCCTGGCCGCCGCCCAGCGCCTGGTCGACACGGCCAAGGCCGACGCCGAGGCGCTCGCCGAGACCCAGGACGCCAAGGAGACCGACGACCTCAAGGCGGCCTACGGCGCCGCCGAGGGCAGCAAGGCGCCGCGCGGAATGGCCGGGGCGGTCAAGGAGCTGGAGAAGCGGCAGAAGAGCCGCGCCACCCGCACCCGCCGGGAGACCCTCGGCGTGGCCCTGCTCGACCTGCTCGGCTTCTACCGGGACGTGCTCGCGATCCAGCTCGGCTCCACCGGCGCGCTCGCCAACGAGGACCAGCGGCAGGCGCTGAACCGGGTCGCCCAGGCCGGTCCGGCGGAGGGCACGCTGCGCCGGATCGAGGCGGTGCTGGCCTGCCGCGAGGCGCTGGACCGCAACGTGGACCCGCTGCTCGCGGTCGAGGCGATGACGGTGGCGCTGCGCGCGGGCTGAGAGCTTGGTTGAGCGCGGGCTGAGCCAGCCGCCCGCTCCGACCGCTCCGGCCAACGGCGCTGCCCTGCCGCTCCACCGGCCGACGGCCGTACGGCGTCCGGAGCCGGTGCGCTGTCCCACCTTCGAGTGAACGAGCGATACGCGCCGGGCACACCCGCGTGTGACCGTCCGCCGGTTGTGCACGCTGGGGGCCGACTGCGCCCGGACGGGCCGGTCGCCTCCCGTACGCGCCGGGTCCGGTCCGGCGCCGGCCCTCCTCCGAGGCGGTGCGTCGCATGGTTCGTTCGCTCCTCGTCATCCCCCTGTTGGCCGCCGCACTCGGCGGGCTCTGGCTTGCCCGCGGGGCCCTCCAGCGCTGGCGCGACCTGCGGGCCGCCGAGACCTACGAGCTGGCCGGAGACCGGTGGCCGATGCTGCTGCGGGCAGGCGGCGCGATGGTCTGCGGGGTGTGCGTCACCGGATTGACGCTGCTCACCGCGCTCGGCGCCTTCGGCGGCCTCGGCCGCGGCGACCGGCAGCCGGACCGGCCGGAGCCCGTCGCTGACACGGCCGGCGAGGGATCGGCCGCCGGGGCGGCCGTCCGACAGCAGGCGGCGCCGCCCGCAGCCACCGAGTCGGCCGCTGCCGCTGCCACCCCGGCCGGCACCGCAGCCGCCACCTCGGCCCCCGCCGTGGCCAGCCGCTTCGACAGCGTCGGCCACCCGGGCGGCGGCGAGCTGCTCCAGTCCGCCGTGCTCGGCCCCGACGGGCGTCCGCGCAACGTCCGGGTCTGGCTGCCGCCGCAGTACGCCAAGGAGCCCAACGCGCGCTTCCCGGTCGTGGTGATGCACGCGGCCGCGCCGCGCAAGACCGCCGACGCGGAGGTGCCCGATGTCTTCGAGGGCATCGGCTCGGCGCTGCAGACCGGCAAGTCCCGTCCGTTCATCCTGGTCGCCCCCGAGGCGCCCAACGGCACCGCGCACCCCTGTGAGCTGGTCGCCGCCGCGCCGGCCGCCGTCGCCGACGACGCGGCGCTGCGCACCACCATCGCGGCCTCCTTCCGCACCCTGCCGCCCGGCCCGGCCTCCTGGGGCGCCCTCGGCGTCGAGGGCGGCGCGCCGTGCGCGGCCGCCGCCGGGCTGGCCCGCCCCGACCTGTACGGCGCGGCCGCGGCGGTCTCCGGCCGGTACGACGCCGCCGCGCTCACCCAGACCGGCGCCGAGGCCCCGACCGGCAGTGCGGCCAAGCTGCTGCTGGCCGCCGCCAAGGCCGACTCCGCCGGGCTGGACGCGGCCCGCAAGCTCCAGGCCTCGCTCAAGGCGGGCCCCGGTCCGGCGGCCAAGGCCGATGTGCGGATCTCGGACAACGTGCAGGACTTCACGCCCGACCGGGAGCGGTTGCGGCTGGTCCGGCAGGCGGCGCAGTTCCTGGCCGAGGCGCTGGCCAAGTCGTCCTGAGGGAGCGCCGAGCGGGCGTTACGCTGCCCGGTACCCCGCGGTGGGTACCGGGCAGCTCGTCGTGTCTTCCCGTCTTCCCGTCTTCCCGTCTTTGTGTCTTCGAGTCTTCGCGTTTTCGTTCCTTCGATCCCTTCTGAGGAGAGCTACCGGATGAGGGCCTTCGGGCGGGTTCGGGTACCGGCCGCCACGATGCGGCTGTCGGCCGCGGCGCTGGCCGTCGGACTGCTGGCGGGCGGGTGCAGTTCGGGCCCGGCCGGGGTGCCGGGTCCGGCCGAGTCCGACCCGGCCGGACCCGGTGGGTCCTCCACCCCGGCCCTCGGCGCGTCGGGGGCCACCCCGCTGGAGCCGCTGCCCGCCGCCGTCCCGGCCGAGCTCGCGCCGTACTACGCGCAGCGGCCGGCCTGGCAGTCGTGCGACGGCGGGTTCGAGTGCACGACGTTCCGGGTGCCGCTGGACTACGACCGCCCGGGGGACGGCGACCTCACTCTGGCGGCCGCCCGCGCGGTGGCCGATCCCGCCGCGGCCGGTGTGGTCACCGACGCCAGCGCGCTTCCCGGGAGCGGCGCGCCGGCTGGCGGCGGCGCCCAGGCCCCGCGGCTCGGGTCGCTGCTGCTCAACCCGGGCGGGCCCGGCGGCTCTGCGGTCGAGTACCTGGAGTCCACCGCACGGACGTACGACAGCGGGGTGCGCGCCCGGTACGACCTGGTCGGCCTCGACCCGCGCGGGGTGGGCCGCAGCAGCCCCGTCACCTGCCTGAGCGGCGACCGGATGGACGCCTTCACCGCCGTCGACCTGACCCCCGGCGACCAGCGCGGGATCGACGCGCTGGTCGCCGCCGACAAGGAGTTCGCCGAGGGCTGCCGGAAGCAGGCCGGGCCGGCACTCGGCCACGTCAGCACCGTCGAGGCCGCCCGGGACATGGACGTGCTGCGCGCCCTGCTCGGCGACGAGAGGCTGAACTTCGTCGGCAAGTCCTACGGCACCTTCCTCGGCGCCACCTACGCCGGGCTCTTCCCGAGCCGGGTCGGCCGAGTGGTGCTGGACGGCGCGATGGACCCGGCGCTCGACTCGGTCACCGGCAACCGCACCCAGGCCGGCGGCTTCGAGACCGCCTGGGCCGCCTTCGCCAAGGACTGCGCCAAGCGCGAGGACTGCCCGCTCGGGCGTACCGAACAGCAGGCCGGCGAGCGGCTCACCGCCCTGTTCGCGGCCGTCCGGACCGGTTCGCTGCCCACCGCCGACAAGGGGCGGCGGCTCACCGAGTCCCAGGCGACCACGGGCGTCATCGAGGCGATGTACGCCGACTTCCTCTGGCCCAAGCTGCGTGCCGCGCTCGCCGACGCCACGGCGGGCGACGGCACCGGGCTGCTGAAGCTCTCCGACGCCTACTACGGGCGTGAGGCGGACGGCTCCTACCCCAACCTGATGTTCGCCAACACCGCGGTGAACTGCCTGGACCTGCCCGCCCCGTTCGGTGGGCCGGACGACGTCCAGCGGGCGGTGCCGGACTTCGAGCAAGCCTCGCCGCACTTCGGGCGGGACATGGCCTGGATGGCGCTGACCTGCGCGTACTGGCCGGTCCGGGCCACCGGCGCGGCGCACACCATCCGGGCGGCCGGTGCCGCCCCGATCGTCGTCGTCGGCACCACCCGCGACCCGGCCACCCCGTACGCCTGGGCGCAGTCCCTGGCCGGACAGCTGGAGTCCGGCCGCCTGCTCACCTTCGACGGGGACGGCCACACCGCGTACGGCCGGCACAGCGCCTGTGTGGACGGCGCGGTGAACCGCTTCCTGCTCACCGGGGAGGCCCCCGAGCAGGGCAAACGCTGCGACCGGTAGGGCAGGGCTCCGGGTGGGTCGGCAGGTAGTTTTCGCTTCAATCGATTGCCGGTACGACGTTACGATGAGCGCCCCCGCCGCCCTTCCCCCACACAGGAGCGCATCGTGCTCGGAGTCAACGACCTGGCGACGTACGTCCTCGGCGCCCTCGTCATCGTCCTGCTGCCCGGCCCCAACTCCCTGTACGTGCTGTCCGTCGCCGCCCGCAAGGGCATCCGGACCGGCTACCGGGCCGCGGCCGGCGTCTTCGTCGGCGACCTCACCCTGATCAGCCTCACCTCGATCGGCGCGGCCTCCCTGCTGAAGGCCAACCCGGCCGTCTTCGCGGTGATCAAGTTCGGCGGCGCCGCTTACCTGCTCTGGATCGGCTACGGCATGCTCCGCGCCGCCCGCCAGCTCTGGCGCGAACGCCGGGCCGCGGCCGACCCCACCACCGAGACGCCCGCCGAGTCCGCCGAGAACCCCTTCCGCCGCGCCCTGGTGGTCAGCCTCCTCAACCCGAAGGCCATCCTCTTCCTGCTCTCCTTCTTCACCCAGTTCGTCGACCCCTCCTACGGCCGGCCCGCCCTGTCCTTCGGCCTCCTCGGCGGCATCCTGCAGACCTTCAGCGTGCTCTACCTCTCCCTGCTGATCTTCGCCGGCACCACCCTCGCCACCGCCTTCCGCCGCCGCAAGCGCCTCTCCGCCACCCTCACCAGCGGCGTCGCCGTCCTCTTCGCCGGCTTCGCCGCCAAGCTCGCCGTCTCCTCCGCCTGATCCGCCCCCCAGGTATCCGAGTACGGATCACCCGCGAACCTGTGTAGACTGGCCCGCGTTGCCGCCACACACGGCAACGGTGCCGCCTTAGCTCAGTTGGCCAGAGCAACGCACTCGTAATGCGTAGGTCGCGGGTTCGAATCCCGCAGGCGGCTCGGTGAAGGCCCAGGTCAGACATTGTCTGACCTGGGCCTTTTTTGTGTTCGTGGGATGGGAGTGTGCCGGGGTGGCGCCGGGTGGGGTGGCTGTGAGGGGATGGGTCCGGCCCGGGAGTCGGGAGGCTAGGCGGCGATGGTGCGGATCTGGGGGTGGGCGAGGGTGCGGTAGGTGGTGGTGCACAGTGCGATCGAGCGGTCGAGTCGCGCTGCGTTGAAGTAGAGGTGGTCGTGGGTCAGGAGGTCGTGGTCGACGAGGAGTTCGAGGTCGGGGTGGAAGGAGAACGGGATGATCGAGCCGCTCGTGCAGCCGCTCAGCCGTTCGGCGGTGGTGCGGTCCGCGAAGCCGACCCGGTCGGATCCCAGGGCGTGGCCGACGGCGTCCAGGTCGACCCGGCGGTCGCCCGGCACCACGGCGAGCGCGTAGCGGCCGCCGCCGTCCTGCTTCGGGCGTTTGGCTCGGAGGACGATGGACTTGGCGGCCTGTGCCAGTGGGTGGCCGCGTAGTTCGCTGGCGAGGGCGGTGTTTCCCTCCGGCTCGTGGCAGATCGTGCGGTAGGCGGCGGGGTTGGTCGCCAGGAGGCCCAACAGTCTGCTGTAGGTGGAGAGTTCGGCGGAGGGGGCGGGAGTGGAGGAGTCGGTGATCCCGGTCGGGCGTCCGCCGGTGGCCGGGCTCGTGGTGGACAGGGCAGGGGTCATGGGTGCGTCCTCACAGACGGGCATCGGGGCGTGGCGCGGCCCGTCGCCCTGCCTGCGCAGCACGACGGGCCGTCGTTCTGGGCCTTGCCTGGTGCTGTGGTGCGGTTGACGGTCCTGGGGCCGCGCGGCCCTGCCCCACCGCGCGCCGGGAGGATCGCTTCGGCGAGGGTCGGGCCCGCGGGGGCGCTCGTGTGTTCGGCGCCTCCGGGACCGGGCCATCGTACTCCGGGGCTCCGGCCCCTGGCCGGGCCCAATCTGCCGGTTGACCGGCAGCTTTGCGGGCCGGGGCGGGTGTGAGGACCCCCTGTTGCCGGAGGCGTCGGGCGCACGCGGGGGCGCGCTCCCTCCACTCGGCGGCTCAGCGGGCGGCGTGGCGTATCGCGTCCACCGCGAACACGCCCAGGGCCAGTGCGGCGGCGAGGCCGGCGACCGCTGCGGGCGCGGGGGCGCGGTCCCCGGAGACGCCGAGGAAGTCCAGCCCGCCGACGTGGTTGACCATCCCGTACCAGAGCAGCGGGTAGACGGTCTGGAACAGCCGGGGGCCGCGGGTGACGGTGCCGCAGAGCATGGCCAGGGCCGGGATCAGCAGCGCCCCGGCGAGGGCGCCCGCGGCGGCGCGGGGCTCCCCGGCGCCGAGCAGCCGGACCACCGATCCGGCCACCACGGCGAGTGCCGGGACGATCCCGGCGAGCAGTGCGGCCAGCCCCCGACGGAGCGGGGACGGGCAGGCGCCGAGCAGTTCGGCGGTGCTGCCGCCGCCTGCCCGGTGGCCCATCCGGGACCAGAGCAGCACCGGCCAGAGCATCGCGACCGGCAGCACCGCGTGGCTCGGTCCGTGCGGTGCGACGCTCAGCGCCGCTGCCGCGATGACGGCGGCCCCCGCCCACCACCACTGCTGTCCCTGCAGCAGGATCCGCAGCTCACCGGCGAGCGCGGCGACCACCGTGCCGCCCTGGCGGGCCGTGGTCTGCCGGGCCGGATCCAGGACGAAGGCGGCCGCTCCGGCCTCCGGTGCCGCGTCGGCCCCGCCGTCCTTTCGCACGGCCCTGCGGCCCCACCCGCCCGGGCGCACCCCCGTCGCGCCCGGGCGGAGCCCCGTCGGGGCTGGTCGGGCCTCAGGCCCGTCGAAGCGCCGGAACCACAGCGCCCCGAGCAGCGCGAGCCCGACCGCGACCGCGATCAGCAGCAGCCCCGTCGCGGCCGGCCCGCCCGCCTCGCCCGGGCCCAGACCGGGCCAGTCGAAGGTGCCGAGCACCCGGTTGTCCGCCGTCAGCCCGACCCCGAACTCCACACCGTCGACCGGCCGCCCGCCCGCCGCGAGCACCTCCCGGATCGACGCGGTGATCCGCCGCATGCCCAGCAGATCCAGCCCGCCGCTGGTCTGCGCGCCCAGGACGAGCACCAGCCAGACCGCGAACCAGACCATCGACCCCAGCCCGCCGCGCAGCCCGGGCACGGTGTCGAAGAGCACCGCGCACCCGGCCACCGCCGCCAGCAGCGGCAGTGTGATCAGGACGTACGGCAGCAGCAGCCGCACCACGTCCACCCGGTCCGAGTCCCCCTTGAGCAGCTGCACCGCGAGTGCCGTCCCGGCCAGGGCGAGCAGCATCGAGCCGAAGAGCAGCAGATTGCTGCCGAACTTGCCCGCCAGGTAGGCGATCCGGCCCGTCGGCGTGGCGGCGAGCAGCCGGCCCACGCCGCTCTGCTCGTCCCGGGGGATCGCCCCGCGCGCGATGCCGAAGCCCGCCAGCGAGAGCCAGACCGCGCCGCCGAGCGCCGTCACCGTCCCCACGTAGCCGCTGGTGTAGCGGCCGTGCAGGTCGGTCACCTGGAACACCTCCCAGCGGGAGTCGCCGACCGGCGCGGCCAGCAGTCCGAGGGCGAGCGCGCCGAGCAGCACGACGAGGTATCCGGGCCGCCGTCGGCGCTCCCGGAAGTCGGCCAGCGCGAACGCCCCGACGCGCGTCACCACGCCGCCACCTCCTCGGCCGCGGCCGGGGTGGCGGTGAGCAACAGGTACGCGTCCTCCAGCCGGGGCGTGACGGGCCTCGCCTCCGGTGCGGGCCGGGCCCCGGACAGCACCCGCACCCGGACGCCCTCCGGGGTGCGGGTGGTGCCGCCGAGCAGGAACCGCGAACGCAGCGACGGGAGTCGGTCCGCCCCGACGGTCAGCTCCCACACCGAGCCCTCCGCGCGGCCCAGCAGCTCCTCCGGCGTGCCGTGGTGCAGCAGCCGGCCGTGCCCCATGACGGCGATCCGGTCCGCGGTGGCGGCCACGTCCGGGACGATGTGGGTGGACAGCACGACGATCCGGTCGGCGCCGAGCGCACTCAGCAGGCCGCCGAAGCGCAGCCGCTCCTCCGGATCCAGCCCGACCGTCGGCTCGTCCACGATCAGCAGCGCCGGGTCGTTGAGCAGCGCCTGGGCGATGCCGACCCGCTGGCGCATCCCGCCGGACATCGCTCCGAGCCGCTGCCCGGCCGCGCCCGACAGGTTGACCAGGTCGAGCAGTTCGTCGATCCGGGCCTTCGCGGGGCGGCGCCGCATCCCCTTGGCGGCGGCCAGGTAGCCGAGGAACTCGCGGGCGGTGAGCTGCGGGTAGACGCCGAAGTCCTGCGGGAGGTAGCCGACGGCACGGCGCAGCGGCCCGGGGCGGCGGGCGGTGTCGACGCCCTCCCAGAGCACCCGGCCCGAGGTGGGCCGGGTGACCGTGGCCAGGATGCGCATCAGGCTCGACTTGCCGGCGCCGTTGGCGCCGAGCAGGCCGAGCACGCCGGGCCGTAGCGTCAGCGAGAAGGAGTCCACCGCGCGCTTGCCGCCGCGGTACTCCTTGGTCAGGTCGAGGATCCGGAGTTCGGTCACGCCCGGAATGCTTCCGGGCGGGGGCCGTTCACACATCTGCCGTTCGGCAGAGATGTACGGGGTTTCCGGGCGGAAACGGCGGGAGGGGTGGGCCTTTCGGCACACCCCTCCCGCCGTTCACCCGACTCAGTCCTCGTCGCCGCCGAAGTCGCCGAGGTCGCCCGCGAGGTCGCCGTCCGGGGTGCCGCTGATCGCGTACCCCTGCCGGCGCGCCTCGTAGCAGGCCACCGTCGCGGCCGCCGACACGTTCAGCGAGCCGACCCGGCCCAGCTGCGGCACGAACACCACCTGGTCGCAGAGCGCCAGCGCCTCGGGCGTGATCCCGCGGTCCTCGTGCCCGAGCACGAAGGCCACCGCCGGGGTCAGCTCGGCGGCGAACATCGGCACCGCCTCGTCCGCCAGCTCCAGGCCGACCACCTTGAAGCCGTCGGCCTTCGCCGCCGCCACCGCCTCGGCGACGGTCGGGAAGTGCTCCACCTTCAGGTACTTGTCGGTGCCCATCGCGGCCTTCTGCGCGCCGGACGAGCGCACCGACGGGGTGTCCCCGGTCAGGTACAGCTTCTCGGCGCCCATCGCCGCACCGGTCCGGACCACCGAGCCGACGTTGAACGGCGACTGCAGGTTCTCCAGGATGATCGCGAGCCGGAACTCGTTGCTGCGCCGCCACGAGCGGTGCAGTCGCTTCAGTTCGGTCCCGCGCAGCTGCTTCACGTCGTCGTACCTCGTCCGCTCTCGGAGCCCTCGCCCGCCTCGGGGCGGGGCCGCACTTCCAGAATCCGGCTCCCGTTGACCGACGTGACCCGGCTGGTCGGGTAACCCTGCTCGTTCAGCCACTTCTGGAGCGAGTCCGAGCCCAGGTGCTTCTGCACCACCAGGAACGCCGAGCCGTCCGGGGTCAGCCGGCCGAGCCAGTGCGTGAGCAGGCGGCGCAGCGCGGCCTTCCCGATCCGGATCGGCGGGTTGGAGTAGATGGTGGCGAAGCGGACGTCCTCGGGGACGTCGTCGGGCAGGGCGGCGTGGACGTTCCCGAGCTCCAGCGCCTCGGCGTTCAGCCGGACCAGCTCCAGGGCGCGCTCGTTGACGTCCACCGCCCAGACCGGGAGGCGCTTGCGCCGGCTCGCCCAGGTGAGCGCGATCGGACCGTACCCGCAGCCGATGTCCAGGATCGGGCCGCGCACCCGCGGCGCGGGGGCGTGCTCCAGCAGGATCCGGGTGCACGGGTCGAGTCGGTTGCGGGAGAACACCCCGGTGTCGGTGGTCAGTTCCAAGGTGAGGTCCGGCAGGGAGACCGTGATCGGCCGGCGGTCGCTGGCGACCTCGGGTGCACCGGTGAAGTAGTGCGAGCCGGACATGATTTCCCCGTCGTTCGTATGGGCCTCGGGGCCACCGGGTGGGTGTGGGTTAGCCCTTTGTACGGCACCGATCGTACCCCCGGTGGCCTCGGCGGCGTTCCGGGCGGGCGGGCCGGCAGGCGTTGCGGCGGGCGGTGCGGGGGACCTCGGGGCGGGCCGAGCGGCGCGCTGAGCGGCGGACCGAGCGGCGGGCCGAACGGCGGGCCCCGCTCAGGCGGTGCCGGGGCTGTTGCGGGTGGCCACGTTGATGCGGTTCCAGGCGTTGATGGTGAAGCAGACCGAGATCAGCTGTGCCAGCTCGGCCTCGGCGAAGTGCGCGGCTGCCCGGGCGTACACCGCGTCCGAGACCCCGCCGTCGATCCGCGCGATCTCCTCCGCGAGCGCCAGGGCGGCCCGCTCGCGCTCGTTGTACACCCCGGTCGGGGCCTCCGGCCAGACCGGCAGCAGGTAGATCCGCTCGTCGCTCTCGCCGGCCTTGCGGGCGTCCTTGGTGTGCATGTCCAGGCAGTACGCGCAGCCGTTCAGCTGCGAGGTGCGCATCTGGACGAGCTCGACCAGTGCCGGGTCCAGGCCCTCGCGGGCGGCGGCGTCCAGGGCGATCATCGCGCGGAACACCTTCGGGACGGTGCGGGCGTAGTCGAGGCGGGCGGGGGTTCCGGTGGTCTCGTTCGTCGTCATGGCTACGACCCTAGGGGCAGAATGCACCCGGTATCTGGGCCATTCGAGCGCATGATTCGCGGGTCAATCAGGGGGCCGGGCGGGGTTCGGACGCCGGGTCCGGGCGGGGTCGGGACGGGGTGTCGCGAGGCCTCCGGCAACACGCCGGGGCGGACCCGGCGCTTCGCGTCTGGGCGCCGGGCGGCGGATACTGCCAGTACGCCACCCGAGCCCAAGCCTCCGAACAGTGAGGACGGACGCCATGCCGCAGGATCACGAGGAGTACCTGATCGACGAGACCGTCGAGACCGTCGAGCCCGACGAGGAGGCGCCCCAGGTCGACGAGTACGACGAGGTCGCCGAGCGCCGCGCCCTCGGCGCCGACCCGGCCACCGACGTCGCGGACGCCGCGGAGCAGTCCCGGGTGGTCCAACTCGACGAGGACGAGTACCGGGAGTAGCCGCCGGGCGGTGGTCCTCCCGGGCCCACCGCCTCCCGGCCCCTGGCCTCCCGGGCCTACAGCGCGCGGCGGCGCTGCAGCCAGGCCATCGCGGCCCACCCCGGGAGCACCGGCAGGATCAGCGTCAGCAGCCGGTACAGCGCCACCGCCGCCAGTGCGCCGCCCTTCTCCATCGACGCGGTCTGCTGCAGCAGCGTGATCAGCGCCCCGTCCACCGCGCCGGCCCCGCCCGGGGTCGGCGCCGCGCTGCCCGCCGCGTTGCCCACCAGGAACACCACCGCGACCGAGGCGAAGGACGGTTCGCGGCCGATCGCCCGGGCGCAGCAGTAGAGGCAGGAGATCAGGCAGATCGACACCAGCAGCTGGCCGGTCACGCCCACCGCCAGGCGGGTCGGGCTGCGCAGCAGGTCCAGCAGCCGGGGCAGCACCTCGGTCGTCAGCGGCCGCAGCCGCGCCGCCAGCCACCGTCGGGCCACCGGGATCGCCGACACCAGCGCCAGCAGGGCCGCCGCCCCCGCCAGTCCGCCCACCACCGCGGGCAGCGCGTCCAGCTCGGAGCCGCCCGGCTGCAGGTCCAGCAGGTAGACGAAGGCACCCAGCTGCAGGAGGTGCAGCACCAGCCCGATCATCGTCCCCACGCCGACGCTGGACAGCGCCTGCGCCGTCGGGATCCCCGCCTGCTGCAGCAGGCGGGTGTTCAGCGCCACCCCGCCGACCCCGCCGGGCGACACCAGCTTCACGAACGACCCGGCCAGCTGCGCCAGCACCGCGTTGCGGAAGTCCAAGCGCTCCGGCACGAAGCCGACGAACCCCATCGCCGCCGTGACGTGGCTCGTCGCGGCCGCGGCCAGTGCCAACAGCAGCCACCACGGATCGGCGTCCGCCAGGGCGGAGACCGGATTGTCCTCCGCCGCGAACAGCTGCGGGATCAGCAGCCACCCGGCCACCACCCCGCCCACGACGGCCAGCAGCGTCCGCGGCCGCAGCCGCTCCAGGCGCACCGGCCGGCCCACCACCTGTGGCCGTGCCCGCAGCACCTCGGCCCGGATCTCCTCGAGCAGCCCGCCGGGCGCGGCGGCGTTCTCGGGCGGCGCTCCGTCGCTGCCGGAACCGGGGGCCGGGGTGGGCGCGGGTGCCGCGGCCACGGTGTTCGCGCCGTTGTCGGCGGTGGGGCGACGGCCTGCCGCGGCGGAGGAAGCCAGGGCTGCGGCGGGCGAGGGTTCCGGGTGGGCCGGGGCCGGGCCGGCGGGTTTCCCGTGGCGTTTGAGGGCGCGGCGGGTGGTGTGGGTGAGGGCGATGGGTTGGAGGAGGGGGAGGACGGCGTCGATGGGGTCGGGGCCGAGGACGGCGGTGGCGGTGCGGACGGAGCGGGCGGCGCCGGTGCGCAGGGCGAGCGTGGTGAGGAGCTGGGCGACGTCGCAGCGCAGGACGAGTTCGGTGGCGGCGATGTCGCCGTCGGCGAAGTCGACCAGGTGCACCGCGCCCGAGTCGTCCACCAGCAGGGAGGAGGGGACGAGGGCGCGGTGGGCGATCTCGCGGCGCTGGAGGAGGGCGAGCTGGCCCCAGGCGTCGGTGAGCAGCTCGTCGGTGATCTCCTCGTCGGCGAGCTGGTCCAGGGTGCGGCCGTCCAGCCGCTCGTACGCGATGAGGGCGCTGTCCTGGCCGAGGCCTGCGGTGGCGGCGATGTCGCGGGTGCGGACGCCGGCCGCCAGGGCCGCGTACGTGACCAGGGCCTCGTGCTCCAGCCCGGTGCGCGGGGAGCGCAGGGCCCGGGGGTCGGGGGCGGTGCGCAGGCGCAGTCGGCGCCAGGCCCGTCGGACGGCGGCGGCGGTGACGGCCTGCCGGTCGAGGAGCTGGACGTCGAGGTCGGGGCGGTCGTCGGCCTGCCGGACCCGGTAGCGGTCGGGCCCGGTCGGCTGGGCCTCGACCGGGCGCAGGCCGCTCTCACGCAGGGCGCGCAGGACCTCGCCGGGCCGGGGGCAGGGGTCGGGGCTGCCGACCGCGTACAGGGTGCCGTGGGCGCCGGTCCAGCCGATGAGCAGGCCGAGCAGCAGCGCGGTGGGGGTGGCGAAGCCGCAGGCCAGTCCGGCGAGGCCGGAGAGGGCGAGGACGGTCCAGGGCAGGCGGCGTTCGCGGCTGCCGGAGGCGGTCATGAAGGCGAGGACCGGGGCGAGGTAGCCGTACACCGGCTCGGTGCGTCCGAGGACGTTGCCGGGCAGCGGCTGGGTGAGCGCGGTGAGCAGCGAGTGCGGGGCGAGGCTGTCGGCCCACAGGTCCACGCCGAGGGTGGCGCCGTACGCGAGGACGGCGGCGAGCAGTCCGTCGGAGACCTGCTGGAGGGCGCGCCGCCGGTCGGGGCCGAACAGGCGCCGCACGGCGAGGCCGACCGGCAGCAGCAGGACGGCGGCGGTGGTGAGACCGCCGGCCAGGCTCGCCAGCGGTCGCGGCACCAGGCCGGCGGCCTCGGCGACGTCGGCGGCGATGCCGCCGGTGGTGGCGCGGGCGTAGTCGGCGAGCAGCAGGGTCAGCGCGATCGCGAGCAGGCCGCCGAGCAGCCGGATCAGTGCGACGGGTTGCCGCAGCCGGCCGGTGGCGGGCAGCGTGCGGGCCAGGAAGCGGCCCGGTCCGGCCTGTCCGGGTATGCCGGCGGTGCTCCTCGCGTCGGCACCTCTCGCACCGCTGCCCGCAGCGCCACCGCCCGCAGTGCCACCGCCCGCAGCGCCGCCGTCCGGCGCCCCCGCACCGCCGTTCCGCTGCGCGGGCACACCGCCGGTGTCGCCCCCGTCGGTGTCGCCGTTCGTTCTCCCCGTCACGATCGCCACGGGTGGCATGCTCCCATGCCACCCGTGGGCGCGGAGCGGGGACGCCGCCGGGCCGGTCACGCCTGCCGGGTCGGCAGCACGACGAGGTGACGCAGGTTGACGTGCCGGGGGCGGCTGACGGTGTACGCGACGAGGTCGGCGACGTCCTCGGCCGCGAGCGCCGGGATGGCGGCGAACATGCCGCCGAGCTGTTCGCGCAGCGCCGGGTTGTCGATGTGCCCGCCGAGTTCGGTGTCGGTCAGGCCGGGCTCGATCGCGCTGACCCGGACGTCGCGCGGGCCGAGCTCGCTGCGCAGGGCGGCGGACAGCTGGGTGAGCGCGGCCTTGGTGGCGCCGTACACGGCGTAGTCGGGGAAGACCACGTGCGAGGCGATCGAGGAGACGTTGACCAGGTCGGCGGTGCGGCCCTCGGCGGCGGCCGCGGTGAGGTCGGCGGTGAAGGCGCGGACGATCCGCAGCGCGCCGGTGAGGTTGGTGTCGACCATGCGGGTCCACTCGTCGATCCGGCCGTCGGCGAGGGGGTTGGGCAGCATCACCCCGGCGTTGTTGACCACCAGGTCGACCTGTCCGTAGGCGTCGTGGACGGCCTTCGCGGCGGCGTCCACGGAGGCCTGGTCGGTGATGTCGGCGGTGACGGCGAGCGCCTGTCCGCCCGCGGCGGCGATCTCGGCGGCGAGGGCGTCCAGCCGCTCGGTGCGGCGGGCCAGCAGGGCGACCCGGGCGCCCTGGGCGGCGAGGGTCCGGGCGGTGGCGGCGCCCATGCCGCTGGCGGCTCCGGTGACGACGGCGGTGCGGGTGGCGAGGGTGGCGAGGCTCATCGGGCGCTCCAGGGCTCCTGGTTCGGGTCGGGCTGACGTCGACCACTCTGCGCGGACCGCGACAGCCGACCCAGGGCTGTGCGCTTCCCGGGTACCGCCTTCCCGGGTACCGCCTTCCTGGGCACCGGTGTCCCGGGTACCGGCTTCCTGGGAACTCCCTTCCGGGGACGGCCTTTCCTGGGAACGGCAGTACCACCCTCGCGCCGCCCTCACGCCGCCGCACGCGGCTAACCTGCCAGGCATGGAGAACACCCTGGGGGACTTCCTCCGCTCGCGCCGGGCCCGGATCCTGCCCGAGGAGGTGGGCCTGCCCTCGCACGGCCGCCGCCGGGTGCAGGGCCTGCGCCGGGAGGAGGTGGCGCAGCTCGCCGGCGTCAGCGTGGACTACTACGTCCGGCTGGAGCAGGGCCGGGGCGGCAGCGCCTCGGACGCGGTGCTGGACGCGGTGGCCCGGGTGCTGCGGCTGGACGAGGTGGAGGCGGCGCACCTGCGCTCGCTCGCCCGACCGCCCAAGGCCCCGGCCGGGACGGTCGCCGGCCGGGGGCGGGCACGGCAGCAGGTCCGGCCGGGGACGAGGCTGCTGCTGGACCTGATGACCGAGGTGCCGGCCTTCGTCCTGGGCCGCCGGATGGAGGTCCTGGCCTGGAACGCCCTGGGCGAGGCGGTGAACGGTTTCTCCACGCGCACGGGCGGCGGCGCGGACGGCCCGCCCAACCAGGCCCGGCACGCCTTCCTCGACCCGGCGGCCCGGGAGTACTACCGGCAGTGGGACGCGGTCGCCGCGGAGACCGTCTCCTACCTGCGTCGGGATGCCGGACTGCACCCCGACGACCCGGTGCTGAGCGCCCTGGTCGGCGAACTGTCGGTGCGCAGCGAGGAGTTCGGCCGACTCTGGGCGGACCACCTGGTCCGGGAGAAGACCCACGGCGTCAAGCTGGTCCGGCACCCGCTGGTCGGCGACCTGGACTTCGGCTACGAGACCCTGGGCGTCAACGGTTCGCCGGACCAGCTGCTGGTCGTCTACACCGCCCCGGCGGGTTCGCCGACCGCGCAGAAGCTGGCCCTGCTGGCGAGTTGGACGGCCCCGGGCGGGACGTCCCAGGTCGCCGGCGCCTCCGGGGCGTCCGAGGGTGCCGACGCCTCCGGGGCGGCAGAGGCGTCCTGAGCGGGCCGGCCGTGGGCGGCTCGTCCTCGACGGGTCCGCCGTCGAGCGTCCTCGAACGGCCCGGTCCTGAGCGGGCGGGGCGGACCGGAGCGGCTTAGCCTGCACTCATGAGCGCCTGCGAAGACCTCGCTCTGGCCCCGCGGGACATCGATCCCCTCCCGCCCGCCGGAGGCTGCGCCGAGTGCCTGGCGCAGGGCCGCAGGGACTGGGTGCACCTGCGGATCTGCCTCGACTGCGGCCACGTCGGCTGCTGCGACTTCTCGCCGCAGCGGCACGCCGCCGCCCACTTCCACAACACCTCCCACCCGGTGATCCGCTCGTACGAGCCGGGGGAGGACTGGCGCTGGTGCTTCGTCCACGAGGTCATGGGCTGAGGCGGGCCTCCGCACGGGCTGCCCCCGGTGGCACCGGCGCGCAAGCCGGATAAAATCCGGACATAACGACCGTGCGGCCCCTCCGGTCGGCATCCGTCCGGCCGGTGACCGCCGAAGGGAGGCCCACGATGACCAAGCGAACCCCGGGCAGCACCGCCCAGCTCCGTCAGGGCACCCAGGAACTGCTCGAACGCCGCGGCATGGCGAGCGCACCCACCCGGATCGCGCCGAAGCTGCGCACCGGTGCGATGTCCGCCGCCGGCGCCGGGTACGGCAGCGACGAGGCGTTCCGCCACGGCGGACGCGACGCGCCGACCACGACCGTCCACGCCGCCCCCGCGATGCACGCCGAGCTCAAGGGCCACCGGCACCGCGGCGCGGAGAAGCACTCCGCGCACTGAGCGGCCGCCCGGCACGCCGTTTCGCCGGGGAACGGGCGCCGAGCCGCCGGTGCCCGCCCCTGACGCACGGTCAGGGGCAGTGCGGGGAGGGCCCGGCGGGCGGCGGGCCGGACTGTCGGTGCCGTGCGCTAGGTTCGTCCCGATCAGCAGGCACGGCAGGACGACGGGGGCACCATGGCCGACGTGATCACGGAGGAGCCGGTCGAGCTCCGGCTGGAGCGGTACCGGACCGAACTCACCGGCTACTGCTACCGGATGCTCGGCTCGGTCTTCGAGGCCGAGGACGCGGTGCAGGAGACCATGGTCCGCGCCTGGCGCGGACACCGGGGCTTCGAGGGCCGGGCCGCGCTGCGCTCCTGGCTGTACCGCATCGCCACCAACGTCTGCCTGGACGCGTTGAACGGCCGCAACGCCAGGGCCCGTCCGATGGACCTGGCCGGCCCGGTCACGGTGGCCGCGGCGCACGGCACCCAGCTGCCCGAGGTGACGTGGATCGGCCCCGCCCCGGACGGCCGGGTGTTGCCCGAGACGGGGGACCCGGCCGAGGTGGCCGCCCAGCGCGAATCGGTGAAGCTGGCCTTCGTGGCCGTGCTGCAGCGGCTCGCACCCCGGCAGCGGGCGGTGCTGATCCTGCGCGAGGTGCTCGGCTGGAAGGCCGCCGAGGTGGCCGAACTCCTCGGCGTCACGGTGGCCTCGGTCAACAGCGCGCTGCAGCGGGCCCGCGCGGTGCTCGCCACGGACGCCCCGGCCGCACGGCCGGCCCCCGCGCTGGACGAGGACCACCGCGCGCTGCTGGACCGCTACGTCCGTGCCTTCGAGGCGTACGACATGGACGGCCTGGCCGCGCTGCTGCACGAGGACGTCACGCTCAACATGCCGCCGTTCTCGATGTGGCTGCAGGGGCAGGACGAGATCCGGGCCTGGATGCTGGGCCCCGGGCACGGTTGTCGGGGCTCCCGGCTCCTCGCGGTGACGGCCAACGGCGGCCCGGCCTTCGCCCAGTACCGGCCGAGTCCGGCGGGCGGGCACGAGCCGTGGGCGCTGATCGTGCCGGAGGTGTCAGCGGGCCGGATCGCCGGGTTCACCAACTTCCTGGACACCGATGTGCTCTTCCCGCTGTTCGGCCTGCCGCCCCGGCTGGACGCCGAGCAGGGCGACACCGTGTAGTCCGGCGCTGTGCAGTCCGGCACCCGCCGGTTCGGCACTGAGCAGTCCGCCACCGGGCAGTTCGGCGCCGGGCGAGGCGACACCGGGCGGCCCGATGCCGAGCAGCCCGGCCGGGGCGAGTGGATCGGCCGGGTCGAGTGGATCGGCCGGGTCGAGCGGACCGGTCGCGTCCGGCAGCAGCGCCGCGAGCCCGCTGAAGGCGAGCAGTTCCCGTAGCGGGCCGCTCGCGTTCAGCAGCACCACGCCGACCCCGTGCCGGGCGGTGGCGAGCCTCAGTCTGGCGAGCGCGTCGACGACGGACAGGTCGGGAGCGGTCAGCGCGCCCAGGTCGCAGGTTACGGTCGTGCCGGGTGTGGTGCCGGGTGTCGTCCCGGTGGCGGTCGTCATGCGGGTTGGACCGTCGCGAGGGCGCCGACTCATCGGTCCGCCCCGAGATCCGGTGGCAGAGTGGGGGCGTCGAACCCACCGCCCCAGGAGGACCGTCGTGACGGCTGAGCCCTTGAAGTCCCGCGAGGAATGGCTGGCGTCCCTGCCCAGGATCTACGCGGCGGCGGGCTGCCTGCTGCGGGACGAGTCCGGCCGGATCCTGATCGTGAAGGCCGGGTACCGCGAGCACTGGCAGTTCCCCGGCGGCACGATCGACCTCGGGGAGGGCCCGGTCGAGTGCGCCGTGCGGGAGTTGGAGGAGGAGACCGGGATCGTCGGGGAGGCCGGCGAGCTGCTGGCCATCTCCTGGACCCACCCCTCGGGCGAACTCGACCACCCTGCCGAGCACTTCATGTTCGACTTCGGCACCGTCCCGGACGGCACCCCCGTGACCGTCCCGGCCGGCGAGCTGGACGACCACCGCTGGGCCCCGGTCGAGGAGGCGCTGGAGCTGCTCGGCCCCGCGCGCTCGGCCCGGCTGGAGGCGGCCCTGGAGGCGGCCGAGGACGGCCGGGTCCGGATCGTCACCACCCACGTCTCCGGCTTCTAGCGCGGAGTGCCGTGCCCCGGACGGGAGTTCCGTCCGGGGCACGGCGCCGGTCTCTCAACCCTGCTGCTCGGATTCCGCGTTCCGGGCGGCGATGAGGGCGGCGAGGGCCTCCGAGACGAAGGTCTCCGCCTCGGACTTGTCCACCTTCAGCGCGGTGAGGACGCCCCGGCGGTCGTCCTGCTCCAGCAGCGCGAGCAGGATGTGCTCGGTGCCGACGTAGTTGTGTCCGAGCCTGAGCGCCTCGCGGAAGGTCAGCTCCAGCACCTTCTTGCTCCCGGCGTCGAACGGGATCAGTGCGGGCAGTTCGTCGGCGGCGGCCGGCAGGGCGGCGCTGGCCGCCGCCCGCAGGGCCTCCGGGGCGACGCCCTGGGCGGCGAGCGCCTTCATCCCGATGCCCTCGGGCTCGGCGAGCAGGCCGAGCAGCAGGTGCTCCGTGGTGATCTCGGCGTTGGCCGCCTTCCGGGCCTCCTCCTGCGAGGCGACCACGACGCTGCGGGCCCGGGGGGTGAAGCGGCTGAAGCCCTGGCTGGGGTCGAGGTCGTTCGGGGTGGCCGGGTCCTTGGGGACGAAGCGCTTCTGGGCGGCCTGCTTGCTGACGCCCATGCTGCGGCCGATGTCGGTCCAGGAGGCGCCGGAACGCCTGGCCTGGTCGACGAAGTGGCCGATCAGGTGGTCGGCGAGATCGCCGAGGTGGTCCGCGGCGATGACCGCGTCGGAGAGCTGGTCCAGCGCGTCGGCGTGGACGTTCTTGATCGCCGCGATCAGGTCGTCGAGGCGCAGCGGAGTGGTGTTGGGAACGACGGGATTCTCCATGCGTCAACCGTAGGTTGTCGACCCGAAGGCCGTCAACCATCAGTTGACGATTCTCGTGGAGAATCCGGCGACCCGCTCCGTGCGGTACGCGGCGACCGTCCTGCGCGGCGCGCGGCGGCCGCCTATGCGGTGGGCAGCAGTCGGCCGCGGACGGCGGCGATCCGGTCGGGCGTGACGCCCGCCGCGAGCAGGTAGCCGGCCGGGTCGAACCCGTCGAGCGCGGCCTCCAGCGCGGCCTCGGCGGTGGTCCCGGCCTCGGCGAGCACCGCGTCGATCCGGCGGTACGGGTCGGGCAGGCCCAGCATCCCGTACAGCGGGCGGACGTTGGGGCCGCTCTGCAGGTAGTCCTCGGCGATCGCGGCCCGGTCGACCCCGGCCAGGGCGAGCAGCAGCAGGGCGGCGAGGCCGGTGCGGTCACGGCCGGCGCCGCAGTGCACGACCACGCCTCCGGGGCGGGCGCCGGCGATCGCGGCGATCAGCGCCGCGGCGGCGTGCGGGCAGTGGTCCAGGTACGGGCGGAGTGCGAGCGGGGTGCCGTCCAGCCGGCCGTGGGACTCCCACCAGGCGGGGCCGGCGAGTTCGTCCAGCGGGATGCGGATCAGGTCGATGCCGTCGGGGAGCGGGAGGAGCGGCTTGTACTCCTCGGCGTTGCGCAGGTCGATCACGGTGCGGACGCCGTGGTCGAGGAGGGTGTCCCAGCCCTCGGCGGTGAGGCGGTCCAGGTTGTCCGCCCGGACGATCGCGCGGCGGGCGGTGAGCCGGCCGGAGGCGGTGGGCAGCCCGCCCAGGTCGCGGACGTTCAGGCAGCCGTCCCAGACGAGGGTGCGGTCCTCGATGGTGGTCAGCGCGTCCGTCGTCCGGTACATGGGGTTCCCCGTTTCCTCGTCGGGGGTCCCGTTACCCCCTCGTTATGTAAGGACTCCCGGGGGATCCGGATGGTTCCTGGCCGTTCGAGCGCCCGGAACCGTCTGTTCACGTGCCGGTCGGGGCGGTGCTCAGGCGGCGGTCGGGGCCTCGGCCTCGGCGCTGACCAGCTTCTCCATCGGCTCGACGGCGATCTGACCGAGCATCGAACCGGCCGCGATCGCGCCGACCAGGAACACGGTGGACAGCCAGGCCATGGTCGACACCGGCAGGGTGAAGGCACCGACCACCCGGGCCACGCACTCGGCCAGCAGCGCGGTGCCCCAGATGCCCGAGAACAGGCGCTCGTGGCGGCGGAAGGACCGCGACGCGGCCGCCCGGCCCTCGGCCAGCCGCTGCCAGGCGGCGGTGCGGTCCCGCTTGCCCTTGGTGACGAAGGGCATCAGCATCGGGCTCATCACCGGCCGGCCGATCAGCGCGGAGGCCAGGATCGCGAGCGCCACGGTGCCGCTCAGCCCGCCGTCCTTGGCGATCATCAGCCGGGCGTCGCCGGTGACGAAGGTCAGGGCGAGGCCGGCCAGGTTGACGGTCAGCATCAGCGTGGCCCACAGGTTGAGCTTGCGCTCCCGCAGCAGGCCGACGACGGTGCGGGCGGCCGGGAAGGCGCTGCTCCAGGCCAGCGCGGCGAACTCGCTCAGGCCGTAGGCCGAGTGCAGCAGGTAGTAGCCGGCCAGCGGTGCGGCGACGTCGAGGGCCAGCGGGCGGAGGCCGGAGACCAGCGGGTTGGGGGCCTTGGCGTGGGCGGAGCCGGCGCTGGAGGGCAGCGCGGGAGCGGCGACGGTGGCGGTGACGGCGGCGGCGCTGACGGTCTGGCTCACGGTGGGTTCCTCCCCGGCTGGTGGCCGCGGGCCGCTGCCCGCGTCGTGCCTCCAGTCTTTCCGCCCGGCCCTCCGTCAGAGCAGTGTCGTCCGTTGCGGGATCCGCGTGACAGTTGTCATGGTGCGCGCCGTGACACCCCCTCCGACCTGCGGTTTCCCAGCCGCCCAGGGGGAAGGTCCACAGCTCGCGGTCCGGGGTGTCCCGGCAGTGGACGGTGTCGAACCGCTCGTCCCCGGCGGACGGGAAGCCCGTGCGGCCCCGCCCGGCCGCCCGGCCGCCCGCCCGCCAGGCCGCCCGCCCGCCCGGCGCGGTCGGCAGGCGCGGTCGGGGCCGGGTGTGTGACCCGGGGCACGTCGCGCGGGGGCGCGCCGGTTGACCGGGCTTCCGGTGGACCCCATCTCCGGGTGCGTCGGCGGCCCGGACTGATTCGTCTACGGACAACGCGGGCGGGGAGGGCCCGCCGGGTCCGCGGGCGAACGGCAACTCCGCGCGGGACCCCGGCCCCGGGATGGTCCGGTCCTTCGATCGGAGCCGACCCGATCGTCCGAATGGCGCATCATGTGGCGGGTGCAGAATGCAGAGCGCCCCGGAGCGGGCACCGGCAGCCACGTCGGCCGGTCCGGACCAGTACCGACCACCGGCCCACCACCGGGACCGGCCGCCGCTCCCGTCGATCTGACCGAGGCGGTCCGAGCCGCGCAGGGCGGGGACGAGGAGGCGTTCCGGCTGCTCTTCCGGACCGTCCAGCCCGGCCTGCTGCGCTACCTGCGGGTGCTGGTCGGCGGCCGGCCGGAGGACATGCAGGACGCCGAGGACATCGCCTCGGAGGCCTGGCTGCAGATCGCCCGCGACCTGCGCGGCTTCTCCGGCGACGGGGACGGCTTCCGCGGCTGGGCCGCCACGATCGCCCGCCACCGGGCGCTCGACCACCTGCGCGCCCGCCGCCGCCGTCCGGTCGCCGACCTGCCCTTCGAGTACCTCGTGGAGCTGGCGGCCGGGGACGACACCGCGGGCGCCGCGCTGGCCACGGTCGGCACCGCCGACGCGCTGGCACTGATCTCCCGGCTGCCGCGCGACCAGGCCGAGGCGGTGCTGCTGCGGGTGGTCATGGAGCTGGACGCGGAGAGCGCCGCCCGGGTGCTCGGCAAGCGGGCCGGCAGCGTCCGGATGGCCGCCCACCGGGGCCTGCGCCGGCTGGCCAAGCTGCTGGAGCAGCCCTTCGCGTCCGGGGGCGGGATCCCGGCCGCGCGGACGGGTGACCGGGATCCCGCCCCCGGCGGGACCGCGGGAGGGAGCGCCGGGAAGGCCTCCGCGCAACCCGCGGGGAAACCGCCGAAAAAAATTTCTCCGCAGGGTGTGACAGAACGCCGGGCCGCGACGCTGAAGGACATGAGATGAGCACCAACCGATCCCGTCGGATCGACCGTGATGCCGCCGAGCAACTGCTCGGCGGTGCCGTGGCCGCCCCGTCGGCCGGGCAGGGCGCCTCGCTCACCGGACCGGACGGAGGTCCCGGGCAGCTCGCCCGGGTGCTCGCCGCGGCCGCCGCTCCCGCGACGGTCGGCGAACTGGCCGGAGAGGAGGCCGCGCTGGCCGCGTTCCGGGAGGCGAGTCTCGCGCCCGCACCCGTAGTGACCCCCGTCCGGAGACGATCGATGGCAACCGCCGCGCTGGCCAGGGCCTTCAGCACGAAGGCCGCTGCCGCCGTGCTCGGCGCCACGGCGCTGTGCGGGGTCGCGGTCGCCGCCGGCACCGGCAACCTGTCGTCCGCGCTGGGCGGCGGCCCCGCCGAGCCGGAGCAGACGCTCGCGGCCCAGGGCGCCGCCTCCGGCACCTCGCCGGGCGCGTCGGCCGCCGGTTCCCCCGGCGGCGCCCCGTTCGCCCCGCCGTCCGGCTCAGCCCGTCCGTCCGACGGCGCCTCCGCGCGGCCGCAGACGCCCGCCCCGTCCGGCACCTCGACCCCCGGCACCCCGTCGGCCGAGGGCCGTGGCGACCGTCCCGTCGTCCCGCCCGCACTGCTCGGCCTGTGCCGGAGCTTCGCCGACCGGATGGCCAAGGGCGAGCGCCAGGGCCGGCTGGTCACCGATCCGATCTACGGCCCGCTGGTCACGGCGGCCGGGGGTGCGGACCGGGTGGCGGAGTTCTGCGCCGGGGCCTCCGGCGCGGGGGACGACGACCACCAGGGCACCGACGCCCAGCCGCGCGACCCCGCCAGGACCGGCACCGCGCCCGCGCCCGGCTCCGGCAAGGGCAACACCGACGGCAAGAGCGGCGGGGGCGGCAACGCCAACGGCGGCAGCAACGGCGAGGACACCGGAGGCAGTGGCGTCAAGCCCGGCAAGGGCGGGGTGACCGTACCGGCCGTGCCCGCCACACCCGCGCTGCCCGACGTCCGGGCGAGCAAGTCCGGGCACGCCGACGACCAGAACACCGAGAGGTAACCCCCAGGACTCCGGGTGGGCGGCGAGCGACTCCCCCCGGGCTCGCCGCCCACCCGGATCGCACCACCCGCGGGACGCACCACCACCCGCGGGACAGCAGGAAGCAGTACCACCCGAAGACCCCGGGTGGCCGGTCGGCTCCCCCGTGCCCACCGTCCACCCGGCCGGCCCCGGCCGGACCGGCAAGGCGTCTCCCCGGACGCGCCGTCGGCCCGGCCGGCCCGGAACGTGCGGCCCGCCCTCCCGCAGTCAGGGCGGGCCGCACCCCCGCGCCGGCGGCCGGGGGACCGCTGCCCGGTCCCCCGACCGCCACCCTTCCTCCACCCCCGGCCGGGTCGCAGGGCCGTACGGCTATC